>NZ_JBJPHW010000011.1:0-169661 GCF_053471285.1 Phreatobacter aquiterrae | reverse complement strand
TGGAAACGCGGCCGCCCCGGCTGCGAAACCCTGGCCAGCTACGCCGGGGCGGCCGCTCGCATCTGCGCCCTCAATGGGGGCCTGCTTTGGACGCGAAATAGGGGTGGCGATTGGAAGCGATTTGACAGTCTGCTGCATGGAGTGATCCTCACGCAAGGGACTTACGCCGCCTGGGCGAATTCGTTGGAGGTTTCCTTCAGGGCCGCGATCAGGCCCTGACGGTCGAACTTGGCCACGTAGTCGTGGAAGCCCGCGACCCGGGCGCGCTCGATGGCCGCCGGATTGGTGAGCGACGACAGGGCGATGACCGGGGTGGTGGCGAAGCGCTTGTCGGCGCGCATGGCCTCGGCGAACTCGAAGCCGTTCATCTCGGGCATCTCGATGTCGGAGACGACGACGTCGAAGCGGTCGCTGGTCTTCAGGATGTCGAGGGCCTCCGATCCGGCGGACGCCGTGACGACGTCATAGCCGGCGGCCTTGAGGACCGGGGTCAGCATGTTGCGGAAGAAGGGCGAGTCGTCGACGAAGAGCAGTTTGCGGGTCAGCGCCTCGACGCGCATCTCCTTGCGCTTGAACCAGTCGTCGAAGGCCAGCGGCAGATAGTGGCCGATGTCGAGGATCTCGGTCGCCTGGCCCTTGATGACCGCGGAGCCGAGAAGACCCGGCACGTCCGCCGCCACCTCGATGTTCAGCGCGTCCTCGACGATGTCGACGATCTCGTCGACCACGAGGCCCATGGAGCGACCGGAGTCGGAGAAGACGAGCAGCGGCTGGCTGCCTTCCGAGCGAAGTTGCATCACGCCCGAGACCGGGACGAGCGGCATGAGGGCGCCGCGGTACTGGACCAGATGGCGGCCATGGGCCTGCTCGATCTTGTCCACGGCCACCTCTTCGAGGCGGGTGACGAGGGAGAGCGGGACCGCCTTCTGCTCGCGCGAGCCGGCGCGGAACACCAGCATCGAGGTGAGCTGGCGCTCCTGGCCGCGACGGGAGTCGGCTTCCTTCTCGCTCGCCTCTGCGGAGACGTCGGTACCGATCGCCGAGGCGATGCCGTTCGGATCGATGATCATGATCACCGAGCCGTCGCCGAGGATCGTGGTGCCCGAGAACATGGTGATGTGGCGCAGCTTGGAGGACATCGGCTTCACGACGATTTCCTCGGTGTGGAAGACCTGATCCACGACGATGCCGAAGGTCTGGCTGCCGACCTGGGTGACCACGATGAAGCCATTGGTCTCGTCCAGCGGCTCGCCGTCGGCGATGCCGAGGAGCTGGCGCAGGTGAACCAGCGGCAGCAGCTTGTTGCGCAGGCGCAGGACGGGGGTGTCCTTGATGCGCTCTATCCGGTGCTCGGAGTTCTGCTGGGCGCGGACGAGTTCGATCACCGAGAGCTGCGGGATCGCAAAGCGGTCGCTGGCGCTCTCGACGATGAGGGCCGAGACGATCGCCAACGTCAGCGGGATCTTGATGGTGACGGTGGTCCCCTCGCCCTGGACGGACTTGAGGTCGATGGTGCCGCCGATCTGGTCGATGTTGGTGCGCACCACGTCCATGCCGACGCCGCGGCCGGAGACCGATGTGACGGCAGCCGCCGTGGAAAAGCCCGGCGCGAAGATGAACTTGTGGATCTGCGCTTCCGTCATCTTCTCGAGCTCGGCCTCGCTGGCCAGGCCCTGCTCGACGATCTTCTTGCGGATGCGGTCGGTGTTGAGCCCGCGGCCGTCGTCGGAGATGGAGATGACGATGTGGCCGCCCTCGTGATAGGCGGACAGGCGCACGGTGCCCTTCTCGGGCTTGCCGGAGAGGCGGCGCTGCTCGGGCGACTCGAGGCCGTGGTCGGCCGAGTTGCGGACCATGTGGGTCAGCGGGTCCTTGATCAGGTCGAGCACCTGGCGGTCGAGTTCGGTCTCGGCGCCGTGCATCTCCAGCTCGATCTGCTTGCCCAGTTCGTTGGCGAGGTCGCGGACGATGCGCGGTAGCTTCTGCCAGGCATTGCCGATCGGCTGCATGCGCGTCTTCATGACGCCGTCCTGCAGCTCCGCAGTGACATTGGACAGCCGCTGCAGCGGCACCTTGAATTCGGAATCCTCGTGACGGCGGACGATCTCGAGGAGCTGGTTGCGGGTCAGCACCAGTTCCGAGACCATGGTCATCAGCTGTTCGAGCGTGTCGACGTTGACGCGCAGGGTCTGCTGACCCTTCACGCCACCCTCGCCGTCCTCCTCGCCGGCCGCCGTGGCCGGCTTGGCAGCCCGCTGGGCGGGCTTCTTGACATCGGCCTTGGCCGGGGCAGCCTCGACCGGCGCGACAGGCGGGGCGGCCACTTCCGGCAGCGGCGCGACCGCAACCTCGGCCTCCGTCTCGCGGAAGGCGCGCTCGAGTTCGTCGAGGGACACCTCGCCCGGACGCAGCGGGCGGTCGAGGCTCTGGTCGACGACGGCTCCGGCCGCGGCGGGAGCTTCCGGCGCCTTGGCGGCGGCGGCGCCTGCGGCACGCGCCGCGTCGGCGGCGATGGACATGGCTTCGAGCTGGGAGATGAGATCGCCGTCGTCGCCTTCGGGCTCGGCGCCGGCGTTCTCGAGATCGGCGAGGATCTCCTTCAGGCGATCGATGGTGAACAGGATGAGGGTCACGCCCTCACCGGTGACCGGAGCACCGTCGCGGTACTTGCCCATCAGCGTCTCGGCGGCGTGGGCCAGCGCTTCGAGGCGGGGAAGGCCGAGGAACCCGCAGGTGCCCTTGATGGTGTGGACGAGGCGGAAGATGTTGCCGAGGATAGCAGCGTTGTTGGGGTCCTGTTCGAACCTGACGAGTTCGACGTCGACCACGTCGAGGCTCTCGTTGGTCTCGGTCAGGAATTCGCGCAGCAAGTCATCCATTGTCGCCCAGCCCGGCCTGTAGGAACACGGCAGGCCAGATCGCGGCCTACCTCATGTTCCGAAGTGTCCGGGAAAAGGGTTAAATCTTGTTGAAGCGAACAGCCCGTCCAGTGCGATAGGCGGTCCGGATAAGCAATTGACGTGGAATGAATAAATTCGGTTGCTTCAAATCTTACGTAACGTCACGCCGCGGCGATCTCCACCCTGTCGTCGATCTTCTCGATCCGCACCGACATACCGGCGGCCCGCGCCAGGAGGCCGGCGTAGTAAGGCTGGATCGCATGGGCGTCGATGGTGCCCTGCTCGTTCGACGGGATGCCTGCGAGAAGCTCGACCGCATGGGGCGGAACGCGTGCGTTGAGGCCCGTCACGTCGATGGCAAAGCCGGCAGTGTCGCCCTCGCCGGTCATCTCCACCTTGATCGTTCCGCCGCGCGGAATGGCGCCGGCCGCCAGCATCAGCAGGTTGAGCAGCAGCTTGACCCGGTTCTTCGGAAGGAAGGCCGGAGGAATGTGCCAGTCGACCTTCGTGCGGTCGTCGTTGAGGAAGTTCGTCGCCACCTGCTGGGCGTCGCGCGTGTCGATCGCCGATCCCGCCGAGCCGGCCGCGCCGAAGGCGATGCGGCAGAACTGCAGACGGGCCGAGGCCGTCCGCGCGCTCTTGCGGATGAGATCGAGGGCGAGTTCCGTCGTGGCTGCGTCGGCCCCGTCTTCCATCAGTTCCAGGCCGTTGACGATGGCCCCGACCGGCGAGATCACGTCGTGGCAGACGCGGCTCGCCACGAGCGCGGCCAGATCGAGCCCTTCGAGCGAGATCGGGCTACGGGCTGCATCGGCCATGATCGGTCTCCGGAAACGAATCGGGTGCGCCTGTCGAAGGACGGGCGCACCCGGTTACAACGTCAGCGACGCCGGGAAAAGGGATGCCGGCTGCGGACAGCCGTGCAGACTACTCGTCGTCGCCGCGGATCGACTTCAGATTGGCGAAGACCTTCTCGGCATCGTAGCGCTCCTCGCGCCGCGGCGCGTCGGGACGCTCGAAGGGATCGAACCTGGCGGGAGCCGACGTGGTCTGGTCGGCGGGCAGCAGCGTCTGCTCGGGCGTGGTGTCGACCGGGCCCCGCTCCTTGGCGGCGCGGTTGACCTCGAGGTCGAGATCGATCTGCGAGCACAGGCCGAGCGTCACCGGGTCCATCGGCGAAAGGGTCTGCGAGTTCCAGTGGGTGCGGTCGCGAATCGCGGCGATGGTCGGCTTGGTGGTGCCGACGAGGCGCATGATCGCCGCATCCTTCACCTCGGGATGATTGCGCACCAGCCAGAGGATGGCGTTGGGCCGATCCTGGCGGCGCGACACCGGCGTGTAGCGCGGACCCTTCTTCGACTTCACCTCGGGCAGCTTCACCTTGGGCGGGGCGAGCTTCAGCCGGTAGGCAGGATCCTTCTCGGCCTTGGTGATCTCCTCGCGGGTAAGCTGGCCGGTAATCACCGGATCGGCGCCCTTGATGCCCTGGGCGGCCTCGCCGTCGGCGATGGCCTTCACCTCGAGGGGATGCAGCGTACAGAAGGCCGCGATCTGCTCGAAGGACAGGGCGGTGTTGTCGACGAGCCAGACGGCGGTCGCCTTGGGCATCAGAAGCTGGGTCATGACGTGCCTCGTGCGCGGTGATCGATCCGGTGGAAACCGGGGCGGAAGCGTGAGGGCTCCCGTTCCCAGACCGTGCGGGTCCGGGCCGAGGCCACCGCCTCGTATCGATCAATGGATCGGGAAATCGCCTTCGATATAACCGCGACGGCGTCGTGACGCAAACGAGGACTTCAAAATTCGTCACAAAGCCAACAAGGCCATGGACAAAAACACCCGTCCCTGCTAAGCGCCTCACGTCTTTGGGCATGGCCTTCCGGCACGGATTTCCCGTGGGGCTCTGCTCGACCTCGAATCCAGATGGCTTGAAGGATCATCCGCGTGCAGGTTCTCGTTCGCGACAACAACGTTGACCAGGCTCTGAAAGCTCTCAAGAAGAAGATGCAGCGCGAAGGCATCTTCCGCGAGATGAAGCTGCGCGGCCACTTCGAGAAGCCCTCGGAGAAGAAGGCTCGCGAGAGGGCCGAGGCCGTGCGCCGCGCCCGCAAACTCGCCCGCAAGAAGGCCCAGCGCGAGGGCCTCATCCCCGCCAAGCCGGTGAAGGAGCGTACGGCCGGCGCGCGCTGACCGACGTTTCCTGGCTTCTGCCGTATTTTTGACAGGCCCGCGACGAACCATCATCGCGGGTCGAGTCGTTTCAGGATGGCCCGACCGGGCCGCAATGGCGCTTCAGGCCGATGACAGGACGATGGGACATGACACGTTCGGCCCACGCGACGATCTGCCTGACACGGCCACTGATCCTGCTCGCCACAGCGCTGGCGCTTGCCGGCTGCAGTTCGACGGGCGGTGTGACGTCAGGCGGTTCGGCGACGGGCGGTGACGACGTGGAGTCGAGCTATATCGGCTCGACCGCAAACCTCGCCTCTCTCACCGAGGTCGTGCAGCGCAATCCGAACGACCCCCAGGCCTTCAACATGCGCGGCACGGTTCTCGCCCGCACGGGGCGGCGCGCCGAGGCGCTGGCGGACTTCTCCCGCGCCATCCAGATCGATCCGAACTATGTCCAAGCGCTGTCGAACCGCGCCCTCGTCCACCGCCAGAGCGGCCGGGCCGACCTGGCTCTCGCCGACTACAACCGGGCGATCGCCGCTGATCCGAACTATGCCGCCGCCTATATCGGCCGTGGCAATGTCCACCGGATTCAGAACCGGCACACCGAGGCACTCGCCGACTACAACCGCGCCATCCAGATCAACGGCTCGAACGCGCAGGCCTATCACAACCGCGCCCTGGTCTGGGCGGCGCAGGGCAACCACCGCCAGGCGGTCGAGGACTTCACCTCGGCCCTCGGCCTCGCCCCGAACAATGCCGAGCCCTACTACGGCCGCGGCCTCAGCTACCTCGCCATCGGCGAGAACAAGCTCGCCCTCGACGATTTCAACGAAGCCGTGCAGTTCGATCAGCGCAACCCCGGCCTGTGGGTCGCGCGCGGACAGGCGCTGGAGCGCACCGGCGACAACGAGCGCGCGCTCGGCTCCTACACCAAGGCGATCAGCCTGGAGGAAAACCACCCCGGCGCCCGCGAGGGCTTCGCCCGCCTCGGCGGCCGCGCCGGCCAGAGCTACCGGCTGTTCAACTGACGCCTGTCAGTCAAGGTCCTTCGACAGCTCCATCACCGCCGGGCGGAAGCCGAAGCGCTCATAGGCCTTGCGCGCGATGTGGTTGCCGACGATGGCGCCGATCATCAGTCGCTTGACGCCGAACGAGCGCGCCAGCCGTTCCGCCTCCGCCAATAGCGCCGTGCCGATCCCCTGCCCCCGGTAGCGCTCGTCGATGACGAGTTCCGACACCCAGCCGACCTGCGCGATCTCCGCCCTCAGATAGGGCTGCGGCTGTTCCAGCACGAAGCACATCATGCCGACGACATCGCGGCCATCGACCGCCACCATGATGGCGCCGCCGTCGCGGGCGATGCGCGCCAGGTCGGAATCGAGGCAGGCCTCGGCCGCCTTCACGTCGCGCGCGCGATCGGCGGAGATGGCGTCCTCGAACAGGTTGAGCTGGTGGACGAGGCCGACGACAGCGGCGCGGTCGCCGGGCGCGTAGGCGCGGACCGTCGCGCTCATGGCGCCGGTCCGTCGAGATAGGGAGCGACCACCGCGCGCGTCTGATCGCTCGGCACGACAGGGACGATCTCGAAGGTGACGCCCGAGCCGCGCCACGTGAGCACCCATTCCTGCAGGAGGCGAAGGTCGTCGCACGCCATCAGCTGGAAGCAGCGGTCGAAATTCGGCTCGATCCAGCTGCCGACATAGGTGAGCCCTTCGGGCAGCGAACGTCCTTTGTCGCGGACCCACCGATAGACCGGCACCGGATCGCAGCCCGCGAAACGCTCGATGACCATGAACAGCATGGTGTCTCCAAAAAAGAAGCGGGGCCTGAAAGCCCCGCTCCGATCCTAGATCACGATGCGGCCGGCGCTCAACCGAGCCGTTGCGTCACGCCATGGCGAAGCGCAACGGAGCAGGCAGCGGACGCCTGGCGTAATCGACGTGCAGGACCCTTCGATGCCCGACCTTCCGCGCGGGCTGGCTGGCATGGAGCGTCAGTCCGCGCATCGCGACGATCTCCCCCGCATCGGCAGTGCAGATGATGATCTCATGTTGCCTGACAGCATCTGCCACGGCGCCGGACGGAATGCGCCCCGAAGTCCACGACCCCGCTGCAATCTCTAGCGGACCATTGTCTATTGCGCAGTCATCCAGATGGAGCCTCAGGGCAACCATGTCCCGCAGGAAATCCTCGGGCGGTTCCACATGATCGATTCCGCCTTTGCGACTCCACACCTCGAAGCCGGGCAGTTCCGCCCGCTCCGCGACGGCAATTGTCCTGTCCTGGTGCCACGGCACGGCCCAGTTCGAGCTGGCGTTCTTGTCAAACTTCAGCACCCGAACCGGCAGGCAAGGCTGCCCCATCAACAATAAGGCAATATTGCCGACCGGGCCGTCGGACGTCAGCAGGTCGTTGAGAGCATCAGGTAGCGCGAAGCTTCGCTGCCCGGGGCGAGTGCCGTCGATGAATTCTCCGCGGATCAGCTCAAGCAGGCTCGCGGCCAGCCCACTGGCGATTACGGCTGCGCCATCAACATAGTAAGTTGCTATCGCAGCGGCAAATTCATCCGTCCTGAACCGCGTTGCAACCCGCAAAGCCGTCGGCGCTCCCGATCAATGCCCCAGCGCCTTGACGATGTTCTCGACCATCTTCTTGGCATCGGCGAGCAGCATCATCGTGTTGTCGCGATAGAACACGTCGTTGTCGATGCCGGCATAGCCGACGCCGCCCATGCCGCGCTTGACGAACAGGATGTTGGCCGCCTTCTCGACGTCGAGAACCGGCATGCCGTAGATCGGCGAGGTCTTGTCGGTCTTGGCGGCCGGGTTGGTCACGTCGTTTGCACCGATGACGAAGGCGACGTCGGCCTGCGCGAACTCCGAGTTGATATCCTCGAGCTCGAAGACCTCGTCATAGGGCACGTTGGCTTCGGCCAGTAGCACGTTCATGTGGCCGGGCATGCGGCCGGCGACCGGATGGATGGCGTATTTCACCTCGACGCCCTCCTTCTTGAGGAGGTCGGCCATCTCGCGCAGGGCATGCTGGGCCTGCGCCACCGCCATGCCGTAGCCGGGCACGATGATAACCTTCTGGGCGTTCTTCATGATGTAGGCGGCGTCCTCCGCCGACCCGGCCTTGTAGGGCCTCGCCTCACCCGAGCCGCCCGCCGCCGCATCCTCGCCGCCGAAGCCGCCGAGGATCACGGAGATGAACGAGCGGTTCATCGCCTTGCACATGATGTAGGACAGGATCGCGCCAGACGAGCCGACCAGCGCACCGGTGATGATCAGCGCCGTGTTGCCGAGCGTGAAGCCGATGCCCGCCGCCGCCCAGCCCGAATAGGAGTTGAGCATCGACACGACGACCGGCATGTCGGCGCCGCCGATCGGGATGATCAGCGTCACGCCGACGACGAAGGAGAGGATCACGATCAGCCAGAAGGCGAGCGTGCTCTCCGTGCGCATGAAGACGATCATCAGCACGAGGATGGCGGCGGCGATGCCGATATTGAGGAGATGGCGTTGCGGCAGCAGGATCGGCTTGCCGCTCATCCGCCCGTCGAGCTTCAGGAAGGCGATGACGGAGCCGGTGAAGGTGATGGCGCCGATCGCGGCGCCGAGGCCCATCTCGAACAGGGAGAGGCCCTTGATCGTGCCGCGCGCGCCGATGTCGAAGGCCGTCGGCGCGTAGAGCGCGGCGGCCGCGACGAAGACGGCGGCGAGGCCGACGCCGGAGTGGAAGGCCGCAACGAGCTGCGGCATGGAGGTCATCGGCACCCGGCGGGCGACGACCGCACCGATCCCGCCGCCGATGCCGAGGCCGGCGAGGACGAGGATCCAGGCGCCGATGCCGGCGGGCCGCGCATAGGCCAGCGTCGTCAGGATGGCGATGGTCATGCCGACCATGCCGAACAGGTTGCCCTGCCGCGACGACGACGGGCTCGACAGCCCGCGAAGGCTGAGGATGAAGAGGATGCCGGAGACCAGATAGAGGAGGGCTGCGAGGTTCGCCGACATCGGTTCAGCCCTTGCTCGTCGCGGGCTTGTCCTTCGCCTTGTACATCGCAAGCATGCGCTGTGTGACGAGGAAGCCGCCGAAGATGTTGATCGCCGCGAGGACGAGCGCGATGAAGCCGAAGATGCGGGCGAAAACCGTGCCCGAGTCCATCACCTGGACGCTGACCGCGAGAAGCGCCCCCACCACGATGACCGAGGAGATGGCGTTGGTCACCGACATCAGCGGCGTATGCAGGGCGGGCGTCACCGACCAGACCACGTAGTAGCCGACGAAGACGGCGAGCGCGAAGATCGTGAGGCGGAAGACGGTCGGGTCGATGGCCCCGCCGGAGGCCGCATGGGCCGCGGCGCCCGCCACCGTGCCGATCTGGTCGGCGACGGCAGTGGCCTGTTCAGCGGCGAGCCGCGCCTGTTCAGCGGCGATGCGGGCCGCCTCGGCGGCGGCGCGGGCCCGTTCGAGAGCCTGATCTGGCGTGAGCGTCGTCATTCGGTTCCCCTTGGATCAGGCCTTGGTGGACTTCTTCGGCGCAGCCTTCGGCTTGGCGGCGGCTGCATCGTCCGTCGCCGGGTCAGCGGCGGGGGGTGGCGGAGCGTTCTGGAAGCTCGGATGGACGACGGCGCCGTCCCGGGTCAGCAGCGTCGCCTTCACAAGTTCGTCGTCCCACGGCACGACAAGGGCCTTCGTTGCCTTGTCGATCATGATCTCGAGGAAGGCGAAGAGGTTCTTGGCGTAGAGCGAGGAGGACGTGGCGGCGAGGCGACCCGGCACGTTGGCGTGGCCGACGATCTTCGCGCCGTTGGCGGTGACGACTGTCTCGCCGATCTTCGCCCCTTCCACGTTGCCGCCGCGCTCGACGGCAAGGTCGATCAGCACAGAGCCGGGCTTCATCGAGGCCACCATCGCCGCCGTGACGAGGCGCGGCGCAGCGCGCCCGGGGATCAGCGCGGTAGTGATGACGATATCCTGCTTGGCGATGTGCTCGGCGACAAGGGCCGCCTGCTTGGCCTGGTACTCGGCCGACATCGGCTTGGCGTAACCCGCCGCCGTCTCCGCCTGCTTGAACTCGTCGTCCATCACGGCGACGAACTTGGCGCCGAGGCTCTCGACCTGCTCCTTGGCGGCGGGGCGCACGTCGGTGGCGGTCACGACCGCGCCGAGGCGCCGCGCCGTGGCGATGGCCTGCAGGCCGGCGACGCCGGCGCCCATGACGAAGATTCTGGCGGCGGGAACCGTGCCGGCCGCGGTCATCATCATCGGCAGCGCGCGGCCGAAATCGCCGGCGGCATCGATCACCGCGCGATAGCCTGCAAGGTTCGCCTGGCTGGAGAGCACGTCCATGACCTGGGCGCGCGTGATGCGCGGCATCAGCTCCATGGCGAAGGCGGAGACGCCGGCCTTCGCCATCTCGGCGAGGGCAGCCTCGTTGCCATAGGGGTCCATGGTGGCCAGCACCACGGCACCCGGCTTGTAGGACGCCAGTTCGGCCACGCTCGGTCGGCGCACCTTGAGCACCACATCGGCGCCCTTGACCGCATCGGCGGTGACGGTGGCTCCCGCCGCCTCGAAGTCGGCATCGAGAATGCCGGAGGCGAGGCCCGCGCCGGGTTCGACGACCAGATCGCCTCCCAGCGCCGACAGGCGCTTCACCGTGTCAGGCGTGCCGGCGACGCGCGGTTCGCCCGCCTCCGTCTCCCTGGGAATCGCGATCCGCATAGAATGCTCCTCCGGTCCGCCCTTGTGCCGGGCCGCTCCGAGGGGCGTCTTGGTCGTGTCAGGTCGCGCCCGCTGCCCCCCGATAGCGGGTGCGCATCACCCGTCAGAGCAGGAAGATCGCCATCAGGATCATGAGGACGACGAGGGAGATGGTGCCCCACTTGGCCAGCCCGACGAAGAACGCATAGGTGCGCTCGTGCTCGGCGTAGTCCATCGGTGCGGTCCCGTCGACACGCGGTTCGGACGCCATGGTTCAACTCCTGAAAGCCAGACCGATCTGTCTGATTGGGGTAGCGCATGGGACAATGTCTTGCAACGCACCCGGGTGGCTAATTTCGCCGCATCACCGCGGGGCCGTGAAGGCGGGCACGCCCCCCTGAACGCCCCCTGCCCCGCCACCACTACCGGCCGGTGCCGTGGGCAGCGGGGTACTCCGCTGTCCGGAGGATGCGGGCGTCGGATCGGGGCGCCGCTGCGGCCCTGGCGGAGGCACGGGCGCCGCCATCGGCGGGGCGGGTTGGGCCGGGCGCTGGCCCTCGTCGGTGAGCTGAACGGTCCACTGTCGCTGGTCCTGGGTATCGACCTCGAAGAAGCCGAGGCGGTCATAGCCGCGCGCCAGACACTGCTCGATGCCGCGGATCGTGAACTCCCTGTCGCGGGAGCACATGAAGGCGCGGCCGGACCACTCACCGCCCTGATCGTAGTCGACGGCGTAGAGGTAGTAGTAGCGCGCCACCAGAGGGCCCCTGAGGATCGTCTCGCAGGAGCGGGCCGACACGTTCCACCAGCCCTCGGTGGTCCATCCATCGCCGTCCTTGTAGCCAATCGCGACGCCCACGCGGCTTGCCGTGGTGTTGCAGAGCCGCAGATCGGCGCTGGCGGGCGTGGTCGAGGACAGCCAGACGAGGCCCGCGATCAGGCCGAGCGCAACGGATAGTCCGCGGGGGAAGTAGCGATTCATCAGCACTTTGTCATCCAGCTCTTTGGCTTTTCCTTGATGTGCGCAGGGCTGTCAACGAAGGGCGGCGGCAGCCTTTGAGCTGCAGGCGAGGCCGGCCGACGGGATAGGGTCAGTTCCGCAGCACGATGCAGGCGCCACCGGCATTGCGGATTCGGTCGCAGAGCTCGCCCGCCGCACGGCGAGAACCGGCAGGTACGCGGATCCGGTAGAAGATGGCCCTGCCCCGGCTCCTGAGGCGAGATCCCAGGATGAGGGGCTGCACGTCTCCGAGGATGCCTGCAAGACCGCGCCGTGCCCGGGCGTAGCTTGCAAGCGCGACGGCGCGCGAGAAATTGCCCGAAAGCTGCACCCCCCAGGGCGCGAAGGGACCCTCGACATTCGCCAGCAGTTCGCCAGGCCGGCGCAGCAGGGCCGTCACCATCAGGCAGGCGTGGGGCGGCTGGTCGCGCATCAGGCCCGGCGGCGCCGGCTTGTCGCGATCCGAAGCCCAGTCCTCGGCCGTGCGGCTGGTGATCTGGAAGACATAGTTCTGCGTCTCCAGCGGAAGTCCGCCGCGCCCGGCGAGAAACGCCTGTACGCGACCCGGGCCGCCATTGTAGGCGGCAGCGGCCAGCCCGAGATTGCCGAACTGCCGGCGCAGGTCGGCGAGCAGGGCAGATGAAGCTGCGATCGCCTGTTCCGGATCGAAGGGATCGGCAAGCCCGCGTTCCTGCGCCGTACCGGGCATGAACTGCGCCACGCCCTGGGCCCCGGCCCGGCTGACCGCGCGGATACGGAAGCGGCTCTCCGCCCAGATGAGACGGGTGAAGAAATGGACCGGCAGATCATGGCGTCGCGCGCTCGTCTCGATCATCCGGCACAGCGCCTGTTCCAGCGTCTCGACGGTTGCAGGCTCGCTGGCCTCAGCGGGGCGTTCGGCCAAGGCCATCAGGGCAAGAGCGGCGACAACGGCGGCGAGGGCCTGGCGCATCGGCATCCTGTCCTGGCCCCTGTGCCTCATCCCGGCAACTCCGCAACCGGCCGGCGCGGGCGCGCCACCCAGATGCCCAGCATGATCGCCGCCCCGCCCGCGACCTGCGTCAGGCTCAGGGCCTCGCCGAGCGCGATCCAGGCGAAAAGCGCCGCGATCACGGCTTCGAGGAAGATGACGAGGGAGGAAAACACCGTCGGCAGCGTGCCAAGCGCCACCGACAGGAGCCCCTGACCTGCCGCGTGCGTCAGCATGCCGAGCGCGATGACCGCGAGCCAGCCCTGAAGGCTCTGTGGCAGGATGCGGGGTTCCAGAAGCAGGGCGACGCTGAACAGCACCGCAGCGGTCACGGCCGTCGATTGCAGGGTCAGCCGCGCCGCCCCGTGGGTCAAGCGACCGATCCGGATGGCGTGAAAATAGAGCCCGAAGAAGACGCCCGTCGCGGCTCCGTAGGCGTCGCCGAGGAGGCGCGTGCGATCCACCTGCAGACTGTCGCCGACCAGAGCGGCGCCCCCGGCGATGCACAGGGCAAGGCCGGCGAGCGTCCACAGGGAAATGGTGTCGCGGAACCACAGCCAGGCGACCAGGATAACCCAGACGGGGGCCGTCGTCGCCAGGAAGGTCGAGTTGGCGATGGACGTGTTGAGGATCGACAGGTGCCAGAAGAACAGGTCGCCGGCGAAGAAGACGCCGGCGAGAATCCCCGGCAAGGCGAGGCCGGGTCGCTGCGTCCGGCCGCGATCCTCGAACCGCATCCAGACATAGAGCACCGGCAGCGCCAAGAGCGCCCGCCAGAAGGCCGAGGCGAAGGGGCCGACATCGGCCAGCCGGACGAAGACCGGCGAGACCCCGAGCGCCGTCGCACCGGCGAGAAGGGCGAGAAAGGCGGCGGCCTGGGAGGGAGGTGCGGGAGGGCGGGTTGTCATGGCATGGGTTCGCCCGCCGATGCATAGGGGTCACGGCCCCTGTGGACAAGCGCCGCGCCGCTTGACCCCGCCGCCCGAATTCGCGAACCAGTGCGGCTTCCTCCGCCCCGCCCCTTGGAGCCTCACATGGTCGATACCCAGAGCGTCGCAGCCGATCAGCTGAAGTCCATCATCGAGCGCATCGAGCGCCTCGAGGAGGAGAAGAAGGCGCTGTCGGACGACATCAAGGACGTCTACGGCGAGGCCAAGGCCAACGGCTTCGACACCAAGGTGCTTCGCAAGATCGTCTCGCTCCGGAAACAGGATCGTGACGAGCGCATGGAGCAGGAAGCGATCCTCGAACTCTACCTGCAGGCGCTCGGCATGGCGTGAGGAATCCGGTCCCGCGGCGCCTTCAGGACGGCGCGGGACGCGCGGTGAACAGGGTGACGCCGGCGGCCGCGAGGACGGCGGCGAAACCGACATAGTCGAGAACCGCCGGGCGCTCGCCGACGATGGTCATGGCGCCGATCACGCCCACCACCGGAATCGCGAGCGTCGTCAGCGACGCCGCGGCGACAGACACCCGGGCCAGCAGCGTGAACCACAGAACATAGGCAAGCGCCGTGGCGCCGATCACGTGGAAGACGATGGCGATCCACGCCTCTGTCGACAGCGACGTCGGCATGACCTCCCCGCTCGCCACATAGCCGACCGCGGCCACCGCGGACGCCAGCAGCAGCTGATAGCCCGTCATCACCATCCGGTCGCCGTCCATCGGATGCGACTTCTGATAGACGCTGCCGGCCGCCCAGCTCACCGCGGCGATCATCGGAAACAGGAGGCCGAGCGGCGAGAGGCCGCCGGTCGCCAGCGGCAGGGCAAGGATACCGATGCCGGTCATGCCGATGGCGAGCGCCATCCATTTGGCGCGGTCCGGACGTTCGCCGAGAAAGAGATAGGCCAGCAGGATTGCCCAGAGCGGCGTCGTAAAGGTGAGGATCGCCGCCCGCGACGTCGTCGTGTTGAGCTGCGCGAAGACCGTGGCGAGGTTGAAGGCCGCGATATTGAAGATGCCGGCAATGGCCAGCGGCACCCACGAGGGCCGGCTGATCGCGAGCGAGCGCCCGCGCATGGCCGCAAAGGCCAGCAGCAACAGGGCGCCGGCGCCGAGGCCGGTCATGCGCAAAGCGAAGGGCGGAACCTCCGACAGCGCGATCTTCACGGCAGGCCAGTTGAGGCCCCACAGGATCGCCAGGGCGGCGGGAATGAAACGGGTCAGGTCCATCGTGTCCCGGCATGACCGGAGCGGGCTTGGCCGGACCGGAATCGAGGAAGATCACCAGCCTTCAGCGAGACCGGGCGGGGACGATGCGATGAATGCAGGGTGGTTCGCCATGGCCGGCGGCGCAGGTCAGGCGCGCGCCGCGGGCCGTTCAGCTCAACGCGACAGCCAGGCGCCGCGCTGGCGGGCGGGTGGCGCGCTGAACTCGATCGTGCGCAGCGAGGCGACGGCCTGCCCGGAGAACTGCTGCGCCGCCGCCAGATCAGGCGGCGTCGCCGAGAAGCTCATCGCCACCACCTGAACGGGCTGCTGGATCAGCCGCTGCTCGTGCGGGTTCGGCGCCTGCAGTACGACGGCAACCGGGCGCTCCGCTGCCGGCCGAGCGGCGGCAGTGCGCGTCGCTCCCGCATTCGGCGCAACCATCGGTGCGCCGGCCGGACGGGCGGCGCGGGTCGCGGGACGCGGGGCCTGCGCCGCCTGTTGCGGCGAAGGACCGGAGCGCAACGCCTGCGCAGGGCGCGGCTGCGGACCCTGGAGCGACGTGGCGCCCGGAAGGGTGACGGGCTGCGACGGAGAGGCGAAGGCAAGCGCGATGGCGGGTGCGGCCTCGGCCGGGCGTCCCCGCTGGTCGCCGGTGGCGATCAGGGGCGGTACTGCCGGGGCCGGCGTCGATCCACCGAGAACCTGGGGGCGCGCCGGCGGCATCGGCGCCTGTGCGATGACCGTGGGACCGGCATCAGCGAGGACGGTCGGCCGGGCAGTGTCCGCCGGGCGCTGTCCTTCGGCCGGGCCGGCGGAGGCGACAGCTGTCGGCGCCTCGCCCGGAACGGTCGGACGGGCGGGGGGCAACGGCGCGGCCATCAGCCGTTCAACCGCGTCCTCATCCTCGTTGCCACGAAGACGGGTTGCGGCCGGCGGAGCGCGCACCGGGAGCGGCGCAGACGCGATGAGCATGCGCGGCGGATTGTTGGTGACGATCTGCACCGGGCGGCCAGGCGTCTGGGCGTTGATCGAGGTCGGAACAGGCTGGCCGGCCACTGCCGGAGCCGGAGTTGCCGCAGGCTCCGGTGCGC
This sequence comes from Phreatobacter aquiterrae, assembly GCF_053471285.1. Classification (NCBI taxonomy): domain Bacteria; kingdom Pseudomonadati; phylum Pseudomonadota; class Alphaproteobacteria; order Hyphomicrobiales; family Phreatobacteraceae; genus Phreatobacter; species Phreatobacter aquiterrae. The sequence continues at coordinate 153,662 of NZ_JBJPHW010000011.1, read as the reverse complement.
GGGCAGCAACCACAGGGGCTGCCGGAGCCGGCTGCGGTGCGGCTGCACGCGCCGGCTGGCGCTGACCACCACCGAGCAGGCCGGCGAAGAGACCCATGGAACTGCTCCGCTGACGGATCACCCCACCGCGGTCGCTGTCGTCCTCGAAGGTTGCCCCTTCGTCGGCGCGGGAATCATAGAAGCGCGACGCGGTTCCGCCGCGTGAGCGCACCATGGTGAGCGCCGTGTCGAACCCGGCCAGCGGCCGACCGTCAGCCGGGATATGGACGGTGCGGCCATCCGGGAAGAGGCGGGCGAGATAGTCGCGCGAAACCTTGGGCCAGTGCCGGACCGAACCGGTATCCATGTGGACGAACTGGTTGGCCGAGCCCGGATAAAAGCCGACGCCGCCGCGCTGCAGCATCATGCCGGCCTCGCGGACCCGCGTCATCGAGGCTCCGGGGATGTAGAAATCCATCGCCTGGCCGGTGATGTGGCGCGACTGCTGGGCGACGGCGCGGGAGCGGCGGCGCAGCATGGCATTGGTGCCCGCCGAACGGAAGGCGGAGACGACGTGGATCTGCGACTGCGCGCCGACCGAGCGGTACACTTCCCAGACGACGTCGAAGAGGTGCGGATCCATCCGCGTCGGCTCGTCGCGACGCCAGTCGCGCAGGAACCAGTTGAGCTTGTTCAGCGCGTCCTGGTCGTAGCGGCCGTTGCGCTTGAAGGTGATGAGGACCTGCTCGCCGGTGTGCTTGTGCAGCATCGACAGGGTGCGGGTATCGCCGTTCGCGACGACGGTCTGCGTGCCATTGCTGATCGCGATGAGAAAGCCGAATCCGAGAGCGACGGTGGCGGTGGTGCGCAGGGCGATGCGCGAAACCTGGCCAGGCACTGTGCGGTGGGCTGAGGACACTATGGCGAGGCTCTTTTGTCGAACGAAGGATGGTTCGTCGCCGACGAGAGCCGGCTCATGGTGAACGTATCATCGTCAGGATCAGTTAAAGAACCCTGAGTCCCGTCAACGGATCGACAACCATGACCCGCTCACGGATGCGTGACCGGTAGGCAGCAATCATGGCGAAATCATGCCGCAACCGGTTGCGCGATGGTGGTCGAGGTTAACGCAAGTCTAACCGCCGATGCCGGTCAGAGCTGCGCGAACCCGGGCATTGTGGCCATAGATGTCGGGCAGTTCAACCAGCGACCCGTCCGAATCCACCGTCATCGTGAAATAGACGAGATGGATCGGGATTGCCTGGCGGAAGCGGACCGACCGCTCCCCCGCGCCATAGAGGCTGCGCATGCGCGAGGCCGTCCAGTTCTCGCCCGGCAGGGCGATTCCCAGGAGCAGCTCGGCCAGTTCCTCCGGATTCTGGACACGCACGCAGCCATTCGACAGCGCGCGGTTGGACTGGGCGAAATAGCTGCGCGACGGCGTGTCGTGCAGATAGACAGAGTGCCGGTTGGGGAACATGAACTTCATCCGTCCCAGCGCATTGGCCGAACCCGGCGGTTGGCGGAACGAGTAGCGCCCGACATTGGCGGCCGCCCAGTTGATCGTGGAGGCATCCACGACCCGGCCGCCCTGCATCACCTGGATGCCGCGTCGGGCGAAATAGCCGCCGTTGCGGCTGGCCGCCCCCAGCATGGACCGCCGGACGATCGACAGCGGCACATGCCACGACGGGTTGAGGACAATGAAGCTCATCGCGTCGGAGAAGACGGGCGTCTGCGTCTCGGCCCGGCCCATGACGGCGCGCGTGCGGTGGATGACGTTGCCGGAGCGCACGACATTGACGTGGTAGTCGGGCGAGTTGACCCAGACATGGGTGTCACCGAGTTGGCGCGGCAGCCAGCGCCAGCGCTCGAGATTGGCGATGAGATCGCGCTCCCTGAGCGCATGGCGGCGTGTCGCCTCGGTGGTGGTCATCTCGCGCCGCTCGCCCCGCATCTCGACGAGCTTGGCGCGCAACTGCCGGAAACCGGCATGGGGAGGATTGAAGCCTTCGATGGCGGCGGCGACGTTCTCCGCCCGCGCGAGCGTCTCGAGCGCGGCGGTCGCATCGACTCGCGGCGGGGCGACGTCGAAATATCCCGACAGGCGCTTCGGGTCCGTTCGCCCGCCCGAAGCGTGCGAGGCATAGAGCGCGACGGCTCTGGCAAGGGCGAGCTCGAGCCGGGCGACACTTTCCGCCGTGCGGGGGCCCGCTGGCAGCGTGATGCGGTAGGTCGTGGGATCGAGCCCATCCTCGCCCGCCTGGCCGAGACGGCTCAGCGCGGCCTGTCCGCGCGCACCGATGACACCGTCACTGACGAAGAGCGGCGCGTAGCCACGGCCCGCATAGAAGGGATTGAACTGCTGCTGCAGCGACCGGTCGCCGCCGGGCCTGGCGAGAAGGATGCGCAACTGCTGCGCCACGCGCTCGAACGTGATGGCCGGATCGGGCTGGCCGTCCTCGACGAGGCTCGGCGGATCGTCGGGAATCGCGGCGAAGTCGGCTTCGGTCGGCTGCGGAATGGCGGGAGCCTGGACCGTCTCAGGCGCCTCGTCATCGGCATTGGGCGCTTCGGCGAGGATGGGCGAGGCCGGAAAGGCTGCGAGGCCGAAGTCCTGCGGCGCCAGCGGGCCGACCCGGTCGAGCGGCGGCTTCGGGATGGCGAGATCGACCTCCCATCCTGCAAGGCCGGATGTCTCCGATGCGCCCGCCTGCGGGATCACCAGTCCGCCTGCCCCGATCAGGGCGCAAGCTAGGAGAGCCGACCGCAGGCGCATCTTCATTCCCCCCGACCCCTCGTGCGATTCCCGTCCCGGAACGCAGCGTGTCCAACGTGACATTTTTCGATCATGCACAGCGTCCCCGATCAAGCCACGAAGGCTTGAGCGGCGCCGAAAGCAGGGCTGGCGATGCGTCGCGGTCACACCTCCTCCGGCACGTCAACCGGCTCCTCAAGCCCCAGATCCTTGAGTTTGCGGTACAGGGTCGAACGGCCAATGCCGAGCCGGCGCGCCACCTGCGACATTTGCCCGCGATAGTGCTCGATGGCGAATTTCAGCGCGTCGGTTTCGATCTGCTCCATCGGCCGGACATGTCCCGCCTCGTCGACCAGCGCGATGGATGCGCCGGGTAAGATCATCGCGGACTGGTGCAGCATGGCCGGCTGGGTCGCCGGCGAGGCCATGACGGGAGCGGGCGCCAGGGGAACGACGACCTCGTAGCCGTCAACCTGCGCGGCGATCTGCGGGAAGTCGGCGACCGACAGTTCGTCGCCGTCGCACAGGACGACGGCGCGGAAGACGGCATTCTCCAACTGCCGGACGTTGCCGGGCCAGGGATAGGCGCCGAGCAGGCCGAACACGGCCGGCTGTACGCCGCGGATGCGCTTGCCCTCCTCCGCCGCGATGCGCGCGAGAAAATGCCGGACGAGATCGGGAATGTCCTCGGCGCGCTCGCGCAGCGGCGGCAGGGTCATCGGGAAGACGCAGAGGCGATAATAGAGGTCCTCGCGGAAGCGCCCCTCCTTCACCGCCTTGATCAGATCGCGGTTGGTGGCCGAGATGATTCGGTTGTCGACCTTCACCGCGCGCTTCGCGCCGACGGGATCGACCTCGCCCTCCTGGATGGCGCGCAGGAGCTTCACCTGCGTCTCCAGCGGCAGTTCGCCCACCTCGTCGAGGAACAGCGTGCCGCCATGGGCCTCGACGAACTTGCCGGTATGCTTGTCGGTCGCGCCGGTGAAGGCCCCCTTCTCGTGGCCGAAGAGGATGCTCTCCACGAGGTTCTGCGGGATGGCGCCGCAGTTCACCGCCACGAAGGGCTTGGCGCGCCGTTCGCCCGAGCCGGCGATGGCGCGCGCCAGCAGCTCCTTGCCGACGCCGCTCTCGCCCTCGATCATTACTGGAATCATCGAGCCGGCGGCCTTCTCGGCCATCTTCAGGAGCGGCTGCATCCGGGGCGAGCGGGTGACGATGTCCTTGAAGGTCAAGGTACCCTCGGCCTTGCGCTTCAGGCGCTGGACCTCGGCGACCAGCGCCTCGGTCTTCAGGGCGTTCTTGATCGATACGGCGAGTCGCTCGCCGCCGACCGGCTTGACGACGAAATCGCTCGCGCCCGCGCGCATGGCGTTGACGACGGTGTCGATCCCGCCCTGGCTGGTCTGGACGATGACCGGCTTGACGATGCCCTCCTCGCGCATGGCGGCGAGCACGCCCATGCCGTCGCGCTCGGGCATAACGAGGTCGAGGAGGACGAGATCGATTGAATCGCCGTCGGACGACAGGATCTGCAGGGCCTGCTCACCATTCTCGCACAGGCGCGGCTCGTAGCCGAACTTGCGCACCATGGCCTCCACCAGACGGCGCTGAACCGGATCGTCGTCGCAGATGAGGATGGTGGTCACGGCATGCACTCCCGAATGCGGATGTCTCGATTCGGGAGAGGGTGGTTGCCGCCGCTTAAGGCCCGGTTAACGGCCCTCTAACGGCGTGGCCACGAACGGATCAGACCCGCATTCAGGCTGCCCTTGCGGCAGCAGGAAATGGCGCCAGCGCGGCGGCGAACTGGCGCGCGGCCGCCTCCCAGGTACGGGTTTCCGCCAGCGCCCGGCATGCGCGGCGGTCGAGCAGGAGGGCCTTGCGGATCGCGGAGGGCAGATCCTCGTCGAGAACGCCGACGGCCGGATCGGTGATGACGTCGAGCGGGCCGGGCACCGGAAAGGCCGCCACCGGCACGCCGCAAGCCATGGCCTCCTGCATCACGTTGCCATAGGTATCGGTGCGGCTGGTGAAGACAAAGACGTCGGCGGAGGCATAGACTCCGGCCAGCGCCTCGCCGGTCCTGACGCCGAGGAAGACCGCTTCGGGAAACCGGCGTTCCAGGTCGGCGCGCTGCGGTCCGTCGCCGACGACGACCTTGGTGCCCGGCAGGTCGCAGGCGAGGAAGGCCTCGACGTTCTTCTCGACCGCCAGCCGGCCGACGCTGAGCATGAGCGGCCGGGGCCACTCCGCCACGAGCCCCTCGCGCGGCCGGAACAGTGCGGTATCGACGCCGCGCGTCCATACCGAGAGGTTGGCGAAGCCCCAGCTGGCGAGTTCGCTCCGCATCGTCTCCGTCGGCACCATGGTGCGGGCGGCTGGAGCGTGGAAGTGGCGCAGCCAGGCGTAGGTCAGCGCCTCCGGGATGGGGGCCCGGGCGCGCACATATTCGGGGTAGCGGGTATGGTAGCTGGTGGTGAAGGGAAGGCCGCGCGACAGCGCCCAGCGCCGCGCCGCATGGCCGATCGGGCCTTCGGTGGCGATGTGAAGGGCCTCGGGCCGCAGTACCTCCAGCCGGGCCGCGACCGCCGGCCCGGCGCCGATGGCGAGGCGGATGTCGGGGTAGGTCGGCAGCGGCCAGCTCGCCAGGCCCTCGGGCGTGACGAAATCGACGGCGATGCCCTGCCCGCCGAGAGCCCTCGCCGTCTCCTGCAGCGACCGGACGACACCGTTCACCTGCGGCGCCCAGGCGTCCGTGGCGATCGCTAGGCGCATGGTCCGTCCTCCCCGGTCAGGCCCTCACCGAAGGCCGTTCGGGGAGGCCGAGCGAGATCTCCATCGTCTCTTCCTCGACCGGCGCAAGCTCCGGCGCCGTCGCCTTCACCATCGTCCAGCGCAGGATCTCAAAGCGGCCATCGTGCCCCTCGACAAGGGCCGTGCAGCTTTCGACCCAATCGCCGCAGTTCATGTAGCGAATGCCGATCTGGTCCTTGATGACCGCATGATGGATATGGCCGCAGATGACCCCGTCAACCCTCTGCCGGCGCGCCTCGGAGGCGAGAGCCTCCTCGAAGGCTCCGATGAAGTTGACCGCCTTCTTCACCTTGAGCTTGGCCCAGGCCGAAAGCGACCAGTAGGTAAGGCCGAGCTTGCGGCGGACGACATTCACCCAGCGGTTGCAATAGAGCGCGGCGTCATAGGCCCAGTCGCCGAGATGGGCGAGCCAGCGGGCGTGCATCACCACCACGTCGAAGGCATCGCCGTGGATGACGAGGAAGCGCTTGCCGTCGGCGGCCTGGTGGACGATCTGGTCCATGACCTCGATGCCGCCGAAATGCGTGCCGAAATAGTCGCGCATGAACTCGTCGTGATTGCCGGGCAGGTAGATGATCTGGCTGCCCTTGCGCACCGTCCTGAGCAGCTTCTGCACGACGTCGTTGTGCGCCTGCGGCCAATGCCAGCCGCGCCTGAGCTGCCAGCCGTCGACGATGTCGCCGACCAGATAGATGATGTCGGCGTCGTTGTGCCTGAGGAAATCGATCAGGAGCGCGGCCTGGCATCCCCGCGCGCCCAGATGTACGTCCGAAATGAAAATGGCCCTGTGCCGCGTCTGCACCATCGTCCGGCTCCCGGCCGCTCTGCGATCATGCGGGCACCAACAGCAGATTCCCCTTGCGCTTTTGTGACAGCGAGCAGGTAAGGCCGCCGGCGTCCGCCGGCCCGTCGTTGAACTGTCGCAGCTCGCGGCTATCGGGTCCCGGATTGCGGCGGGCAGGCCCTGATTCCCGGAGCTCCCGCGACAGGAACGGGAGTTGGCCATGGCCGGAGACCTCGACCGAGAAACGATGGAGCGGGCCTACGCCCGCTGGGCGCCGATCTACGATGCCGTGTGCGGCCCCCTCTTCGAGAAGGGACGTCGCGCGGCGACCGCGGCGGCGAAGCAGGCCGGCAAGCGCATACTTGAGGTCGGCGTCGGCACCGGCCTGTCGTTCCAGGACTACGATCCCTCCTTCGATATCCACGGCATCGATCTCTCCGAGCCGATGATCGCCAAGGCGCGCGAACGCATGGCGAGCGGCGCCTTCCCGCATGTGAAGGACGTGCAGGTCATGGACGCCCACGACCTCGCCTATCCCGACGGGATGTTCGATGCTGTCGTGGCACAGTTCGTCATCACGCTGGTGGAGCGCCCCGAGCGCGTGCTGGACGAATGCGCCAGGGTCGTCCGCCCCGGCGGCGAGATCATCCTTGTGAACCACCTCTATTCGGAGCGCGGTCTCGCCGCCGCCATCGAGCGCTGGTTCTCAAAGCATGCCCATACTTTCGGCCTCAGGCCGGAATTTCCGTTCCAGCGGCTCGAAGCCTGGGCCGCAGCCCATGGCGGCGTCGCGGTGGTGGAACGGCGCCGGGTCGCGCTGCTCGGCGTCTACACCCTGGTGCGGTTCCGCAAGCACGTCGGGGCGGAAACCGCACCGATCCCCCTCGCGGCCACGGGCTGAGCGCGCCGGGCGTTGCTCACGGGCAACGCCTGCACCATGCCTGTCCGGATCGACGAAACGCCACGTTGATCCCGCCGACCCGATTGCCCATACCAGCCCCCTGGGTTCGATCGTCAGGAGGCTCCCATGCGCCGTTCAGTCAACGACGCCGGCTCGAAAAGCGCCGCGCGGGACAAGGCCGCCGAGGCGATCGGCGGCCTGCCGGAATGGGACCTGACGACCCTCTACAAGGGCATCGACGACCCGGCAGTGAGCGATGACCTCTACCGCGCCGAAACGGAGGCGCTGGCCTTCGACGCCGCCTACAAGGGCCGGCTCGACGCCATCGCCCGCAGCGCCAGCGCCGCGGCGGACCTCGCCGAGGCCGTCATCCGTTTCGAGAAGTTGGAAGACCTTCTCGGTCGCCTTGCCTCCTATGCAGGCCTTGTCTATGCCGGCGACACGACCGACGCGGCCCGCGTGAAATTCTATGGCGACATCCAGGAGAAGATCACCGCGATCTCCTCCCACCTCCTGTTCTTCACCCTCGAACTGAACCGCATCGACGACAGCCTGATCGACCAGGCGGTCACCCGCGCGCCCCTCGCCCGCTACCGGCCCTGGCTCGAGGACATCCGCAAGGACAAGCCGTTCCAGCTCGATGACCGCCTCGAACAGCTCTTCCACGAGAAGAACATGACCGGGCGCGCCGCCTGGAATCGCCTCTTCGACGAGACCATGGCGAGCCTGCGCTTCGAGATCGACGGCGAAAAGCTGCCACTCGAGCCGGCGCTGAACCTGTTGCAGGACACCGCGGAGGAGAACCGCCGCAAGGCCTCAGAGGCGCTCGCCGCAACCTTCAGGGAGAACCTGCGCACCTTCTCGCTCATCACCAACACGCTGGCGAAGGACAAGGAGATCTCGGACCGCTGGCGCGGCTTCGAGGACGTCGCCGATTCCCGTCATCTTGCCAACCGCGTCGAACGCGAGGTGGTGGATGCGCTGGTGGCGGCGGTGCGCGAATCCTATCCCGCCCTCTCGCACCGCTACTATCGCCTCAAGGCGCGCTGGTTCGGCAAGGAAACGCTGCCGCACTGGGACCGCAACGCCCCGCTGCCGAAGGTCGAGCAGCGCACGATCGCCTGGGCGGACGCGCGCGACACGGTGCTCTCCGCCTATGCCGGCTTCTCGCCGGACCTGTCCAACATCGCCCGCCGCTTTTTCGACGAGCGCTGGATTGATGCCCCCGTCAGGCCGGGCAAGGCTCCGGGCGCTTTCGCGCATCCCACCGTGCCCTCCGCGCACCCCTATGTGCTGCTCAACTACCAGGGCAAGCCGCGCGACGTGATGATCCTCGCACACGAACTCGGCCACGGCGTCCACCAGGTGCTCGCCGGACCCAACGGCGCGCTGATGGCGCCGACGCCGCTCACGCTCGCCGAGACGGCCTCGGTCTTCGGCGAGATGCTGACCTTCAAGTCGATCCTGCAGACGACGACCGACCCCGTCCAAAGGAAGGCGCTCATCGCCTCCAAGGTCGAGGACATGATCAACACGGTCGTGCGCCAGATCGCCTTCTATTCCTTCGAGCGGAAGATCCACACGGCGCGGCGCAACGGCGAACTGACCGCCGACGACATCTCCGCCGCCTGGATGAGCGTGCAGGCCGAGAGCCTCGGCCCCGCCATCGCGTTGAAGCCGGGCTACGAGACCTTCTGGGCCTACATCCCGCACTTCATTCACTCGCCCTTCTACGTCTATGCCTATGCCTTCGGCGACTGCCTGGTGAACTCGCTCTATGCGGTCTATGAGAAGGCCGATCCGGGCTTCGTCGATCGCTACATCGCCATGCTCTCGGCCGGCGGCACGAAGCACCACGCGGAGCTGCTGGCGCCCTTCGGGCTCGATGCCCGCGACCCCGTCTTCTGGCAGGGCGGCCTCGGCGTTATATCCCGGTTGATCGATGAGCTCGAGGCGATGGAAGGCTGATGTCGCACCAGATCGCCGTCGTCACGCGCTTCTACAAGGAGATGTGGGACCATGCCGACAAGAGCCTGATCCCCACCATCTTCCACCCGGACTTCACGTTCCGCGGCTCGCTCGGACCGGTGCTCGTCGGCCACGAGCAGTTCGCAGGCTATGTCGACTTCGTCACTGGCGCGCTCGGCGACTATACGAGCGACATTCTCGACCTCGTCGAGCAGGGCAACAAGGTGGCCGGCCGCCTGCGCTTCCACGGCCATCACCGCAAGGAAATGTTCGGCTTCGCGCCGACCGGCAAGCATGTCGCCTGGGCGGGCGCGCCGTTCTTCACCTTCGAGGGCGATTTCGTCCGCGACCTATGGGTGCTCGGCGACATCCACGGCCTCATCGAGCAGTTGAAGGCCAACGCCGGCTGAGAGCGCCGGGATGACGGTCCCTCCCCTTCGTGTTATACAAAACGTACAACACAGGAGGACGGCATGACCGACCAGACCCGGAAGGCGGAAGCGGAAGGCTTCGTGCTGCAAGTCCGCAAGATCGGCAATTCGATCGGCGTGATCCTGCCGAAGGAGCTCCTCGCCCGCACCAACCTGCAGGAGGGCGACAAGCTGCACGTGATCGAGCAGACGGAGCGAACGATCAAGCTGAGCCCCTATGATCCCAAGCATGCGAAGGCGATGGGCATCGCACGCAAGGCGTTTCGTGACTACGCCGACACGTTCAAGGCTCTCGCCAAGTGAACGAGCCCGTCTGGCTGGACGCGGAGATCATAGTCGACATCCACGCCGAGCAGTTGGCGCTGTTCGGCGGGCCGGAAGGTATCCGCGACCTCGGCATGCTTGAATCAGCGCTCGGCCGTCCGGTGAACAAGTTCAGCTATGGGGAGCAGGATTTCGCAGCCCTTGCAGCGGCCTATGCCTTCGGCATTGCTCGCAATCACCCGTTCGTGGACGGCAACAAGAGGGCTGCGTTCGCGGCGATCATCGTCTTTCTCGGCCTCAACGACATCGCCTTCGCCCCGCCTCCTGCGGAAGCGACCGCCATCATCCTGGCCCTCGCAGCGGGCGAGGTCGGCGAGGACGGCCTGACGCGCTGGATACGGGACAATTGGCCAAAGGCCTGAGCCCCTCGTAACCGCCGGCCTCCCGCACTATCTCCTCCTCACCGCCATCCGACCGGGAGACCCCATGCCGCCGCGCGACGACGAAGCCAACCGACTGACCGGCCGCCTGTCGCGCTATGCCCGCGTCGGCACCAATGTCGCCGGCGCCGCCGCCTCCATCGCCGCCTCGCGCCTGTTTGGCACCGCGCTCGACCGCGAGAAGAACGCTGCCGATCTGACCCGCGCCCTTGGCGGCCTCAAGGGGCCGATCATGAAGGTGGCGCAGCTCCTCGCCACCATTCCGGAAGTCCTGCCGCCCGAATATGCCGAGCAGCTCCAGACCCTTCAGTCCGAGGCGCCGCCCATGGGTCCGGCCTTCGTCAAGCGCCGGATGATGGCCGAACTCGGCGCCGACTGGGAACGCAAGTTCGCAAGTTTCGACAAGGTGCCGGCCGCCGCCGCCTCGCTCGGGCAGGTGCACCGCGCCACGGCGCATGACGGCATGGCCCTCGCCTGCAAGCTGCAATATCCGGACATGCAGTCGGCCGTGGAGGCCGACCTGTCGCAGCTCGAGATTCTCTTCGCAATCCAGCGCCGCATGGACAGCGCCATCGACACCCGCGAGATCATCAAGGAGATCGGCGACCGCGTCCGCGAGGAACTCGACTACCACCGCGAGGCCAAGCATGCTGCGCTGTACCAGAAGGTGCTCGCCGACGAGCCGCTGGTGCGCGTACCGACCGTGCGGCCGGAACTGTCCACCGGCCGCCTGCTGACCCTCTCCTGGCTCGACGGCACCAAAATGCTGAGCCATGTCGACAAGACGCTTGCGATCCGCAACCGGCTGGCCACCGCGATGTTCCGCGCCTGGTGGCATCCCTTCGCCGCCATTGGCGTCATCCACGGCGATCCCCACCTCGGCAACTACACGGTGTTCGAGGAGGGAGGCGAACCCGGCGGCATCAACCTCCTCGACTATGGCTGCGTCAGGATCTTTCCACCGCGCTTCATCGGCGCCGTCATCGACCTCTACAAGGGCCTGGAGGCGGGAGACGAGGCGCGTGTCGTCCACGCCTACGAGACCTGGGGGTTCAAGAACCTCAACCGCGACCTCATCGACATCCTCAACCTGTGGGCCCGTTTCATCTACGGCCCGCTGCTCGACGACCGCGTGCGCTCCATTGCCGACGGCGTCGCGCCCGGCCAGTACGGCCGGCGCGAGGCCTTCACCGTCCACAAGGCGCTGAAGGAAAAGGGGCCGGTGACCATTCCGCAGGAATTCGTTCTGATGGATCGCGCCGCCATCGGCCTCGGCGGCGTCTTCCTGCACCTCAAGGCCGAGTTGAACTTCTACCGAATGTTCAACGAGGAGATCGACCGCTTCAGCCTGCAAAGCGTCACCGCCCGCCAGCAGGCCGCGCTCGGCTCGGCCGGGCTGCTCGCTGCCTGAGGCACGCGCCGTGGCGGTCTATGTCGACGATGCGATCTGGGACTGGCAGGGACTGAAGTGGTGCCACATGCTCGCCGACACGGAGGACGAGCTCCACCGCTTCGCCCGGTCCATCGGCATGCACAGGCTGGTCTATCAGGGTCCGCCCAAGACCAGCGCGCCGCACTACGATCTCACCGGCTTCGAGCGCCGCCGCGCCATCGCCATGGGCGCCATTCCCTGCACCCGGCACGAGATCGTCGCCGTGTTCCGCCGGGTGAGGGTGGCGCGGTCGGCCAGTCAGCCTCTGCCGCAGGCCGCGCGGAACAGTGCCACGATGGCCTCGACATCGCCGCCGGTCGCCCAGTCGCGTTCCGGAGCCAGCACGAAGCGCGAAGCGAGATAGCCAAGATTGAGGCTGAAGAAGAGGCCTGCCAGCGCCTGGGGGCTGGAGGCCGAAGCGATCAGGCCGCGCTCCTGCATCGAGGCAATCTGCCGTTCCAGCGGCTCGAAGACCGCCGTCATCCAGCCCTCCGAATAGCGTCGGCGGAAGCCCTCGTCGCGCATCATTTCGCGGAACACGATCCGGTAGCCGTCGGGCGCACGCTCGGCCGACGCAATCCGCTCCTCAAGGAACTGACGGTGCCAGTCGCCAAACGTGTCCAGCGTAAAGGGGGCGGGGTCGAGAACCCGTGCGAACGAGGTCTGCCGGACAAACGCTCGCGATACCTCCTCCACCACGGCCCGGACCAGGCCGCCCTTGTCGCCGAAATGCTTGAACAGGGTGCGCTCGGTGGTCTTGGCCACCGACGCGATCTCGCGCGTCGTGGCCCCTTCCACCCCGCGCTCGGCAAAGAGGCGCGATGCCGCCGCAATGATGGCCGCCCGCTTCTCGGCAGAGGGCTTTCGACCCGGCGGCCCGCGTCGGCGCGCGGGCTCGCCGTTGTCCGTCACACTCATGATCACCTCATATGTAGTGCGCGTGCTTTACATATCGATCTGGCGGTGATAAATCAATCATATAGCAATCGCTTTACATATAACCCCTGATGTGGAGATGCCCATGTCCGCCGCCGCCGAATACGAGCTGCACCCCGAAGTGCCGCCCTTTCGCTTCCGGGGCCTGCCGGAGCCGCTGGTCCTGCCCTTTCCACTGAGGCCCCTGACCTCGGCTGATACGGCGGTCGAGACCCTGCCGGATGGACGCGTCCGCTACAGCATCCGCCACGACGTCTTGCGCGGCGTCACCCCGCGCATGCTGGCCTGGTGGTTCGCCAATCTAGAAGGTGACATCACCTTTGGCGGGCAATGCTACAACCGCTACCGGTTTTGGCACCCGCGCGATCACGTCCATATCAGCTATGCCAGCCGCCGGCCCGACGGCAGCGTTGGTCCCGGCGCGATCCTGCGGCTGATCGAGGTGCTCGGGCGGGATGAACGCTTCGTCGTGGATACCCGCAGCCACATCGAGCGGCTTGACGAGGGCGGCTATGTCCACAATCCCGAGTTTCATGGCAGGCCGGGCTTCGCCCGCATGGAATATCGGTTCGAGCGGGTGGCCGGTGGAACACTCTACGAGAACTGCCTGATCATTGGCGCGACCGGGTCGCTTCTGCGCCTCGCCACACCCCTGATCGCCAGGTTCGCCTTCACCCCCGAGAAGGGACAGGCCTGGCTCCGGCACAATGTCGAGGAGGTGGGTCAGTTTGAGCACTTCCTGCCGCACCTCTATCACGAGGAGACAGGCCGCCGGGAATGAACAATGCGTCGCCGCAGCGTTCTGCAGGTCACTGCGTCCCGCTCTCCTTGACAGCCGCGCCCGTTCCCCCGAAACCGGGCCGTGCCGATCCGGAGAGCCTGTTGTCCAAGCCCCCGCTGAAAGTCCTGCTCTGCTCACCGCGCGGCTTCTGCGCCGGCGTGGTGCGCGCCATCGACGCGGTCGAGCAGGCGCTGAAGATCTACGGCCCGCCGGTCTATGTGCGGCACGAGATCGTCCACAACCGCTTCGTCGTCGATGGGCTCAAGGCCAAGGGCGCGATCTTCGTCGAGGAGCTGGACGAGATCCCGGACACCGATGCTCCCGTCATCTTCTCCGCCCACGGCGTGCCGAAATCGGTACCGGTCGAGGCCCAGAACCGCAATTTCCTCGCCATCGACGCTACCTGCCCGCTCGTCACCAAGGTGCATCGCGAGGCTGAGATCCACCACAAGCGCGGCCGGGAGGTTGTCCTTGTCGGCCACGCCCGTCACCCGGAAGTGGTTGGCACGATGGGCCAGCTCCCGGCCGGGGCGGTCACTCTGGTCGAGACGCTCGACGACGCGCGGGCCTTCGTGCCGCTCGACGAGCAGGCTCTCGCCTTCGTCACCCAGACGACCCTCTCGGTCGATGACACGCGCGAGATCGTCGACTATCTGCGCGCCCGCTTCCCGGCCATCGTCGGCCCGCACAGGGAAGACATCTGCTATGCGACGACCAACCGCCAGGAGGCGGTGAAGCGCGTCGCTCCGCAGGTGGAGGCCATGATCGTGGTGGGTGCCCCCAACTCGTCCAACTCGCAGCGTCTGCGCGAGGTGGCCGAGCGCGAGGGCTGCCGCATCTCCGAACTCGTGCAGCGCGCCGCAGACATCGACTGGACGCGCTTCGGCGGCATTGCCTCGCTCGGCATCTCCGCCGGCGCATCGGCTCCGGAAGTCCTCGTCGAGGAGATCATCGAGGCCTTCGCCGCGCGCTACGAAGTCTTGGTCGAGACCGTCTCCACCGCCGACGAGAGCGTCTTCTTCCCCCTGCCCCGCCAGCTGCGCCCCGACGCGGCCGCCTGAAAGACCGATTCATGGCCGTCTATACCGACGTCACCGCCGAGGATCTGTCGGCCCACCTCGCGCGCTACGACATCGGCGAACTGCTCTCGTTCAAGGGCATTGCCGAGGGCGTCGAGAACTCGAACTTCCTGCTCCACACCACCCGCGGCGCGTTCATCCTGACGCTCTACGAAAAGCGCGTCGATCCGGCCGACCTGCCCTTCTTCATCGGCCTGATGGAGCACCTCGCCGCCCGCGGCCTCACCTGCCCGCAGCCTGTGCGAATGACGTCCGGCGAGACGCTCGGGGAGCTCGCCGGCCGGCCCGCCGCCATCGTCACCTTCCTTGAGGGCATGTGGATCCGCCGCCCGCAGGTGCATCATTGCGCCGCCGTGGGCCGGGCGCTGGCGCAACTCCACATGGCCGGACAGGGCTTTGAGCTCACCCGGCTCAACGCGCTCTCCGTGCCCGGCTGGCGGCCGCTCTATGAGCAGGCGAAGGACCGCGCCGACAACGTCGCGCCGAACCTGGCCGCGACCATCGCCGCCGAACTGGAACACTGCGAGGCAAACTGGCCGACGAACCTGCCGACCGGCGTCATCCATGCCGACCTGTTTAACGACAACGTCTTCTTCCTGCAGAACCAGCTGTCAGGTCTCATCGACTTCTACTTCGCCTGCAACGACATCCTCGCCTACGACCTCGCGATCTGCCTCAACGCCTGGTGCTTCTCGCCGGACTACGAGTTCGACTTCGCCAAGGGGTCGGCGATGATCGCCGCCTACCAGTCGGTCCGGCCGCTGAACGATGGGGAAAAGGTGGCGCTGCCGCTGCTGGCGCGCGGCTCGGCCCTGCGCTTCCTGCTGACACGGCTCGTCGACTGGCTGAATGTTCCGCCCGGCGCCGTGGTAACGCCGAAGGACCCGCTCGAGTATCTGAAGAAGCTCCGCTTTCACCAGAAGGTCGGGTCGCCGACCGAGTATGGCCTCGCATGAACAGCCTCGTGAAACCGGCACCCCGCCGCGTCGAGGTCTTCACCGACGGCGCCTGCTCGGGAAACCCCGGCCCGGGCGGCTGGGGGGCGATCCTGCGCTACGGCGACACCGTGCGGGAGCTGAACGGCGGCGAGCCGGTCACCACCAACAACCGCATGGAACTGCTCGCGGCCATCAATGCGCTGGAGGCGCTGAAACGCCCGTCGCATGTCGACCTCCATACCGACAGCCAGTACGTCAAGAACGGCATCATGAACTGGATCCACGGCTGGAAGCGCAACGGCTGGAAGACCGCCGACAAGAAGCCGGTGAAGAACGCCGACCTCTGGCAGCGGCTCGACGACGTCGCGGACCTGCACCAGGTCACCTGGCACTGGGTGAAGGGCCATGCCGGCCACCCCGAGAACGAGCGCGCCGACGAACTCGCCCGCGAGGGCATGGCGCCGTTCAAGCCCGGAAAAATCTGATCACGCCGGCGTGAGAGGCGGCAAGGCTTTTGCGAAGTCGCTGTTCAACCGGGCCAGGCGTCCCGGAGTGAAACAGGAGACGACCATGAGCCGGCCGCCTTTCTCTGCCGCAAGCCTCGCCAGCCTCGACCTCGACCCGGCCCCGATCCGCCCCGAATGGATTCTCGAGGGTCGCCCCGCCGCCCGATGCCGCCACTGGTCGGATTCCTCCGACGGCACCACCTGCGCCATGGTCTGGGACTGCACAGCCGGCAGGTTCCGCTGGTTCTTCGGTGGCGACGAGATCGTCCACATCATCGAGGGCGAGGTGATCGTCTCCGGCGAGGGTGTGCCGGAGCGCACCCTGCGGCCCGGCGACGCCGCTCTGTTCCGCGCCGGGACATGGGCGACCTGGCACGTCCCGCACTATGTCCGCAAACATGCCATCTGTCGCGACAGCCTGCCGGTAGCCATCACTTTCCCGCTGAGGGCCACACGCAGGGTCGCGCGCGCGGTCCACAGGATCAGGGACGGCATCGCCGCCCGTATTGCCGGCTCGGCGGGCCACCAGAGCGCCCCGCTGGCGCTGGCGCTGGTGCTCGCCGTCTGACCCGGCCGCGCAACGCGCGGCCGCGCCAGCATATCCTCAGAGCTGCTTGATGAGGGTGTCGGCGCCCGAAACGTCGGCCTTGCCCGGTGCGTCCTCGACATTCAGCGAAGCCACGACACCGTCCTTGACAATCATCGAATAGCGCTTGGTGCGCATGCCCATGCCGAAGGAGGACATGTCGTTCTCCAGGCCCACGGCCTTGGCGAAATCGGCGCTGCCGTCGGCGAGGATGCCGACCTTGTCCACGGCACCGGACGCCTTCTGCCAGGCGTCGAGCACGAAGACGTCGTTGGTCGAGGTCACGTAGATGGCATCGACGCCCTTCGCCTTGATCGCCTCGGCGTTGGTCACGAAGCCCGGCAGGTGGTTCTTGTGGCAGGTCGGCGTGAAGGCGCCCGGCACGGCGAACAGGACGACGGTCTTGCCGGCAAAGATTTCCGCGGTGGTACGGGCGGCCGGGCCATCCGCTGTCATGGTGCGGAAGGTGGCTTCCGGCAGCTTTTCGCCAACCTGGATCGTCATGGGGGAACTCCTCGATGGGTGGTGTTGATTGAGCCGCGGTGCTTGTCGCGCTCCAATGCGAGCAACACTTAGAGCGTCACCCGGCCGGCGTCGAGGGACCTCATTCGGGCTTCAGCCGAGCTTCCAGAGCGCGATCTCCTGACACCAGCGTGAAGGTCAGGACCTGGCCGAGCGGCTCGACGCCGCGCGGAGCGCCGTCCATCACCAGTCGGAAACGCCGCTCTGCCCCGGTCGCGTCGATGGCCTCAGGCAGAGGCAGCACCCAGCGGGCGTCCGGCCCCTCGACGAAAAGATCAGCCTTTGCGGCAGGATCGACCCGCGCCGCCAGCGTCACCACCGGGTGCTCGCCGCTGCGTTCCACCGCGGCGATCGACAGGCCGAGCCCCTCGACCTCGGATCGGGGAACCCGTGCCTCGAAGCCCGCCAGGAGCGAGGCCAGTTCCGGGTCCGCCGGCGCTGCGGACAGGACGAGCGAACCCTCGCCCTTCGCGGGAATGCAGATCTGGTCGCAGACGGCATAGTCGAGCTTCATCACCAGGCGTACCCGGCGCCGCGGATCGCGCGGCGTCACCTGCACCGGAAAGATGACGGCCGTCTTGTAGCCGATGGAATATCCGCCCCCGTCGGGAAAGCGCACCGGCGCCGGCCAGGACAGCGTCACGTCCGCGACATTGTCGGAGGCCGACCAGTCGAAGGTGGGCGGAACCCCCGAATCGCCCGGCGTGCGCCAGTAGGTCTTGGTTCCGGGATCAAGGACGATATGGACCCCTGCCCTGTGGACCGTGCCGTCGAAGCCTCCGCGGATGAGCCTGACCGCCGATTTCGAATCGCGCGCCCAGGGCGACGCCGACGCGCCTGCGACGGCAGGGCTGGCTGCCGCCGCCAGCGCAAGGACAGAGACGAAGACGCGGCGATCGATCATCACCGCCATGTAGGGCCCGGAACCCGTCTTGGCCACTGACGTTCCGTTGAAGACGCCGCGACGGGGCCCCACATAAGCTGCACAGGTGGCATTCCGCCCCGTTCCGGGTTAGCGTGACGCATGGCAGCAAAACCTCGAAGCGGCGGGCGCGACAGCCTCCGCGGCTATCTCGACGGACAGATTCTCATCGCGATGCCGACCATGCGCGACGAACGGTTTTCGCGCACCGTCATCTACATGTGCGCCCATTCCTCCGATGGCGCGATGGGTATCGTGATCAACCAGAACGCCACCAATCTGGCCTTCTCCGATCTCCTCGTTCAACTCGACATCATTCCCGAATCGCGGAAGATCCTGCTCCCGGAACGGGTGGATTCAATTCGTGTCCTGCGCGGCGGGCCGGTCGAGACGGGCCGGGGCTTCGTGCTGCATTCGTCGGACTTCTTCATCGAGAACTCGACCCTGCCGATCGACGAGGGCGTGTGCCTTACCGCCACCCTCGACATCCTGAAGGCACTGGCGACAGGCGACGGACCGTCCAACGCGGTCCTGGCGCTCGGCTATGCCGGCTGGGGCGCCGGCCAGTTGGAGAACGAAATCCAGGCCAACGGCTGGTTGCATTGCCCCGCCGATTCTGACCTGATCTTCGGCCCGGACGTGGAGACGAAATACGAGCGGGCCATGCGCAAGATCGGCATCGATCCCGCCATGCTGTCGAGCGAGTCGGGCCACGCCTGAAACCCATGTGACGTCGCCGAATGACCCGACGCCCGCCGTCGGCGCGCGTCGACTGAAAGGGACAGGAACCTCCCTTCCCCCTCGCGGCGCTCGCTCAAAACGGTTTAGGATCGCCGTCAGGGAGAAACCAATCACCATGCGACGCCAGCGCCGGACCAAGATTCTCGCCACCCTCGGACCGGCCTCGTCGAGCCGCGAGCAGATTGCCGCCCTGTTCACCGCGGGCGCCGACGTCTTCCGCATCAACATGAGCCACACGCCGCACGACAAGCTGCGCGAGTTCGTCGAGACCATCCGCTCCATCGAGCACGAGGAACAGCGGCCGATCGGCATCCTCGCCGACCTCCAGGGCCCCAAGCTGCGCGTCGGCACCTTCAAGGACGGACCCGTGACGCTGGCGAACGGGGCGGCCTTTGTTCTCGACTCGGACAAGAAGCCCGGCGATTCCACCCGCGTCCACCTGCCCCATCCGGAGATCCTCGCGGCGCTGGAGCCGGGACATCGCCTGATCCTCGACGATGGCAAGGTGACGCTCACCGCCGAGCACTGCACGCCGAAGCGGGCCGAATGCCGTGTCGTCGTCGGCGGCAAGCTGTCGGATCGCAAGGGCGTCAGCCTGCCCGATACGACGCTGCCCGTCTCCGCCCTCACCGACAAGGACCGCTCCGACCTCGACGCCGCCCTCAATGCCGGCGTCGACTGGATCGCCGTCTCCTTCGTCCAGCGCCCCGAGGATGTCGCCGAGGTGAAGAAGGTGGCCATGGGCCGTGCTGCGGTCATGGCCAAGATCGAGAAGCCGCAGGCGGTCACCCGCCTTGCCGAGATCATGGACATCGCCGACGCCCTGATGGTGGCGCGCGGCGATCTCGGCGTCGAGATGCCCATGGCCAAGGTGCCTGGCATCCAGAAGCAGATCACCCGCCAGGCCCGGCGCACCGGCAAGCCGGTGGTCGTCGCCACCCAGATGCTGGAGAGCATGATCACCGCGCCCGTGCCGACGCGCGCCGAGGTCTCGGATGTGGCGACTGCCGTGTTCGAGGGCGCGGACGCGATCATGCTGTCGGCGGAGAGCGCCGCGGGCCAATATCCCGTCGAGGCCGTGGCGATGATGAATCGCATCGCCGAGGAGGTGGAGGCCGATCCGACCTATCGCTCAGTCATCCAGGGTCAGCGCGCCGAGCCGGAGGCCACCGGCGCCGACGCCATCGCGCTCGCCGCGCGCGACATCGCCGAGACGCTCGACCTCTCCGCCATCGTCTGCTGGACCTCGTCCGGCTCCACGGCGCTGCGCGTCGCGCGCGAGCGGCCGAAGCCGATCACCATCGCCTTGACCCCGAAGATCGCCACGGGGCGCCGTCTGGCGCTTCTCTGGGGCGTTCATTGCGTCGTCACTCAGGACGCTCGCGACCTCGACGACATGGTCAGCCGCGCCTGCCGCTTCGCCTTCAAGGACGGTTTCGCCAAGCCGGGCCAGCGCATCATCGTGGTGGCCGGCGTTCCGCTCGGCACACCGGGTGCGACAAACATGCTGCGCATCGCATTCGTCGGCTCCGACGAGGTCGACGTCT
Source organism: Phreatobacter aquiterrae (assembly GCF_053471285.1). Taxonomy (NCBI): domain Bacteria; kingdom Pseudomonadati; phylum Pseudomonadota; class Alphaproteobacteria; order Hyphomicrobiales; family Phreatobacteraceae; genus Phreatobacter; species Phreatobacter aquiterrae. The sequence continues at coordinate 133,333 of NZ_JBJPHW010000011.1, read as the reverse complement.
AGGTCGCTGTCGCCTGCAGCGTCGCAATCTCCGCCACCACCAGGTCGGGATCGGCGTGGTGAGGTCCATGGCCGACACCGGGCAGGATCACGAGCTTGGCCCGCGGAATGTCGCGCGCGAGACCCACCGAGTGGAGATGGGTCCACACGACGCTGTCGCTGTCGCCCGAGATCACCGTGACGGGGCAGGCGATGTCGCCATAGAGCGGGGATTGCGCGCGCACCTGACCGAGCAGACCGGCCACGTCCTCGGCGTTGGCCATGAACTGTGCGGGCCTCAGCACCAGAGGGATGCCGGCCTCCTCCACATAGCGGTCCTCGACCGATTGTGGCGCGAAGACCCCCGTGATGCTCCGCCGCATCCAGGCTTCCCCGACGGGCAGGGCCAGGGTCCACGAGAATAGCGGTCCGAGGACGGGGCTCGCAGCCAGCCGGTAGTACCAGTGAACGCCGCCCGGCCAGGGATGGGTCGCGGGCGCGAGAAGGACGAGACCGGCGATGCGATCGCCATGGTCGAGGGCCAGCCGGCAGGCGAGCGCCCCGGCCCAGGAATGGGCCACGATGACGGCGCGGCCGATCCCCGCATGATCGAGAACGTCGATGATCGCGCCGGCCTGATGGTCGAGCCTCGCGGCCTCCCGGCCGGCGCGGCGTTCGCTGTGGCCGTGGCCCGGACGATCGAGGAACAGGGTCCGGCCAAGGGCTGCCCGCCTGTCCTCCAGCGCCGGACGCCACGCCCGGACAGACCCGCTGGCGCCGTGCAGGAACACCGCCGGCACGGCTCCCTCCCCTTCGTCGACGACGTGAAGGGCGCCGGCCCTCGTGGGCGCGAACCGGCCCTCGGGCGGGAAGGCGCGGGTGATGGCGCGCGAGCGCATCGCCGTCCAGCCGGCGAGGAGTGCGGGCACGGCGGCGGCGGCGACAAGGGGTGCGATCAGGCCGACCATGGATGGTCTACGCCCGGTGCGGCGCAATGGATCGGGAGACGGACGTCAAAGCTCGACGCCGTCGACCTTCGGTTGCAGCCGCAGGATGATCTGCGGCACCCGTTCGATGTGCGGGTTGATCTCCATGGCCCGGTTGAAGGCCGCAAGGGCCTGTTTGTCCTGGCCGAGTTGCTGCAGCATCATGCCGAGGCCGACCATCGCGCCGAAATGCCGTGGCTCGAGCCGCAGGACGTTCTCGATGTCGGTGATGGCGCGCCCGATTTCGCGGCGGGCGAAATAGAGGGTGGCGCGCCGGCTCCAGGCCTCGACATAGTCGGGGTACATGTCGATGACCGCATCGAGGAGAGACAGCGCCAGATCGGCCTGTCGCTGCTGTACCGCCTGCTGGGCACGGACCATCAGGAGGTCGGCGGTGGGTGAACCCGACTGCGCCAGCAGCATGGTGATCTGCGCCTCGAACACGCGCGCCTGTCGCGGCCCCTCCGCCTCGCGCAGGCGGGAGTAGAGCTCGTCGAGGCGGCGTGCGCGTTCCGATGCGAGAGAGGGCGGCGTGGCGTTGGCGGCAGGAGGAGCCGCTTCGGCAGCCGGCGGCACGGGTCCCGTCACCTGCGCGTGGGCAGGCGGGGCGAACATGGCCATCAGGCAAAAGAAAACCGCCGCGCGAGTCATGTCCCGAACGTGGGGCATGAGACGGCGACGGTCAATGTCGGGACGATGACAGGCGCGTGAGCCCCTGCCTCCCGATACGGCTGCTAGAAGCAGCCGCTCTCAGCCCTGGCGCGCCTTGTAGCGCTTCTGGACCTTGTTGATCACGTAGACGCGGCCCTTGCGGCGCACGATCTGGTTGTCGCGATGGCGACCACGCAGAGACTTCAGCGAATTGCGGACCTTCATGGCGGCGATCCTTGGAGGGAACGAGCACCGACGATCGGAGAACCCGACGGACGACGCGTCGAAGAAGAGAAGGCGCGGGCTATACGTGCCCGGGCGCGGGGTGTCAAGGTTGCAGGCGCCGGAACAAGCCGCCATCTAGGTGGTCCGTGCCGTGCGGCGTCACGGCCCGTGCGCATCGTCCGCATCCACCATACCCTTCGCCAGATCGCAACAATAGGAGGCTGCCTTCATGAGCGTCGCCTTCACCAAGGAAAACGACCGGGACGGCACCGAGGCCAATCTCCAGGATCGTCCGATCTCGCAGCATCCCAATCTGGTGACGCCGCGCGGGCTCGCCCTGCTCGCGGCGGCGCTGGAAGCCGCCAGGGCCGCGGTTCACGAGGCCCGCGCCGCCGGGGAGGATGCCACCGGTCTAGCCCTGGCCCGCGCCAGCCGCGACTTTCGCTATTTCTCGGCACGTCACGCTAGCGCCCAGTTGGTTGATCCACCGCCTGCCGACGGCAAGGTGCATTTCGGCAGCCGCGTCACGTTCGACCGCGACGATGGTCGCCGCCAGACCTTCCAGATCGTCGGCGAGGACGAGGCCGAGCCCTCACAGGGCACCATCTCCTATGTCTCGCCGGTCGCCCGCGCGCTGATGGGCAGGCAGGTCGGGGATGTGGCGGTGGTGGCCGGCGGCGAGGTCGAGATCGTCGCGATCGGGTGAGGCGCTCAACCGCGGTCGATCGTCACCACGGCCGCCCGTCCGCCGATGGCCGACGAGATGGTGATGGCCGAAGCGCCTTCCACCTGCGCCGCCGCGCCCTGATGCACGATCACCGACGTTCCGTCGGCGGTCAGGCTCCAGGCCTCCTCCAGTGCATAGAGCACCAGGAGCCCGGCAGGAGGCACCGGTTCCTCGGCCGCGTGGCCGCGGCGGATGGAGACGTCGCCGGTCGCGGCACCATCCCGGGTCAGAAGGTTGAAGGCGGTGGCGCTCGCCCCGTCGCGCAGCCGGCAGAACGGCGCCGGTGCACCGGCGAAACGCGTCGGCTGGTCGCGGTCCACTGTGCGCGTGCCCTCTCCGGCAAAGTCGAGATGGACGCCCGGCCCCGCGACGATGGTGAAGGTGCGCGTCACGCCCTCGTAGTCGGAGAACGGCCCTTCCGCGAGGATGGCCGCCGTGCCGACGCGCCAGTCAACCTCGCCGTCGGCGCCGAAGCCGACAGCTATATCCGTGGCGGTGCCCCCGCCATTCTTCCAGGGGACGGTCTGGAAGGCGGCGGGATCGAGAAGGCGGATCATGCCGGCGTCACTGAGCGGTATAGGTGATGCCGCTGATCGGCGAGACGATCTGGTTGTAGATCTCGCCGCAGCGCGCGCCGCACCGCTTCACGAAGGCCGGAAGCACCACTTTCTGCATCGCCTCGCGCAACAGCGCCACGTCAGCCGGCGTCTCGCGGGTGATGGTCATGGGACGGTTGGTGACGACATGGCCGATCTTGCAGCCCGCCGCGTTGCCGGCATTGCACTGGATGCCGTCCTCGGTGAGTTCGGCGCCGAGCTTCCACTGGGCTTCCTCGACCTCGGTCATGTAGGCCTGCAGGAAATCGCGCACGGCCGGGTCCAGCCGGTTCCACCACGCAAGGTTCACCGCATAGGCGGCGACGCCCCACTGGATCGGCAGCGTGTAGAGATGACGCGTCACCTCGTACCAGCGCGCGCCGTTGCCGGTAGCCGTGCCGGTCACCGCGCAGTCGACGACGCCGCGCTCCAGCGCGCCGTAGACCTCCGGGAAGCCGATGGCGACCGGCTGGCCGCCGATGGACTGGATGAAGTCATTCTGCGAGCCGCCGGGGGTGCGCACGCGCCGGCCCTTGAGGTCGGCGAGGCTCGTCACCGGATCGCGGCAGAACAGCACCTGGCCGGGGAAGGGATAGAAGGCGACGATCTTGATGCCAACCCGCTCCAGCTCCTTGTTGAGCGTCGGCAGCATGGCATGGGCGATGCGCCGGCCCTGCTCGTGCGAGGGGTTTTGTCCCGACATGTCGATGATGTCGAGCAGGGGTACGTCGCCGGCCACCGTCGGCAAGGCGAGGCCGGCGAGGTCGATCTGCCCGGAGCGCAGCACGCGGATGAGGTCGGGACCGGTGAGGCTGCGCTCGGGCCAGCTCGCCAGCGTCACCCGGATGCGCCCGCCGGAACGCGTCGGCAGCGCCTCGCGCAGCATGGGGATGTCGACCCTAGTGTACTGGGGAATCGAGGGAGAGAGCTGCGTCACCATCTGGATGGCGATGGGTGGGCCCGGCGGCAGCGCCGGCGCCTGGGCCAGGGCAGGAGAAGCCATGCCGAGGCTTGCGGCCAAGGCGATCACGACACGCTTGGAGACAGAACGCTTGGACGACGAAACCATGAAGCCCTCCGGTGGTGGGGGAAGCCCACCCGAACGCCGACTATAGGACGCCCTGACGCAACGTCGAGCCCGCGCAATGCAGGGCTTCCCGCATTGACCCGGCATCGATCGCATGGCTAAACCCCGGCCATGAACGCTCCCCTTAGCCCGAACACGTCTGAGACCCCCGCCTCGCGCCGGCGCACCTTCGCCATCATCTCCCACCCCGACGCCGGCAAGACCACGCTGACGGAGAAGCTGCTGCTGTTCGGCGGCGCCATCCAGCTCGCCGGCGAAGTGCGGGCCAAGCAGGGCCGCCGCCAGACCTCCTCCGACTGGATGGCCATCGAGCGCCAGCGCGGCATCTCCGTCGTCACCTCGGTGATGACCTTCGAATATGGCGGCTGCGTCTTCAACCTGCTGGACACGCCGGGCCACGAGGACTTCTCCGAGGACACCTACCGCACCCTCACCGCGGTGGATTCCGCCATCATGGTCATCGACGGCGCCAAGGGCGTCGAGGACCGCACGCGCAAGCTCGTCGAGGTCTGCCGCCTGCGCGACATCCCGATCATCACCTTCGTCAACAAGATGGACCGCGAGAGCCGCGACCCCTTCGACCTGATGGACGATGTGGAAAAGGCGCTGGCCCTCGACACCGTGCCGATGACCTGGCCCATCGGGGTCGGCCGCGAATTCGCCGGCACCTACGACCTCGTCCACAATCACGTGCGCCGCATCGACCGTGACGAGGAGCCGATCAAGGTCAACGGACCCGAGGCCGCCATCTTCGACGAGATGCTGCCGATCGGCACCGAAGCCTGGCGCGAGAGCGCGCTGCTGGCCAAGGAGGGCGCCAAGCCTTTCGACCTCGACGCCTATCGCGAGGGCCACATGACGCCGGTCTATTTCGGCTCGGCCCTCCGGAACTTCGGCGTCCGTGACCTGATCGACGCGCTGATCGCCTATGCGCCGCCGCCGCGCGCGCAGGTCGCCGAGAGCCGCACCGTACTCGCCGACGAACCGAAGATGAGTGGCTTCGTCTTCAAGATCCAGGCGAACATGGACCCCAACCACCGCGACCGTATCGCCTTCCTGCGCGTCTGTTCGGGCAAACTGATGCGCGGCATGAAGGCCAAGCTGGTACGCACTGGCAAGCCGATGCCGCTCAACGCGCCGCAGTTCTTCTTCGCCAAGGATCGCCAGCTGGCGGAAGAGGCCTATGCCGGTGACATCGTCGGCATCCCGAACCATGGCACGCTGCGCATCGGCGACACGCTCACCGACGGCGAGGACATCGTCTTCAAGGGCGTGCCGAGCTTCGCGCCCGAGCAGCTCCGCCGCGTCAAGCTGAAGGATGCGATGAAGGCGAAGAAGCTGCGCGAGGCGCTGCAGCAGATGGGCGAGGAAGGCGTCGTCCAGCTCTTCGTGCCGAATGACGGTTCGCCGGCCATCGTCGGCGTCGTCGGCGCGCTGCAGCTCGACGTGCTTAAGGAGCGGCTGTCGGCGGAATACACCCTGCCCGTCGATTTCGATCCCTGCCAGTTCGCGGTCTGCCGCTGGATCACCTCGGACGACCCGGTGAAGCTGAACGCATTCATCGAGAGCCACGGATCATCAATGGCGCGCGATCTCGACGGCGCGCCGGTCTACATGGCCTCCAGCGCCTTCTCGCTGCGCTATGAGGAAGAGCGCGCGGCCGGCATCACCTTCTCCGACATCAAGGACTATCAGCGCGCCACGGCCTGACGGGCGCCGCGCCGCCCGTTGCCCACCGCCTGCCCCACCCAGGCGATCACCTGGGCATGGAGGCCAGCGTCCTTGTCGATGTTGAAGTGCGTGATGTTGCCGCGCTGGCTCAGGTCGATGTTCTCCAGCCTGCCACGGAAGCCCGGCGCTGCGCCGACCGCCGATCCCCAGCCGTTGTTGGACTGGAACAGGTTGACGTAGCGGCGCGTGCCCCCGGCCAGTTGCTGGCGCACCGTCGGATCGAAGGCGACCGAGAGCGCCACCGTGGCGCCCTGGCGCCCAACCTCGTTGGCGATGTCGGTGACCGCATTGGCGCCGAGCGAATGGCCGACGACCACCGCCTGGTGACGACCGCCCGACGCCCTCTGGTTGGTGACGATCTCGGCGGCGATGACGCTCCACGCGCCGTGTTCGTGAACGGTGGCGTTGTAGCCACGCTGGCGAAGCTTGACGCCGAGGTCATCCATGCCCTGCGAGAACACGTTGGCGAGGCCGCGGATGAGATAGATGCGCGGCGCGATCGCCTGCGCCGGGGCGCTGCGCGACGAGGCCGTCGACAACAGGTCGCCGCGGGCCATGGCCTCGCGCGCCATCTGGACGGTCGCGCCGCCCTCGCCGCTCGTCTGCGCCGTCGTCTGGCACCCTGCGAGCAGGAACCCCGAAAACGCCAGAGCCAGCACGCCGGCGCGCGATGACATGCCCATTGCCAACCTCAGCCTCTCAGAACCGTCTTCAAACGCAGCGGGACGCGTCGTGTTCCCTTTGCCTGCAGCGGGCAAACTGCCCCAGCGTGGTTAAGCCAAGCTGAAGACGAGGACGGGAAGCTGTCAACGCCGCGAGGCGGCGGAACGGCTGTCCCGTCCGCTGTCCCGGTGCGACTGTTGCGCGAATGCCGCGCCGGACGGACGCTCATGGAACGTTGCTACCGGGTGTCCGGCGCCGGAGGGTGGGCGACGATCCGTGCGATCGCCGTCATCACCCGCTCGTGAATCTGCGCGTCCCTGTCGATGGTGAAATGTGTGAGGTGGACCATGACCTTGAGATCGGTGTTCTCAACCCTGCTCTCCATCGCGGCGCTGGCCCGCACCACCCGGCCCCAGCCATTGTCGGACTGGTAGAAATTGATGAAGCGCCTGACGCCGCCGTTCACCTGCAGATCCACCGTCGGATCGAAGGTGACCGCGAGATCCACCTCGACATTGCGCCCGGCGAGGGTGTTGACCAGCGCGACAACGGAATTGGCGCCGAGGGAATGACCGACCACCACCGCGCGGCTCGCACCGCCCGAACGGCGCCTGTCGGACAGGATGGCGTTGGCGATCTCCTGCCAGTCACCATAGCCATGGACGCTGGCGCGATAGCCGCGGGCCGTGAGCTTGGCGGAGAGATGGTCGACGCCTTCGGACACCGTACGGGCGAGACCTCGCATCAGATAGACTTTGGGGGTCGTCAGATCGACGCCGTCCTGCGGCGCCGCTGCGGACGTCTGTCCCGGCAGGGATCGCGGCGCGGTGCCCGAGGCGCCGATCATCTCCATCGTCTGGCAGCCGGCCAGCATCGTCGCCAACGTGACCAGGATCACTCTGGCTGGTGAAAATGGACGCATGGACACTGTTCCCGCCGACACGCAGCCGAAGCCTGCAACACTGGCAGCGACCGGGGGCGAAAGAACGGCAGGGCCCGTCAAGAGTCAATGAATGAAGGGCACGATCCGCTTCGTTCGGGCTTCGTAGTCCGCATAATCCTGGCCGAAGGCGGACCGCATCAGGTCTTCTTCCCGGCCGACGCGGAACGCATAGAGAAGCCCGAAGCCGAGGAAGCCGGCAGGACCGGCGATCCAGTTCTGCAGCAGCAGCACCTGCGCCAGCGCCCACAGGAAGAACGCCGAATACATGGGGTGCCGGACAAGCCGATAGACGCCGTGGGTGACGAGCGTATGGCCCTCACGGAGCTCGAGCGTCTGCGACCAGTTCCGGCCGAGTTGCCGATGGGTCGCCAGGAACAGCGCCAGGGACAGTCCGAAGACGAGGCTGCCCGCCCACGCCATCAGCGGCGAGAACCCGTAGTCCGCGAAGGCGAGAAAGCCGAAGCGCGGCATCATGCAGTAGGCGATGGGAAGGATGCCGAGGCCGGCGAGCGAGACGAAGAGCAGGATGCGCTCCTGCGCGTCGACGGCGCTGACGTCGATGCGGTTCTTCCGCTTGTTCTTCACCTCGTGGGGAATGCGGATCGCCCCCCAGCCGACGACACCGATCAGGAAGATGATCTGGGCGAGTTGGCGGGTCATGGGCTGGCTGGGTCCTGGTCGAGGGGTGGAAAGGGCCTGGCCGCCCTGGCGAGCGAACCGTCCGGCCCAAGCGCCTCAGGCATGGCCTGCCCGTGCCGCACGATGTCGGCAAAGCGGAACGGCCCGCAGGCGATCATGTGGAAATCATAGGCGTAGCGCTGCTCGTTGCCCATGACATATTGGCGGTGGATGCGCAGCAGATTGCCGCGGAAGCGGCGCCAGGTTTCGGGCGAAAGCATGCGCGACAGCCGGATCGACTGGCGGACGGGCCTCGTCGCCGTCGTCAGGCCGAGCGCGTCGACAGTGTTGTTCTTGTAGAAGCAGATGAAGTCGACGTGGCTGTCATACTCGGCCCAGGTGATGGCCGGCTCGTCGGCGACACGCTGGACTGATTCGCGCAGCCAGGCCGCGGCCGGGTGGAGGGCGATCTTCAGTGTCGATGATCCAACGCCCGCAAGGCCGAGGGGAACCTTGCCCCTCGCAAGATCCGGCGTCTGCTGCAGCGCGAGTGCGACGGCGTGGAGCATCCAGACCGCGCCGAGGCTGTGGGCAACGACCACGACCTCGTCGACGTCGCCTTCCGCGACCCCCTCGGCGATCTCGCGGGCAAATTCTCGCGCACGCTCCGTGATGACCGGACGACGCTCGCGCATCATGTCACGGGCGAACACCCAGTCGCTCAGCATGTAGTCCATATGCAGGCGGCGGCCGGCGAGTTTCATCAGCCCCGCGAAGACGGTGGCGGCGACGATCAGGCGGATCCACGCGGCATCGGCAAGTCCGGCCCTTGCCCAAAGCAGCGATCCGCCCCACGCGAGCAGGGCGAAAACCACCAGCAGGACGAGGGGATAGCCGGCGAAGAACGAGTAGCGCCAGTAGGCTGCGGCATAGCGCCGGAAGGTGCCGGAAATGACGATGTCGGCCGCCGCGGCGAGATAGCGTGGCAGGCGGCGCCAGACCGGCAGTTCCATGTCCTGCGCCACGATGTCGTCCCAGCGCAGCAGCCGGATGTCGGTCTCGACGGTGAAGTCGGGGCCGCTCACCGTCGCAGCCCATAAGGCGACCGGGCGATCGGGCGCCTGCGCCATGGGGCTGACCGCAGCCGACAGCGACCATGTCTTCTCGAAGCGCCCGATCTCGCGCGCGAACCGGTGATGATGCGCCGAGGGCGGGAGCGGCTCGTAGCCGGTCAGGAGATAGGTTCGGCGCTTGCGAACGGGGTTGATTGCGGCCTCCCGGTCACGCACTTCAGGCAGCGAGTGTTGCCATGACCTTGCGTCGCTTGCCACATCGGGCCGCCCGCGCCAACCCGTCATTCCCGGCCGTTCGACCTTTGTCGACAGGCGCGCTATCATTGAGGTGCCCTGCTTCGCCCCGGGACCCGCGGCGAGACAGGCTCCCGTGAGGGCGAGGACCCGGCCGATGGGTGGCGACGACAGGCAACAAGGCGATCCGCGGCCGCTGCTTCTGCGGCGACCGCCGACGTGGAGCGTCGAGCACGGGCGCCAGAGCCCGGAACGCCCCGGCTTCAACGCCTGGGACGAGCGCGTGCGGATGCGCCAGAACGTCATCGCCGCCGTCGTCGTCGCGGTGCTCGGCCTTGCGACCTACTATGTGATGGTCGAACTGAGGGCGACGTCGCGGATACTCGCCTGCATCGAGGCGGGTCATCGCAACTGCGCCCAGCCCGTCATTCCCGGCAACGGCCACCGCTAAGGCGCCGGTCGGAAAGCGGAGGCTCAGAGCCCCTCCCTGAGGAAGGCGCGGGCCCAGCCGGCGATCGGGCGCTGATGCCGGTCTGCGCGCTCTTGCGGGCGCGGACGACGAGCCGCCGACTGGACGGGGAACTTCGGGCCGATGGTGCGGGAAAAGCCGGCGGACGAGGATGCGGATGCGCCGACTGCCATGTGACTGGACTGGGTCATCGCGGTTGCTCCTGGGCGGAACCGCCGACGGCGGCTCATGACCATGGGTCGCCGCCAGGGAGCGCGAGGTTCAGGAGATGACGGACATAGCAGGCGCAAGCGGCAAGACGCTTGGCGCTCCCTAGGGGACTCGAACCCCTGTTTTCGCCGTGAGAGGGCGACGTCCTAGACCGCTAGACGAAGGGAGCGGACCGCCACTGTCGCGGCGGAGCGCGCTTCATAATCGCAAACGCTCGGGCGGGTCAAGGCGTTGCGCGCAGGGAATGACCGCGCCGGGCGATCCGCCTGGCTCAAGCGCGGCAGCCCCAAAAAGTCAGGGTCGCGGGACCTGCGGGCCGCCGACCTCGACGCGATGGGTTTCCTTCAGCGTCTTGAGGTCATAGATGACGATCAGCGCCCCGGCGGGGCGCTCGTGCGTCACGGTCAGACGGTCACCGGCGGCCACCGCCGACATGATCCGCCCTTCGGAGGGAATTGTTCCCGACATCAGCGGCCCCGCAGCAGGAACCGTCATCAGGCGATAGACGATGACGGCGAGCACGCTGCCGACGCCGAGGATCATGACGAGGAATGAGATGACGGAGATGCGGCGGACGCGCGCGATCACCGCGTCGCTCGCGGCATCGTTGACATCGGGTTCCGGAGACGTGTTGGTCATCGAGGCCATGGAAGGGGTTTGAAGAGTGTCTGAGGAAAGGGCGGAGGCGGCGGCGAACACGCAGCCGACGGAGATCGAGGCCGATGCGGCACGCGAGCGGCTCGACCGCCTGATGGCGCGCCGCCTGCCCGATCTCTCGCGCTCGCGCCTGAAGGCGCTGATCGAGGCCGGGCATGTCGAAATCGGCGGCCGGACCATGACGGATGCCAGCCACAGGGTCAATCTGGGAGACCGGGTGACATTGGTCGTGCCGGAGCCCGAGGATCCGACCCCGCAGGGCGAGGCCATTCCGCTGTCGGTGGTCTTTGAGGACGACGCGGTGATCGTCATCGACAAGCCGGCGGGACTGGTGGTCCATCCGGCGGCCGGCAACTGGACCGGCACGCTCGTCAACGCGCTTATCGCCCATTGCGGCGAGAGCCTGTCAGGCATCGGCGGCGTTCGCCGGCCGGGCATTGTCCACCGGCTCGACAAGGATACGAGCGGCCTTCTGGTGGTGGCCAAGACCGACCGGGCCCATGCGGCCCTCGGCGCCCAGTTCGCCGACCACGGACGGTCCGGCCCGCTGGAGCGCGCCTATGTCGCCCTGGTCTGGGGAACGCCGGCACGCACGAGCTTCACCGTCGACGCGCCGCTCGACCGGGACACGAAGGCGCGTGACAGGATCGCCGTGCGCACGTCCGGCCGCCACGCGATCACTCACGTCGCCGTCGAGGAAAGCCTGGCGGCGGGCCTGGTCAGCCGGATCACCTGCCGGCTCGAGACGGGACGCACGCACCAGATCCGTGTCCACCTGGCCCATGCCGGTCACCCGCTCCTCGGCGACGAGGCCTATGGCAAGGGGTTCAGGACCAAGGCCGGAAAACTCGGTGACGGGGCGCGCGGCGCCCTCGATGCCCTGGGGCGGCAGGCCCTTCACGCAGCGGTCCTCGGTTTCGCGCACCCCGTCACCGGCGAACCGATGCGGTTCGAGAGCCCGCTGCCAGCAGACATGACGAACCTGCTCGCCGCCTTGCGCGGGGCGTAGAGAACGGCGCGGCTACCGCCCGACGCCGGACTGGGAGCGGTTGGCGGAACTTGCGGCTCGACAAGACGTTGCATCTGCGGACGGATCTCGACCGCCCCCCGCGGATCGCCCATCACCAGGATTTCACACCATCGTGTAACGACACGACGCGGTTTCTCGTATCATGATGATGAGGTAGTCAGGTCACCACTCCTTGCGTGAATGCAAGATCACTGGCCCAGACTTCCGGTCTCGGCGGGCATCTGTCAACGTTCCGCCATGATTGTTTCGGACAATGACACTCGATCACGGAGGCTTATGGCGCCCCGGGATCAGCGGACCGCCCAGGCTTTGGGGTGGGCGGTTCGGGGCTCGCCGGATGGTCCGGGAGCCAAGAGAAGGAGGGCCCATATGGCTCGTGCTGCATCGCTTCCGATCCTCTCCGCCGAGGCGGGACTGTCGCGTTATCTCGATGAGATCCGCAAGTTCCCCATGCTTCAGCCGCAGGAGGAATACATGCTTGCCAAGCGCTGGCGCGAACACGGCGACAGCCAGGCGGCGCACAGGCTCGTCACATCCCATCTGCGCCTCGTCGCCAAGATCGCCATGGGCTACCGTGGCTATGGCCTGCCTATCGGCGAGGTCGTCTCCGAGGGCAATGTCGGCCTCATGCAGGCTGTGAAGCGGTTCGAGCCCGACAAGGGCTTCCGCCTCGCCACCTATGCCATGTGGTGGATCAAGGCCTCGATCCAGGAATACATCCTGCGGTCCTGGTCGCTGGTGAAGATGGGCACCACCGCCAACCAGAAGAAGCTGTTCTTCAACCTGCGCAAGGCGAAGAGTTCGATCTCGGCGCTGGAAGATGGCGATCTGCGCCCCGACCAGGTCAAGGTCATCGCCACCAAGCTCGGCGTCGAGGAGAAGGACGTCATCGACATGAACCGCCGCCTCGGCGGCGACGCCTCGCTCAACGCGCCCGTCCGCGAGGACGGCGACGGCGAGTGGCAGGACTGGCTGGCCGACGACTCCGACAGTCAGGAGGCCGTGCTGGCGCGCGAGGAGGAGACCGACAACCGTCGCCTCGCCCTCACGCGGGCTCTCGGGGTTCTGAACGAGCGCGAGCGCATCATCTTCGAGGAGCGGCGGCTGAAGGACGACCCGATCACGCTGGAGGATCTCGCCGAGCGTTTCGGCGTCTCGCGCGAGCGTGTCCGCCAGATCGAGGTCCGCGCCTTCGAGAAGGTTCAGGATGCGGTCGTCAAGTCGATCCGCGAGATCGAGCGCCCGGCCGCCCAGGCGCCGCAGATCGCCGCACCGTAGTCGCGTCGCCGAGATCAACATATGCGAAAGGGAGGCTGCAAAGCCTCCCTTTTTTGTTGGTTCGTCCGGCGGACGATACCGGATCAGGTTCCGCGTGGAACGCCGGCGTCGGTCCCCCTTACTGACCCCAGGCCTGCATGGCCTCTTCGAAGGCGCGGTCGCCGGCGGGACCCTTCTCCACGGTCAGGATGGCCCTGCGGCCCGAATCGTAGCGCATCGGGATGTCGAAGAACGGCCGGGTCTTCAGCGCCTGGATGTTGCTGTTGCGGTCCATGTCGAAGCCCGACAGGCCCACGAAGAAGAAGCCGTTGGTCACCCGCACCGCCTGGCCGACGAGCGGAACGCCGCGCGCCTGCTCCGACACCTTCATCAGGACGCCGGGGACCTCGGCCACACCGCCGAACTGGAAATCGCGCGGCAGGGCGTAGAGGATCTCGATGGTATGGCTGGCGGGCAGGGTCTGGTCGAGATTGCGGCGGATGGTGATGGTCACCGTCATGCGCCGCTCGGGGATGGACACCTCGCCGAGAAGCGCCAGGTCAGGCGGCTGCCCCGGGCCGACGCTGACCGTCTGCGTCCGCCAGACGACCGAACCCTGCATCAGGGTGCCGGCCGCATTGCCCGGCGTCTCCTCGAACAGCGCGGCCCGCTGCGCCTGACCGGGCACGACAGGGGCACTCGGCGCAGCAGCGGGAGCCGGTGCGGCCGCCGCGGGTGGCGAAGGCGCCGGAGCGGGGATGGCCGGCTGGGCATCCGCAGCCGGGGCTGGGGGGGCGTCCGCCGGCGCAGGAGCCGCAGCGGCCGGAGGCGTATCCGCAGAATCAGCCGATGCCGGCGGCAAGGCCGTAGCTGGCGGGTCGACCGGCACGATCTGGCGCGGCTGCGGCGCTACAGGCGCGGCCGGTGTCGCCACGGGCGCAGGTGCAGGGGTATCTCCCCCGACGCGGTCAGTGGCCTTCGGGCGCTCCGGATCGGCGGCCGGAACCGGTGCGGGCGCAGGCGCCGGCCCGGGTGTTGGCGCGCGCGCGGTCGAGAAGGGCAGCCGGTCGGGGTGATTGTTCGCCACATACCAGCCGAGCCCGCCAGCGCCGGCGAGAAGCAGCAGCACCAGAACGATGGCGATGGCGCCACCGCCGCCCTTGCGCGCCGGCTTGTCGCCCTCCTCGCCGAGAACCGACACGCGCGGCCGGATCGGCGATGTTTCGCCCTCATTGGCATTGCTGAACGGATGCGCCCGCTCGACGCTCGGCTCGATGCGTTCAGCCGGGACGCCCGCTTCCGGAGCGGTCAACTGATCGCGGGCCGACTGGCGGGCATAGGCGGTGGCGTCACCCAGCGTCTCCGCATCGTGCGCGGCGTCGCTCACCGTCCGGGCGCCAGCGATCGAGATCGGGTCCTGCCGGGACGCACCCTTGCCCAGGGTGGCGAATTCGCGCTCCAGCATCTGATCGAGGCTCTCGGACGAACGCTCCGCCTCGACCTTGCGGATCGCATCCTCGAGCGACATGCGCTCGCGCGTGATGTGCTCCTCCGGGAGGGGCGGGTTCATGTTGCGCAACTGGGCGAGCAGAGCAGCCCGCGCGCGGTCATAGACCGCGCGGCGCGCCTCGCCGGTGTTGTCCGTCAGTGCCCCAACGGCACGGGAGATCAGGGGCGTGTAGTCGGCCATCGAAACTCGCTTGTCGCCCCTCAACTCTTACTCGAAGGGATTGCGCACCAGAATCGTATCGTCGCGCTCCGGGCTGGTCGATAGTAGCGCGACCGGACAACCAATCAATTCCTCGATCCGCCGGACATACTTGATCGCCTGTGCCGGCAATTCGCCCCAGGAACGCGCGCCCATCGTGGTCGAATCCCAGCCCTCGATCGTCTCGTAGATCGGCCGGATGCGCTGCTGCGCGTCCTGGTTGGCCGGAAAGATGTCGATCTGTCTGCCGTCGAGTTCATAGCCCACGCAAACCTTGATCTCCTTGAACACATCGAGGATGTCGAGTTTGGTCAGCGCGATCCCGTCAATGCCGTTGGTCTTCACCGCCTGCCGCACCAGAACCGCGTCGAACCAGCCGCAGCGGCGCCGACGTCCGGTGACCGTGCCGAATTCGCGGCCGCGTTCGCCCATGATCTGGCCGTTCTCGTCCTCGAGTTCGGTCGGGAACGGGCCACCGCCGACACGGGTCGTATAGGCCTTGGTGATGCCGAGGACATAGTTGATCGCCCCCGGCCCCATGCCCGAGCCGATCGCGGCCTGCCCCGACACCGTGTTCGAGGACGTCACGAAGGGATAGGTGCCGTGGTCGATGTCCAGCAGCGTTCCCTGCGCACCCTCGAACAGGATGCGCTTGCCGGAGCGCTTCGCATCGTCGAGGAGATCGAAGACCGTCGTCACATAGGGCAGCACCTTCGGGGCGACGCCGGCGAGTTCGTCGTAGATCGCCTGCGCCTCGATCTCGGGCAGGCGCAGGCCGCGGCGCAGCGCGTTGTGATGGACAAGCAGCCGCTCGATCTTCGGCATGAGCGAGCCGAGGTCGCTGAGGTCGGTCATGCGGATGGCGCGGCGACCGACCTTGTCCTCATAGGCCGGGCCGATGCCGCGGCCGGTCGTGCCGATCTTGGTGCCGGAATTGGCCGCCTCGCGCTGCTGGTCCAGCTCACGATGCACGGAAAGGATCAGGCAGGCGTTCTCGGCGATGCGCAGCGTCTCGGGGGCGATGGCGACGCCCTGGGCCGAGACGCGCTCGATCTCGGCGACCAGCGCGTGCGGGTCGACGACCACGCCGTTGCCGATGACCGACAGCTTGCCCGGCCGGACGATGCCCGAAGGCAGCAGCGACAGCTTGTAGGTGACGCCATCGATGACCAGCGTATGGCCGGCATTGTGGCCACCCTGGAACCGAACGACCACATCGGCCTGGCTCGACAGCCAGTCGACGATCTTGCCCTTGCCCTCGTCGCCCCACTGCGAGCCGACGACAACCACATTCGCCATGGTCCAAAACCCTCCACGGCAAGGCAAACCCCGGCGGCGCAGTCAGCGCGTCCTGCCGGGGCCCTTGCACTGTGCGGATAAAGGATCGCTGGCGGGGTGGCAAGGGTCGCCCCGACTATGCGAACGGACGAGATCGCATGGCCTGGACCGTTGCTGGCCCTCTTACATCCGCCCCTGCACCGGCTGGATGCGCCGCTCGGAGGGCCAGCGCAGCCGCCATCCATGGCGGATTTCCCGGGTCGCCGCGGGTGCCAGATCAAAGCTCCAGGCGACGAGACCGCGGCGGCCGTCGGTGTCCCGCGTCGTCGGGGCCGTCATGCCGGTCAGGGCCTCGACGACGATGTCCTGAGCCTCGGTCACCGGCAGGCGATCCTCGACAACGAGGCGGCGCGGCGCCTGGGCGCCGTTGCGCACGACGATGCGGAACTCCCGCTCTTCCGTCTTCGACGAGGTGATGATGCCGGCCGAGCCGTCGGTGCGCCGGACGACATGATGCTCGACGCGGACGAGATCGTCGGGGCCGAAGCCGAGCTTCACCTCGTCCTCGCGTGTCGCGGCGGCGAGCGCCGCGCGGCCGGCGAAAACGCCGTCTCGGTAGAGGCTGACGCGGCCGGGCATGAGCGGCACGTCCTCGGCATGCTTGAAGCGGGCCTCAAGGAAGGCGGTCGGATCGAGGCTGGGCACGACGCGCGAGACGAGTTGCGGCTCGATGGCGCTGGTGCCGATCCGCAGCGCCCGCGCGCTGTCTCCGGACGGGATCGAGGTGCGTCCGGGAATGGCGAAGGAGGCCTGGAACCCTCCCATGTCGACGACGGCTTCCTGCTCCGCGACCCGCCCGGCGAGCGAAGCCGCAGTATCCTCCTGTTGTGAGCGTGTCATCGGCGCCGCCGGAGCCGGCATCGCGGACGGCCGGGGCGCCCCGCCAGCGGCACGTTCGCGGGCGTCCTCGTGATAACGGATGATGAGGGACGGCAGTACCGGAACGGAGCCGCCACGCGCCACGCGCGCCGTCGAGACGGTCAGCGCGATGTCCGGCCAGTCCTCGCCGGTCTGCTGACGGATCTCGGCACGGCGGACGAGTTCGAGGGAGGGCTTGGCTCCGGATGTCCACAGACGTGCGTCATAGACCGGCGTCCAGCGGGCGGCGCGCACGGCGTAGGTGACGGTGAGTTCGCCCTTGAAGGCGGCCTGCGCCTCCACTGCGATACGGGCCTCGAGACGCCGCGGCGGCTGCGCCCTGACGCGGGCCTCGACCTCGGCGATCTCGCGATCGAGGCCACGCTGGCGCTGTTCGGCCTCGCGGATGGCCCGGTCGGCGGCGAGTGTTTCCTCCAGCGCGGCAGCGAGCGCCTGCCGGGCTTCGCCGACGTTCAGCCCGCGCTCCCCTCCGGCCAGCGTCGTTGGCGCCACCAGCGCCTCCGTCGCCCGCTTGCGAACCCGTTCGGCGGCGATGCGGTCGTCGAGCGAAAGCCGCTCGTCCCGGAGGGCTTCCAGTTTCCGGATCGCTACGGGATCGGGTCTCTCCGTGGCGCGCTGCTGGCGGGCATCCACCGAGCCGATCACAAGCTGTCCCGTCCCGGCTCCCGCCACGCGCAGCGACGCGGCATCGGCGGCAAGCGGCAGGTCGTCGAGGATCAGCACGTGATCGCCGGCCGGCACCTCGACCGCGAAGCGGCGCGTGATGCTCGCCCCGTCAGGGAAGACGGTGACGGCCTCCACCCGCGAGGGGAAGCGGAACTCCGCGGCCGCGGCGCCGGACACCGGGACGGCGAGAAGAAGGCTCAGGGCGGCGAGATGCTGCGGCTTCATGACGTGCTCCGTGGCGTTGGAGCGACGAGAATGGCGAGCCGATTGGGGCCGCCGCGGGGCTGAACCGCGGCGGATGCCTGCCCAAAATCAGCCGAAACGGCCGGTGATATAGTCGCGGGTGCGGGTGTCGACCGGATTGGTGAAGATCTGGTCGGTCGTCCCTTCCTCGACGAGGATGCCGAGATGGAAGAAGGCGGTGCGCTGCGACACGCGGGCCGCCTGCTGCATTGAGTGGGTGACGATGACGATGGTGAAGTTCTGCTTCAACTCGTCGATCAGTTCCTCGATCTTGGCGGTGGCGATGGGGTCGAGGGCCGAGCAGGGCTCGTCCATCAGGATCACCTCGGGCGACACTGCGATGGCGCGCGCGATGCACAGGCGCTGCTGCTGGCCCCCGGAGAGGCCGGTGCCGGATTCCTGCAGCCGGTCCTTCACCTCGTTCCACAGGCTCGCCTTCTTCAGGGCGGTCTCGACCACCTCGTCGAGGTCCGTCTTGCTCTTCACCAGGCCGTGGATGCGCGGGCCGTAGGCGACGTTCTCGTAGATGGACTTCGGGAACGGGTTCGGCTTCTGGAAAACCATGCCGACCCGGGCCCGCAACTGCACCACGTCGAGGTCGCGATCGTAGATGTCCTTCTCGTCGATCCGGATGTCACCGGTGACGCGGCAGATCGGGATGGTGTCGTTCATCCGGTTGATGCAGCGCAGGAAGGTCGACTTGCCGCAGCCCGACGGGCCGATGAAGGCCATGACGGAGCGCTCGGGGATATCGACGTTGACGTCCTTGATGGCGTGCTTGTCGCCATAAAAGACATTGACGTTGCGGCCCGTGATCTTCGGGTGAGCCGCAGCGGCCGGCACGGCCGACAGTGCCGCCGTCGTCTCGAAGGTCGGAAGCGAGTTCATCGACTTCATCCTTTTCTCGTGAGCGCCAGGCCGATCACCAGCGACGCTCGAACCTCTTGCGCAGAATAACAGCCGCCGCGTTCATGAGCATCAGGAACGCGAGCAGGACGATGATGGCAGCGGCAGTCTTGCTGACGAAGGCGGCCTCGGGGAAGTCCGCCCACATGAACACCTGAACCGGCAGGAGTGTCGCCGCATCCGAAATGCCTTTCGGCGCATCGACCACGAAGGCGACCATGCCGATCAGAAGCAGCGGGGCGGTCTCGCCCAGCGCCGAGGCCATTCCGAGGATGGTCCCCGTGAGGATGCCGGGCATGGCGAGCGGCAGGACATGGTGGAACACGGCCTGCTGATGTGAGGCACCGACGCCGAGAGCAGCCTCGCGGATGGAGGGCGGCACGGCGCGGATGGCGGCCCGGGAGGCGATGATGATCACCGGCAGCGTCATGAGGGCGAGGACCAGGCCTCCAACCACCGGTGCCGAGCGGGGCATGTCGAATGTGTTGAGGAACACCGCCAGGCCGAGGAGGCCGAAGATGATCGACGGCACCGCCGCGAGATTGTTGATGTTGACCTCGATCATCTCAGTCCAGCGGTTCTTCGGAGCGAACTCCTCGAGGTAGATGGCCGCGGCCACGCCGATCGGGAAGCTCAGTGCAAGGGTGATGATCAGGGTCAGGAACGAACCGACCACCGCGACCCAGACACCGGCGAGTTCCGCTTCACGCGAGGCACCGCCGAAGAAGAACTCGCGCGAGATGCGTCGCTCGACGAGACCGCGGTCCTTCAGCGATTCCAGATAGGCGATCTCGCGGTCGCTGATGCGGCGGCTGGTTTCCGGCAAGGCGATGCGGACGACTTCCCACTCGCCGGGCTTCGCCACGTCGGTGCTGCGCGGCGGCAGGATCACCAGTCCGGTGGCGTTGGCGCTCTGGACCTCGGTCAGCTTGATCACGCCGCCATTGATGCGGATGAGGTAGCTGGACAGGGCGTTGTCGAGCGCCTCGGCCCGGTCGGCGCCGGAGATGCGGCCCTCGATGCCGGCGATGCGCTGCTGCAACTGCTCGATCTCCGAGCGCGTGGCGGCGACCTGACGTCCATCCTGATCGACCCGGCCCTGCAGCCGGGCGCGGTCCGCCTCGGGCACCGTCGCGAGGCTGCGCTGGAGCGCCCCCACGTCGCGTTCCAAAATGACGAGCACGCGCTGCTTGCCGGCGAGATCACCGCGCAGCCGGGTCGCCTCGGCCTGAAGCTGGGCCTTCACCGCCGCCAGCAGCGGCGCAAAATTGTTGACCGTGGAGGACAACTGCACCTGGCCGGACGTTCCCGACACGCCCAGTTCGCCCTGCCCTTTGGTGACTTCCACAGCCGAGACCAGACCCTTGAGATAGAGATCGGCATTGGCCTGGAGCGGCACGTAGATCTGCCGTGTGGTGCCGATGGCGGAGGGATCGGCGACCACCTCGTTGCGGACCATGGAGGGTGCGCCGGACGACATGATCGCACCGAGCGCGCGGCGGGAGACGCGGTCCGTCACAGACGGGAAATAGCTGCGCAGGCCACTATTGACCAGCGCGTCGAAATTGGCCGCACCGATCGCCCGCGTCAGTTCCGCCCCCGTCGCGTTCTGCGGGTTGAGGTCCTCGCGCTTCAATTCCACATCCAGCTTCAGATAGTGCTGGGTGAAGGCCGGGATGGACTGGCCGACGATGGTCGACAGGAAGAGCACGAGGAAGCCGGCGGCAATCGCCAGAGCCCCGATACCCAGGGCCTGGAAGATGTACTCGCTGCGATAGCGTGCCTTCAGCCGCTTCTGCGCCGCGTCGTTGGTGTGCAGATCGGTGGCGATCCGAGGCAGCGAGACGTCAGTCATACTGTTCCCGATACTTGTTGACGACGCGCAGGGCGACGAGATTGAGCGACAGGGTGATGACGAAGAGCGCCAGGCCGAGACCGAAGGCTGCGAGGGTCTTCGGGCTGTCGAATTCCTGGTCGCCGGTCAGAAGCGTGCCGATCTGCACCGTGATCGTCGTCACGGCTTCCAGCGGATTGAGCGTCAGGTTGGCCGCCATGCCCGCCGCCATGACCACGATCATCGTCTCGCCCATGGCGCGCGACACGGCCAGAACCAGGGCGGAGACGATGCCCGGCAGCGCCGCCGGCAGGACGACCCTGCGGATGGTCTCCGATTTGGTGGCGCCGAGCCCGGCCGAGCCGTCGCGCAGCGACTGGGGCACGGCGTTGATGACGTCGTCCGAGAGCGAGGAGACGAAGGGCACGATCATGATGCCCATGACGACGCCCGCAGCGAGCGCGCTCTCCGACGAGACGTCGAGGCCGAAGGACTGGCCGCTGTTGCGGATGAACGGCGCAACGGTGAGCGCGGCGAAGAAGCCGTAGACCACCGTCGGAATGCCGGCGAGCAACTCGAGAACCGGCTTGCCAACCGCACGCGCCTGCGGCGAGGCGTAGTCGGACAGATAGATGGCGGCGAGGATGCCGAGCGGGGCCGCCACCACCATGGCGATGAAGGTGATCAGCAGAGTGCCGGTCAGCAGCGGGATGAAGCCGAAGGCTGCGGTCCCACCGACCTGGTCGGCGCGGAAGGCCATCTGCTGCGGCGTCCAGGTCGTCCCGAACAGAAACTCCATTGGGCTGACGAGGGAGAAGAAGCGAAGCGATTCGAAGAGCAGCGACATGACGATTCCGACGGTGGTCAGGACCGCGACGGTCGCCGATGCGGCCAGAAACACCTTGACCGCCGCTTCGACCCGGTGACGGGCGCGGAAGTTCACGGTGATCGCATTCCAGGCGTAGTAGAAGCCGGCCAGGGCCACCAGGACCATCAGAATGGTCATGCCGATCAGCGAGGTTCTGTTGACCGACTGATAAGCCGCCGCGGCCTCCTCACGGAAGGCGTCGCGGACCCCCGGCATGCCGCCGCCGGCGATGCTCTGGATGTCGCGCCAGAAGCCGTCGAGCTGGGCGACGCTCATGGCGCTGACCTGACCGGAAAACTGCGACATCATCATGGAGCGGACGACCATCGGTCCGACGATTGACCAGACGATCAGAATGGCGAGTGCCGGCCCAACGGTGACCAGAGCCAGCCACCAGCCATGATAGCCGGGAAGAGAGTGCAGGGACGAAAACTGGGATCCAGAGACGGCGACAGCCCGATTGCGACCAAGAAGGACGCAGACGACGGCCGCCGCAATCAGCACGCCGGACAAGATCGTGAACATCGGATGCCGTCCCCAAGGAAGATGCGGGTCTGCCGGTACCGGCAGGCTTTGCTGGAGAAGTGCGGACCCGCCCGAGGGCGGGTCCGTTGAGATCTGAGGGAGATCAGAGGCCCGAGAGGCCGGTCGCCGCCCGCGCATTGCGGGCAACCGTCTCACGCTCCGCCTTCGGCAGCGGCACGAGGCCCTTCTTCTCGAGATAGCCGTCGTCGCCCATGGAGGGCTCGGAGACGTACTCGTTGACGAAGTCCTGCAGACCCGGAACCACCGACAGATGCTCCTTCTTCACGTAGAAGAAGAGCGAACGGGCGAGCGGATACTTGCCCTCGGCGATCGCATCGACGGAGACCTCGACGCCGCCGATCGGGGCAGCCTGGATCTTGTCCTGGTTCTCCTCGAGGAAGGAGTAGCCGAAGATGCCGAAGGCCTGCGGATTGGCGACGAGACGCTGGACGATGATGTTGTCGTTCTCGCCGGCCTCGACGAAGGCGCCGTCGGCGCGAACCTGCTGGCAGTCGCGGCTCGCGATCTGCACGTTGAGGCGCTTCTGGGCGAGCTTGCAGCCCTCGAGCATGCCGAGCTCGTTGAAGGCGTCGCGGGTACCCGACGTCGGCGGCGGCCCGAGGACCTCGATCTTCACGTTGGGCAGGTTGGCAGCGACGTCCGACCAGTTGCGGTGAGGATTGTCAACCATCTGGCCCTGGGCGTTCGGGATCTTGGCGGCGAGCGCAAGATAGAACTGTTCGAGCGTAATCTGGACGCGCGGACCCTGCTTGGAGTTGGCGAAGACGATGCCGTCGAAGCCGACCTTGATCTCGATCGGGGTGACGCCGTTCTTCTTGCAGGTGTCGAACTCGGACTGGGTGATGCGACGCGAGGCATTGGCCGCATCCGGCGTGTTCAGGCCGACGCCGGCGCAGAACAGACGCATGCCGCCGCCCGTGCCGGTCGACTCGACGATCGGGGCGCGGCCGCCGCGCTGCGAGAAGCGCTCGGCCACCGTGGTGGTGAAGGGGAACACGGTCGAGGAACCGGTGATCTGGATGCGGTCACGGGCCTGGGCATTGGCCGGCGCCGTGGCGAGAACGGTGCCGCCGATCGCGACGACCGCGGCAGAGAGGAAGAATGAGAGTTTCACAGGATGCTCCTGTCCTTGGAGGAACCTCGTCCAGCGCATCAATGCGCAGGGGCGGACAAGGGATGCAGCCTTTGGATAGGGCCGCTGCGCGATACTTCTATGACCCTTGGTTGACAGAAAGATGAAAGCATAATGTGATATTTTTCAGATAGTTGTCTCGCCTCGTCACAATTTGTCGCAAAGACTGGATGACTCGGCCGACACCGCTTGTCCGGCATTGCTCGACTGCGCCCAAACCGGCTGCCGACCGCCCTTCGGGCCGTCTATAGTGCGGGTCCATCAGGGTTTTGCGAGCGCATGCGCCTTTACGACCGTCCCTATCTCGTCCTCTCCGCCACGACGCTGATCTGGGCCGGCAACGCCGTCGCCAGCCGCCTCGCCATCGGCCATGTCTCGCCGATGATGCTGACGACCCTGCGCTGGGTCGGCACGCTGTCGCTGATGCTCGCCATCGCCGGCCCCGCTTTCCTGCGCGAATGGCCACAGATCAGGGCCAACTGGCGCTGGCTGGCGATCATGGGCGTGGTCGGCTTCACCGGCTTCAACGCCCTGTTCTACCTCTCCGCGCTCTACACGACGGCCGTCAACATCGGCATCATCCAGGGCTCGATTCCCGTCATGGTGCTGGCCGGGGCCTATCTCGTCCACCGCACGGCGGTGACGGGGCTGCAGGGCATCGGCATCGTGGTGACCATTGCCGGCGTCGCGCTGCTGGCGGCGCGCGGTGACCTCGCCGTGCTGACAGGGCTCGCGTTCAACTTCGGCGACCTCCTGATGCTGGTCGCCTGCCTCGGCTACGCCGCCTATACCGTCGCGCTCCGCAACCGGCCCCCCATCTCGCCCCGCCCCTTCTTCCTCGCCCTGGCGCTGGTGGCGCTCGTCTCGTCGCTGCCGCTGCTCGCCGCCGAGATCGCCCATGGTTCGGCGCAGTGGCCGGACCTCAACGGCTGGCTGATCATCCTCTATGTCGCCGTGCTGCCCGGCTTCGTCGCCCAGCTCTTCTTCATGCGCGGCGTGGAACTGATCGGTCCGGGGCGCGCCGGGCTCTGGGTCAATCTTGTGCCGGTCTGGTCGGCGATCCTCGGGCCGCTGATCCTCGGCGAGATCTTCGCCTGGTATCACGCCGTCGCGCTGCTGCTGGTACTTGGCGGCATCGCCATCGCCGAGAGCGGCAAGCGCGATCAGCGGGCCGCGTAGCGCATATAGCCGTTGAGAAGCTGGCCGATCCAGGCGAGCCCGATGCCGAAGGCGACCGCCAGCGCGGCCCCGGCGGCGATCCGTCCGGCATTGCCGCCCTCGAACAGCGCAGCACCACGGATCGCCGGCCAGACGACCCAGAGCACCAGTGCGGGGCCGATCAGGCCGAACAGCGTGCCGAAGCCGGCCCCCTTGACGATGCCCTGGCGGCCCCAGCGATCCCAGATGAGGATGAAGAGCATGCCCCACAGGCCGCCGATGATCGCCGGCTGCGTCAGGCCGGGGAGGCTCGCCGGCAGCGGCGCGCGCATCGGAAAGAGCTGCAACGCCGCCATGCCCACCTGCCCCATCAGCCAGACCGCGCCCTGGAGCGCGAGGATGACCGCGAGTGCGCCCACCGCGAAGCCGAAGGAGAGACGGGCGAGGACATACATGATCGGGTTCCGGCGAATCGGGACGGCCGAGTGTAGCGCAGGAGCCAGGACATCACCCGCCTCGCACGCGGCAGTTCCGTCCCGAAACAATGCCCCACCCGCACCCTTCCCGCCGCGCGGAGAGGGGACTTCGGCCTCTGTCACCCCTCTTGGTCGCCGCGCCAGGCCCAACCGGCCAGAACCACGCGCGACGCGGTAGCCGCCTCCCCCGCCCCGGCGAGGGGAGGGTAAGGGTGGGGCTCTCATACCCCTCCCGCGCCGCCGTCAGAACGCCAGGCGACGGGCGCGCTTCACCTGCGGGATCTCGTGGATCTTCGCGAGCAACTCGTCCGAGATGCGCTCGTCGACTGCGACGAAGCAGATGGCGTCGCCGCCCGGCTTGTCGCGGCCGAGGTTGAAGGTCGCGATGTTCACCCCCGCATCGCCGAGGAGTGAGCCGAAGCGGCCGATGAAGCCCGGCTTGTCGTCGTTGCGCACATAGAGCATGTGGTCGGCGAACTCGGCGTCCATGGCGATATGCCGGATCTCGACGATGCGCGGCTTGCCATCGGCGAGCACGGTGCCGGCGGCATGGCGCGGCATGTCCTCCGCCTCCACCGTGATCATGATGCGGCTCTCGAGGTTGCCGCCCGGCGCTTCGCGCTTCACCTCGTCCACGGTGATGCCCTTGTCGTTGGCGATCGGCACGGCATTAACCATGTTGATGTCGGAGAGGAAGGGCCTGAGCACGCCCGTCACCGCAGCGGCCGTCAGCGGGCGCACATTGAGATCGGCGACCTTGCCTTCGTACTCGATGCGGATGCCCTTGATCGGGGCTTCGGTGAGCTGGCCGAGGAAGGAGCCGAGCTTCTCGGCGAGTGCCACGAAGGGGCGCAGCTTCGGCGCATCCTCCGCCGAGATCGACGGAAAGTTCACCGCATTGGTGATGGCGCCGGACAGGAGATGGTCCGACATCTGCTCGGCCACCTGCAGGGCGACGTTCTCCTGCGCCTCGGTCGTTGCAGCGCCGAGATGCGGCGTGCAGACCACGTTCGGATGGCCGAACAGCGGATTGGCCGTCGCCGGCTCCTCGGAGAAGACGTCGAAGGCCGCTCCCGCCACGTGGCCGGCGTCGAGCGCATCGCGCAGCGCCTGCTCGTCGACGAGACCGCCGCGGGCGCAGTTGATGATGCGCACGCCCTTCCTGGTCTTCGCAAGCGCCTCGCGGGAGAGAACGTTCTTCGTCTGCGCCGTCATCGGCACGTGCAGGGTGATGAAATCGGCGCGGCGCAGCAGGTCTTCCAGCTCGACCTTCTCGACGCCGATGGAGACGGCGCGCTCCGGCGAAAGGTAGGGATCGAAGGCGATGACCTTCATCTTGAGGCCGAGCGCCCGGTCGGCGACGATGGAGCCGATATTGCCGCAGCCGATGACCCCGAGCGTCTTCGAGGTCAGCTCGACGCCCATGTACTTGTTCTTCTCCCACAGGCCGGCCTGGGTCGTGCGGTCGGCATCCGGAATCTGGCGGGCGATGGAGAACATCATCGCGATGGCGTGCTCAGCCGTCGTGATCGAATTGCCGAAGGGCGTGTTCATCACGATGATGCCCTTCGCCGTCGCGGCGGGAATGTCGACATTGTCGACGCCGATGCCGGCGCGGCCGATCACCTTGAGCTTCGCGGCATTGGCGAGGATCGCCGGCGTCACCTTGGTCGCCGAGCGGATGGCGAGGCCGTCATAGTCGCCGATGATCGCGGCGAGCTTGTCCTTGTCCTTGCCGAGAGCGGGCTGGAAATCGACGTCGATGCCGCGATCCCTGAAGATCTGGACGGCGGCGGGCGACAGGGCGTCGGAGATGAGAACGCGGGGTTTGGTCACGGGATGATGCTCCACATGCAGCCTCTCCCCGTTCGGAAGAGGCCTGCGCCGTCAGGCGCCGATGAAAGGAAAGGGCTGCGCGGAGCGTTCAGGGCTCCGAACGTCACCCCCGGCCGAGCGATAGCGAGGGGAAGGGGGTCCAGGAGTTGAAGGGCAGTGCAAGGTGGCCCCTGGATCCCCTTCCTCGCCGCTTCGCGGCTCGCCGGGGATGACGGCTGGTGATGCGGACAGCCTCAGGCCGCCTTCTTCAGCTTCGCTTTCTCGAGCGCGAAGGCATAGGCGATCCACGGCATCAGCGCCTTCAGATCACGCGCCTGCACGGTCGCGCCGCACCAGATGCGCAGGCCCGGAGGGGCATCGCGATAGTGCCCGAGATCGAGGCCTGCGCCTTCCTTTTCCAGCGTCGCGACAATGCCCTTGGCGAAGGCCGCCTGCGCATCCGCCGGCAGCGCCGTCACGGCCGGGTCGGTGAACTTCAGGCAGACCGAGGTGTTGGACCGCGTCTTCGGCTTGACCGCGAGGAAGTCGATCCAGTCGTTTTCCTTGACGAACTTCGCGATGACGCGGGTGTTGGCATCCGCGCGCTTCACCAGCCCGTCGAGGCCGCCGACCTTCTGCGCCCACTTCAGCGCATCGATATAATCCTCGACGCAGAGCATCGAGGGCGTGTTGATCGTCTCCCCCTCGAAGATGCCCTCGATCAGCTTGCCGCCCTTGGTCATGCGGAAGATCTTCGGCAGCGGCCAGGCCGGCTTGTAGGTCTCCAGCCGCTCCACGGCGCGCGGGGAGAGGATGAGCATGCCGTGAGCAGCCTCGCCGCCGAGCACCTTCTGCCAGGAGAAGGTGACGACATCGAGCTTGTCCCAGTCGAGGCGCTGGGCGAAGGCCGCAGACGTCGCGTCGCAGATGGTCAAGCCCTCGCGGTCGGCGGCGATCCAGTCGCCGTTCGGCACGCGCACGCCGGAGGTGGTGCCGTTCCAGGTGAAGACGACGTCACGGGTCTTCGTGTCGATCGTCTTGAGGTTCGGCAACTCGCCGTAGGGCGCCGTGATGGTGCGCACGTCGGTCAGCTTGAGCTGCTTCACCACGTCGGTGACCCAACCCTCGCCAAAGCTCTCCCAGGCGACCATGTCGACGCCGCGGGCGCCGAGCATGGACCACATGGCCATCTCCACCGCGCCGGTGTCGGAGGCCGGCACGATACCGATGCGGTAGCCAGCGGGCACCTGCAGCACGTCTCGGGTGAGATCGATCGCGAGCTTCAGCTTCGCCTTGCCGATCTTGGCGCGGTGTGACCGCCCGAGGGGCGCGTCAGCCAGAGCTTTTAGGGACCATCCGGGGCGCTTCGCGCAGGGGCCGGACGAAAAGGTATTGGCGCGCGGGCGCGCAGTCGGGGCGGTTGTCGCCATTTGGATCTCCATCCTCACAGATGAGCGTGCCCCGTTGGGGGGGCATGTCCCGCGGAGGGGGATAGGACCAATGGTGAGTCAGGTCAAGGAGGAGCGTGTTAGTGCTTAGGGTGCGGTCAGTGGCCGCCGACGCCGAGCCCGTCGCCGAACATGTAGCGCAGGCCGATGCGGAACTCGTGCGCCGCCACCGTGGTGCGGTAGGCGCCTCCCGCTGTGTCGGTGAACGACAGCGCGCCCATGTGCATGTAGCGATAACCGAGGTCGATCTTCGTCTGCGGCGTCACGTCGATGGTGACGCCGGCCATGGCGGCCCAGGCGAGGGTCCACTTCACCGTATTGGTGAGCGCCGGCGTCACCGTCGCCTCGCCGAGCAGGGCCGCGGCAGGAACCGGGGTCGACACGTAGTTCGAGGCGGCGAGGCGCGCGGCGCCGATGCCGACGCCGACATAGGGCGTCACCCCTCCCCAGCCGCCGAGATCGACATAGGCATTCACCAGCGCCGAATGGGCGGTGACGCCGAAGCGTTCGGTGCGGGACGGGGTCGGCAGCGGACCGACATAACCCCAGTTGCCCTCGGGTGGCGCAAAGCCCGACAGGCGGGCGGTCGAGCGGATGTCCAGGGTCGTGTCGAGCCGGAACCACTTGTATCTGAAGCCTGCGCCAAGGCTGCCGCCGAAGGCGTTGGCGCCGCGTGTGTCGCGCAGTTCCACCGATTGTCCCGGCGCGAAATTCGCGACGTCGAAGGTGCGGGCCGAGGGTCGCCGGAAGAGACTGGCATTCACGTCTCCCCGGACATACCAGCCGGACGAGAAGTCCTCCGCCAGCACGGGCGGCAGCAAGGGCGCCGCGGGCGCCGGGGAGCGCGTGTCGGCCGCATGCCCGGGCGAGGCGAGGACGAGGGCTGCAAGGAGGCCGGCGGCGGCGACGGGCAAACGCGGGGGGGACTGGTGACGCTTCATCTCAACCGTTCCTGCAACGCTGACGCCGCCCCGGCTGTGGGCGAAACGCGATCTGACGCCAGTGTCGCCGAGGGCGGTTAAGGGGGATTTAAGGTTAAGAATTAACCACGAGCGCCCTCCCCTCCCGACCAAAGCAAACGGCGCGGACAGGGTCCGCGCCGTCGGGGAGATGGCAGGAAAGATGGATCAGTAGCGGGCGACGATCGGCTCGGCGGGCACCGCGCAGGAGCAGTTGAGCGACCAGCGCATGCCGATCTTGATCTCGTGGGCCGTCAGGCGGCTGACCTGCACGGTCTCGTTGCCGGGACGCGGCGCGCCGGTCGCCGGATCGCGCAGAAGCAGGTTCGGCATGTCGCCGAGCGACAGGTAGCGGTAGCCCGCCTCCAGCGTCAGGCGCTCGTTGACCTTGTAGCCGACGCCGGCCATCAGCGCCCAGGCGAAGCTGGTGCGCGAGACGGTGGTGGCGTAGCCCCCGAGCGAGCCGGTGGCGCCGGTGACGGTGTTGAAGCCGGTGGACGTGTCGGTGAAGTTGCTGACCGTCGTATGGGCGAAGCCGAAGCCGGCGCCGATATAGGGCGTCAGACAGCCGAGCTGGCAGAATGTTCCGAGATCGATGTAGAAATTGGCGAGCCCGACCAGCGATCGGGTGCCGCCGTAGTAGAGATTGGTCTGCGATGTGGTGCCGCCGGACTGATCGAAGTTGACGTAGTCCATGCCGCGCAGGCGGCCACCGGTCCGGAACTCGCCGGTGACGTCCACGCGGAACCAGGAATTGAACTGGTAGCCTGCACCAAGCCCGATCGACACGCTTTCGGAATGCGACTTCATCCGCAGCTGGTAGTCGTTGACGCCGCCTACGCCGGCGCGCACCTGCGTGCCGTTCTGGAGCACGCCGAAATTGCCGATGCTGTTGCCGGCCGCGCCGATGTCACCGCGCAGATACCAGCCTCCGCTCTCGGCGGGCTGGACGACCGGAGCCGTCCCGCGCAGCACAGGCGGCGCCATGTCGGCGGCAAGTGAGGCGGTGGAGGCGAGCGCCGCCGCGGCGGCGAGAGCAACTGTGGAATGGCGGCGCATGGCGATGTCCTGGCGTGGGGGCATCGCCTGGAAAGGGCGCGCCCGGGGTTCGACACCCGGAACCGTCGCAGAGATTGCTTAAAGCGCGCTTAACCCTAACGAACAGGGTTAGCGGCTGATGAAGGCCGGACCCGTCGGCACGTTGACTGGGAGAGGCTCTGGCGTCAGGCCGCCGCCTTGGCCACCGCCGCGACGATCTGGTCGACGACGGTCTCAACGAGATCCCGGTCGTCGCCCTCCGCCATCACGCGGATAACCGGCTCGGTGCCGGACGGACGGATGACCAGGCGCCCATGCTGGCCGAGCTTCAGCTTGGCATCGTCGATGGCGGTGACGACGCTGGAGGCCTCCAGCGGCTTGCCGCCCTTGAAGCGCACGTTCTTGAGGATCTGCGGCAGGGGCTCGAAGCGGTGGCAGACCTCGGAGACGGGCTTGCCCATCTTCAGAACGACGGCCAGCACCTGCAGCGCTGCGACGAGGCCGTCTCCCGTGGTCGAGAAATCGGACAGGATGATGTGGCCGGACTGCTCGCCGCCGACATTGAAGCCGTGCTCGCGCATATGCTCCAGCACATAACGATCGCCGACGGGCGTGCGGGCGAGTTGCAGGCCGAGGCCGGTCAGAAAGCGCTCCAGCCCAAGGTTGGACATCACCGTGGCGACGATTCCGGGTTGGGAAAGACGCCCGTCCTCGAGCCAGGACTGGGCGACGACCGCCATCAGCTGGTCGCCATCGACCACGTGACCCTTCTCGTCGACGATCAGCACGCGGTCGGCGTCGCCGTCGAGCGCGATGCCGATATCGGCGCGCATCTCGCGCACCTTCTCCACCAGCGTCTCTGGGTGGGTGGAACCGCAGGCATCGTTGATGTTGAACCCGTCCGGCTTGTCGCCGATCGTCACGACCTCCGCGCCGAGCTCCCACAGGGCCGCCGGCGCCACCTTGTAACCGGCGCCATTGGCGCAATCGACGACGACGCGCAGGCCCGCCAGGTCGAGATTGCGCGGCAGGGTGCGCTTGGCGAACTCGATGTAGCGGGCCTGGGCGTCGTCGATGCGCTTGGCGCGGCCGAGGAGGCGCGAGGAGGCGAGCTGACGCGCCAGGTCCTGGTCGAGCAGCGCCTCGATCTCGCGCTCGACCTCGTCGGAGAGCTTGTAGCCGTCGGGGGCGAAGAGCTTGATGCCGTTGTCGTCGAAGGGATTGTGCGAGGCGGAGATCATGACGCCGAGATCGGCGCGCATGGAGCGCGTCAGCATGGCGACGGCGGGCGTAGGCATCGGACCGACCAGCAGCACGTCCATGCCGACCGAGGTGAAGCCGGCGACCAGAGCGTTCTCGATCATGTAGCCGGAGAGCCGCGTGTCCTTGCCGATCATGACGCGGTGCCGATGCTCGCCGCGCTGGAAGGCGATGCCGGCCGCCTGCCCTATCTTCATGGCGAACTCGGGCGTCACCGGAAAGGCGTTGGCGCGGCCACGAATGCCATCGGTGCCGAAATACTTGCGGGGCATGGGCGGGATCTCGCGCGGCTTCAGGACGGCTTGCGATACGATTCGAGGGCGGAACCCTCCCGATGCCTTATAGGCGGGGGCGCAGCCATTGTCCTGAAGGCGGGTTCAAAATTGGTGTGCGACTGTGACAGGCGGCGCCGCCCGGCCGTCAGTCCTTGAAATAGGGCTCCACCGTGCCGGTGAGCTTGATCGTCAGCGGATTGCCGTGACGGTCCTTGGCATGGCCGGCAACCACCCGGACCCAGCCCTCCGACACGCAGTATTCCTCGACATTGGTCTTCTCGACGCCCTTGAAGCGGATGCCGACCTCCCGCGACAGCACAGCCTCGTCATAGAACGGGCTCGACGGATCGGTCGAAAGGCGGTCGGGCAGAGCGGTGGGCGGCGTATCCGTCATGTCGGGTCTCCTCGGGCCGGCCGCAGCCGGAACAGGAAGCGACTGATAGACGCCCCCCGGTGCCCTGCCAATACCGGGGTCCGCCAGACCTTCGGCGCGAAGAACCGGAACCGGCGGCCTCACCGGGCGTTCGATGAACAAGGGGGAGACAACAGTCGAACCAAAGGAGACACCCATGGATCGCAGATCCCTTATCCTGGCCGCTCTGGGCGGCGTCGCCGCCGCAGCGGCCGTCGCACCGTCGGCCTTCGCTGGCGCAAATCCCGGCATCACGCTGGGAGGGGCTCAGAGCGCTCTCGCCGGCCCCGTTGAAATGCAGCGACCGGGTGGTGGCGGACGGCGGGGTGGCGGATCCCGTGGCGGGGGCGGCGGGCGCGCCTTCCGAGGCGGCGGCGGGGGCCGGCAGTTCCGCGGCGGTGGCTTCCGCGGCGGCCAGCCTTTCGCCCGCCGGGGCTACTATGGCGGTCCGCGCTACTACGGTGGCCCGCGGTACTACGGTGGTCCGGCCTACGGCTACCGTCCCTATCGCCGCTGCTGGATCAACCGTTGGGGCCAGCGCGTGTGCCCGCGGCCCTTTGCGCCGGTCGTGCCCTTCCCCTTCTTCTGGTAGCGCCAGCACATTTCGTGGAAGCCCGGCCCCACGGCCGGGCTTTTTCGCTGGGACACGCTGCTGGAAGCCGGATGCAGGGTCCATCTCCTCGAATATTCGCGCGTTGCAATGCAGCATTCATCTGGGATTTGGCACGGAAGCCACCCGTTAAATTGCCCTAGGTCAAAGCAATCAACGTGGTAATATCTCTAGGGTGCGGCATCGACACTGAGGAGGATGACACCATGGATCGTCGATTATTTCTGATGGCTCTTGCAGGTGGCGCGGCCGCAGCGGCATCCGTTGCATCGACCGCTGCCGAAGCGGCCCCGGCGATGTCGGGGGCTTCCGATCTGGATGCCGTGCGCGGCGCCCTGACGGGCAGTGACGCCGTCGAGATGCAGCGCGGTGGACGCGGCGGCGGAGGTCGCGGCGGCGGAGGTCGCGGCGGCGGAGGTCGCGGAGGCGGCGGTGGAGGTCGCGGCGGCGGGTTCCGCGGCGGTGGCTTCCGCGGCGGTGGCGGCGGGTTCCGCGGTGGCGGTGGCGGCGGTTTCCGTCGTGGCGGATATCGACGCGGCTGGGGAGGCCCGGGCTGGGGTCCTGGCTTCGCACCGCGGCGGCGTTGCTGGATCAACCAGTGGGGCCAGTTGGTTTGCCGTCGGCGTCCCATCTACTGGTGATATGATCGGCTCTCCGAGACATGCGAAACCCGGCCTCGTGGCCGGGTTTTTCTTTGATCGTCCGACCGTCCCGCAAGCAGGCAAGATCTGATCCCTTTGATCACAAGGCCTCAGCCGCGATCGGAAACCTTCTCGATCTGGCCCCGCCGCTGCATCCAGAGCGCCACCAGCCAGCAGAACAGCGACCATGCTGCGCCGAGGCACCAGCCGGCGAGAACGTCCGTCGGCCAGTGCACGCCGAGATAGACCCGGCTGATGCCGATGAGCACGGTCATGACGACGGCCACCGCCAGGAAGAAGGCATGGACCCGCCGCGGCGCCTCCAGCCGCGTCAGGAGAGCGCCGATCGTCAGGTAGGTAACCGCCGAGAGCATGGCATGGCCGCTCGGAAAGCTGGCGGTGAGCTCGATCGGCGCATTCGGCACCAGATCGGGCCGCGGCCGGTCGAACAGCGCCTTGAGCGCCTGGCTGATGACCGTACCGCCGGCTACCGCGACGAAGACGAACAGCGCTCCCCCCGGCTTGCCCACGAGCAGCAGATACAGGCTGGCGCACAGCGTGATCAGGCTCAGCACAGCGATGCCGCCGAGCGCGGTGATGTCACGCATGACGCCGGGCAGCCACGAAGGGCCAGGCGCGACCTCGGGCGCCGCCGGGTCGCGGAAGTGCATCAGCAGCGCCCGGTCGAAGGCTTCGGTCTCGCCCTCCACGACGATGTCCGCGAGCCTCAGGAACGCAAGGATGCCGCCCGCGACTACGGCAAGGGCCACGATCAGACCGGCTTCGTCGCGCAACAGGCGGATGAAGCGCGAACCAGGGGGCAAGGACATAAAGGCCATGCCGAAGACATGGAGCAAGGCGCTGCCCGGAGCAAGACGCCACGCGGACGTCGCCGCGCCCGGAAATGAAGAACCTTCGCGGGCGGGGGAACCGGACGCGGGGTCGGCGCATTACCCGAAGGCCCATCACGTGAACAAGGAGGAAGCGACATGGATCGCAGGCTTTTTCTGACGGCGCTGGCAGGCGGCTTCGCCGCTACCGCGACATTCGGCCTCAGCGCTGCTCAAGCCTCGCCCGCCCAGCCGGCAACCTCGGCAGAACTGACCGGCGTGCGCGCCGCTCTCTCGCCGGCCGCCCCGGCAGACGGTGATGTGATCGAAATGCAGCGCCGCCGCATGCGTCGCGGCCCGCGCCGCCGTTGGGTTCGCCCGCGCCGCCGCCGTTGCTGGATCAATCGTCGCGGGCTCCGCGTGTGCCGCTGGTACTGACCTGAGGTCCATGCGACCCGACGGAGAGCGGACCGGCTGCCCCCTCGGCCGGTCCGCTTCTCCGTCGGTGGCGTTCCGCAAGGCGATACAACCGACTCACGTCCCTTAACGAAGCCTCAAAGGTCTGCGGCGAGACTGGCCAACGTCCCGAGCGGATATTCCGCGGGCGGGCGTCCACGGAAGCCGATGGAATTCCTTCACCCCCGCACGTTGCTTCTGTCCGTCGTGGCGATCAGCACGACGACGGGGCTTCTGCTGCTCCTCTCGTCTCGCCAGAACCGCGAGGAGCGGGGCCTCGTCTATTGGGGTGTCGCCAATCTTTTCGGCGCCTTCGGCTGCGTGCTGCTGGGGCTGAGGAACTGGGCGCCGGACCGGGTGACAATCGATCTCGCCAACGCGGCCATCCTGCTCGGCTACGCCCTCAACTTCGCCGGCACGCGGCGGTTCTGTCACCAGAAACTGAATTTCGCCTGGGTGCTGACACCCTCGGTCGTCTGGCTGACCCTGTGCCAGTGGCCTGCATTCAATGACAGTGTCGAATGGCGGCTGATCTTCGTGTCCGCGGTGGTCGTGGCGACCTCGCTCGGCACCGCGGTGACCCTGTTGGGCCTGAAAGGCGAGAATCTCGTTTCCCGCTATCCGGCGATCGGCTGGCACCTGTTCCACGTCGCCGTCTATCTGGTCCGAATGGTGCCGCCCCTGACCAGCACCGTTCCGGCGAGCAACGAGATCACCGCCTCGCCGTTGATCACGATCATCATGTTCGAGGCGCTGATCCACATCACGCTGATCTCGTTCCTGCAGCTGTCGTTGACCAAGGACCGCGCCGAGGACCGCTATCGCCGCGCTGCCGAGACGGACGTGCTGACCGGCCAGCCGAACCGGCGCGCCTTCATGCAGACGGCGGAAAAAATCGTCGCCCGCCAGGACTGCTGGCCGGCCTGCATGGTTCTCATCGACGTCGACCGCTTCAAGACCATCAACGACACCGTGGGCCATGCCGGCGGCGACGCCGTTCTGGTGGCGGTCGCAAACGCGATCCGCGGGCACCTGCGGCCGGACGACACGTTCGGCCGTCTCGGCGGCGAGGAGTTCGGCTGCCTGCTGCCCAACACGACCCTGCAGGCGGCCATGGTGGTGGCGGAGGGCCTGCGCGCCCGCATCGCCGGGCTCGACATCCGCGCCGCCGGCGAAACGGTGCGCGTCTCGGTCTCCATCGGCGTCTCGAGCATCGCCGGCGGAAAGCCCGACCTCGACCATCTCATCGACCGCGCCGACGCCTGCCTCTACGAGGCCAAGCGCACCGGCCGCAACCGGGTGGTCGCGCGCGAGGACGGGCTCCGGCTGGCTGGGTGATTACCCGCCGCGCGGCACCCTGCCCTCCAGCGGATAAGCCGGGTCGGTATAGCCCGGCGTCGAGGGATGGCCCGCAGGGACGAGCCGGTCGACCAGCGCCTCGTCCGCCTTGGTGAAGGCGTAGCCCGGAGCGCCGAGATAATCCTCGAACTGTTCCATCGTGCGAGGCCCGGCGATGGCCGCCGTGACGAAGGCGTTGTTCAGCACCCAGGCGGTGGCGAACTGTCCCGGCGTGATGCTGCGCTTTTCCGCATGGGCCTTCAACTTCTGGGCGATGACGAGCGATTCCTTGCGCCACTCGGTCTGCAGCATGCGGGCATCCGCGCGCCCCGCGCGCGAGCCCTCGGGCGGCGGCGCCTTGGGGTCGTACTTGCCGGAGAGGATGCCGCGGGCGAGCGGCGAATAGGGCACGACGCCGAGGCCGTAGAAGCCGCAGGCCGGCAGGTGCTCCACCTCCGGCATGCGGTTCATGGCGTTGTAGTAGGGCTGGCTGACCACCGGACGGTCGATGCCCATGCGGTCGGCGAGATTGCAGATTTCGGCGACGCGCCAGGAGCGGTGGTTGGAGACGCCGTAGGCGCGGATCTTGCCCTGACGGATGAGGTCGCCGAGGGCGCGCACCGTCTCCTCCAGCGGCGTCTCGTGGTCTTCCTTGTGCAGGTAGTAGATGTCGATGACGTCGGTCCCGAGCCGCTTGAGCGAAGCCTCCACCGCCCGCATCATGTAGAGGCGCGACAGGCCGCGGTCGTTCGGGCCGGGGCCGGTCGGATTGGCGAGCTTGGTCGCCAGCACCCAGTGCGCTCGGTCCGCCTTGATGGCGCGGCCGGTGATCTCCTCGGAGCGGCCCTCGGTATAGACGTCCGCCGTGTCGATGAAGTTGACGCCGGCATCCTTCGCGCGGGCGATGATGCGCGCGGAGTCCTTCTCCGTCGTCGCCCCGCCGAACATCATGGTGCCGAGGCAGATCGGCGAGACCTTGATTCCGGACCGGCCGAGATTGCGGGGGGTCATGGGGCGCTCCCTGGTTCTGGTTGGGCACAGTAGGCCGCGACACCGGGGAAAAGGAAAGCACCGCCCCTGCATGCGAGGTGTTGCGAAAGGCGCAGTCGTCAGGCCGCCTGGGCCAGCGCCGCCTTGAGGAGCTTGGTCGCCTGGTCGGCGGTCATCGGCTCGCCGAAGGCGAAGCCCTGCGCATAGTCGCAACCGAGCTGGTAGAGCTCGACCGCATCGGTGTCGCTCTCCGCCCCTTCCGCCACCACCTCCATGCCGAGGTCCTGGCCGAGCGCGATGATGGTGCGCAGGATGACAGGACGGACGCCACGCTGGTCGGCGCGCACGAAGCTCTTGTCGATCTTGATGGTGTCGAAGGGGAAGCGCTGCAGATAGGCGAGCGAGGAATAGCCCGTGCCGAAATCGTCCAGCGACAGGCCCGCGCCGAGTTCGCGGATGCGATGCAGCATCTGCGCCGCATATTCCGGGTTCTCCATCACCAGGCTTTCGGTCAGTTCCAGCTTCAGCGAGCCGCGGGCGACGGTGGAGCGGGCCAGCACGCCCTTGATGTCCTGCAGCAGGTCGTGCCGCAGCAACTGCCGGCTCGACACGTTGACCGCCGTGAACAGCGGCGGGTCGAGCGGCATCAGCGCCTGCCAGTTGGCGAGTTGCCGGGCGGCGCGGTCCATGACGAAGAGGCCGAGCTCGACGATCAGGCCGGTCTCCTCGGCGATGGCGATGAACTCGGCCGGCGGCAGGCGGCCGAGGCGGGGATGGTCCCAGCGCACCAGGGCCTCGAAGCCGGCGAGCGTCCGGTCGGAGAGGCGCACCACGGGCTGGTAGACGATGGCGATCTCGCCGCGCTCCAGCGCCCGCCTGAGGTCGCTCTCCAGCGCCAGGCGGTCGCTCTTGTGGGCGCGCAGTGCCGGCTTGAACACCTCGATCCGGTCACCGCCGAGGCGCTTGGCGTGATAGGCGGCAAGCTCGGCATCCTTCAGGAGGTCTTCCCGCTTGCGCTGCGTACCGTCGGCAAGGGCGATGCCGATGGAGCCGGTGAGGAAGATCTCGCGCTCGCCGAAGGCGATGGGCGCCCTCAGGGCCTTGCGGATCGTTTCGGCAAAGCCCGTGATGCGCTCGGGCGCGCGCTCGGAGACGAGGATGATGCCGAACTGGTCGCCGTTCAGGCGCGCCAGCGTGTCCTGCGGCTTCAGGAGGCGCGACAGGCGGCGCGAAACGGTCAGCAGGATTGAATCGCCGACCGATATGCCGACCGAGTCGTTCACCTGCTTGAACCGGTCGATGTCGAGGACCAGAACTGTCGGGCGGCGCTGCTCGTCGCCCTGCGCGTTCATCAGCGAGGCCTCGAGCCGGTCGAGGAAGAGCTCGCGGTTCGGCAGGCCGGTAAGGTTGTCGTGGACGGCATCATGCAGCAGCCGCTCCTCCGACGCCTTGAACTCGGTGATGTCGGCCAGCGTGCCGACCAGCCTGACGACCTCGCCGTCGGTGCCGACCACCGGCCGCGCCCGCAGCATGATCCAGACGAAGTGTCCGTCGGCGGCGCGCAGCCGGAACTCGTCAACGACCCGGCCGCGGCGATGCTCGACGACCGTGTCGAAGATCGACCGGATCCGGTCGCGGTCGGACGGGTGCAGCGCCTCGACGAACTTGGTGGCGGCCCCCTCCAGCGCGCCGCGCTTCATGCCGAGCTGCGCCTCCAGCTCCGGGCTGACCCAGATCCTGTTGGCGATGACGTCCCAGTCGAAAATGATGTCGCCCGCCCCCGTCAGCGCCAGCGCCTTGCGCTCGGTGTCGGAGACAAGGCCCTTCGGCACGCCCGAGCCGGAGAAGGCGTGCTGCATCACGGTGAAGCCGATGAGCATGACGAGCAGCACCAGCGCGCCGAGCATGGCGGGCGCGGCGATCTCGTTGTTCAGGCGGCCGGACACCATGAGGAGCGCCGCCCCCGACCAGATCATGAACAGCGCCCAGGTCGGCAGGAGGTTGATGGCGCGGTCGTAGCGCAGGAACGACAGATAGACGAGGATCACCGTGCCGAGGATCGTCACGGCGCCGATGCCGAGCCGCGCGACGCCGGCGGCGATCGGCGGGTCGAACCAGGCGACGGTGACCATGCCGCCGGCGAAGGCGAGCCAGACCGCCATCAGCACCGTGTAGCGCACGTGCCAGCGGTTGAGGTCGAGATAGGCGAAGAGGAAGATCATCAGCGTCGCGGAGAGGATCGCCTCCGCCACCGCGCGCCAGAAGGCGACAGCCTCCGGAGAGAGCTCCATCACCCGCGTCCAGAAGCCGAAATCGAGCGCCAGCGTCGCCAGCACCGCCCAGGCGAGCAGCGCCGCCGCCGGGAACATCAACGAGCCCTTCACCACGAACAGGATGGTCAGGAACAGCGCCAGCAGCCCGGCGATGCCGAGGATGATGCCGCGATAAAGCGTGAAGGAGTTCTCGCGGTCCTTAAAGGCGTCCGGCTGCCATAGCGTGATCTGCGGGATGCGCGGGTCGCGCAGTTCGGCGACGAAGGTGACGGTGGTGCCGGGATCGAGCGTGACGAGAAAGACGTCCTGGTCCACCGCCGTCTGGCGCTCGGGGCGGAAGCCCTGACTCGGCGTCAGCGCGACGACGCGCTGGGAGCCGAGATCGGGCCTGAGGAGACCGGAGCGGATGAGCCGGTAATGCGGCACGACGACCAGCCGGTCCACCTGCTCGTCGGTGGCGTTGGCCAGCGTGAACACCGCCCAGACGGGGCTGGAATCGGTGCGGGTCTGGCGAACCTCCATGCGCCGCACGATGCCGTCGCTGCCCGGCGCCGTCGGCACCGATACGCGGTCGCCGTCCCCCTGTACGAAGGTCACGGCGCGGCCGAGATTGATGGCCGGAGAGGTCGCCGTCACCGCCACGGGATCGGCGGCCTGCGCCCGGTCGCCCGGCGCCATGACGCCGAGCACCAGCGGGAGAAGCAGGGTCAGCAGATGGAGAATGAAACGGAGCTTCCGCACGGGGGACCGGTGACGCCTGGCACTGAGCACTGGTGTTGCAACAGGCGTCACGCCATGAGCCCCGCTTGTGGCGCCAATGCGGCGCTCGTTCTTCGCATGTCCCCGTGACTTAGCCGGGCGACGCGGCCGGGAGCAAGGGTAGCCCGGCGATTTCGCCCGTCAGTCCAGCGATTTCGCGTCGCGTCAGGTCTCGGCGCCGATGGCGGCGCCGGCCAGCAGGTGGGAAGGCGGCGCGAGGTCGGCGGCTCACCTCATGGCCCCTCAAAGCAGAAAGGCGGGCCTCGCGACCCGCCTCTTGCGAAACTTCATTGCCCGCTGCTTCACGCCTGCGGCTGCGGCTCCAGGCCGTCGTCGTTGGCCGGGCGACGACCCTTGCCGGCGGTCGGCACGGCCGAATGGCGCGGCTGGTTCTTGTCCGGCTCGGCGTCGCGCACCGGCGGCTTGCCGGCCAGCAGGTCCTTGATCTCGTCGCCCGACAGCGTCTCGTATTCGAGCAGCGCTTCCGCCACCTTGATGAACTGCTCGTGGTTCTCGGTGAGGATCTGCTTGGCAACCTCATAGCCTTCCTGCACGAGGCGCTTCACTTCCTTGTCGATCATCTGGGCGGTCGATTCGGAGATGTTCTGCTGACGGCCCATCGACATGCCGAGGAAGACCTCTTCCTGGTTGTCGCCATAGGCGACCATGCCGAGTTCCTCGGAGAAGCCCATGCGGGTGACCATGGCGCGCGCCATCTTGGTCGCCTGGTCGATGTCGCCGACGGCGCCGGAGGTGACGTTCTCCTTGCCGAAGGTGATTTCCTCCGCCACGCGCCCGCCCATGGCGACCGCGAGGTGCGAGGTGTACTCCTTGTACTTCATCGAGTAGCGGTCGCCCTCGGGCAGGAACTTCACCATGCCCAGAGCGCGTCCGCGCGGGATGATCGTCGCCTTGTGGACGGGAAGACCCGCCGGCACGTTGAGGCCGACGACCGCGTGGCCCGCCTCGTGATAGGCGGTCAGCTTCTTCTCTTCCTCGCTCATGGCCATGGACCGGCGCTCGGCGCCCATCATGACCTTGTCCTTGGCGTCCTCGAGGTCCGCCATGGTGACCATGCGCTTGCCGCGGCGGGCCGCCAGCAGGGCGCTCTCGTTGACGAGGTTCATCAGGTCCGCGCCGGAGAAACCGGGCGTGCCGCGGGCGATGATCTTGAGATCGACGTCCGGCGCCAGCGGCACCTTGCGGGCATGGACCTTGAGGATCTTCTCGCGGCCGTTCACGTCCGGATTCGGCACCACGATCTGGCGATCGAAGCGGCCGGGACGCAGCAGCGCCGGGTCGAGGACATCGGGGCGGTTGGTCGCCGCGATGATGATGACGCCCTCGTTCGGCTCGAAGCCGTCCATCTCGACGAGGAGCTGGTTCAACGTCTGCTCGCGCTCGTCATTGCCCCCGCCGAGGCCGGCGCCGCGATGGCGTCCGACCGCGTCGATCTCGTCGATGAAGATGATGCAGGGGGCGTTCTTCTTCGCCTGCTCGAACATGTCGCGGACGCGGCTGGCGCCGACGCCGACGAACATCTCGACGAAGTCCGAACCCGAAATAGTGAAGAACGGCACATTGGCTTCGCCGGCCACCGCCTTGGCGGTCAGCGTCTTGCCGGTACCGGGCGGGCCGACGAGCAGCACGCCGCGCGGGATGCGGCCGCCGAGCCGCTGGAACTTCTGCGGGTCGCGCAGGAACTCCACGATCTCCTGCAGGTCCTGCTTGGCCTCGTCGATGCCGGCGACGTCGTCGAAGGTGACGCGGCCGTGCGCCTCGGTCAGCAGCTTCGCCTTGGACTTGCCGAAGCCCATGGCCTTGCCGCCGGCGCCCTGGATCTGGCGCGACATGAAGATCCACAGGCCGATCAGCAGCAGAACCGGGAACCACTGGGCCAGCAGCGCCACGAACCACGGCACCTGCTCGCCCGGCGCGCGCGCCTGAACCTGGACGCCCTTTTCGACGAGGCGCTGGGTGAGGCCCGGGAACGGCGGGGCATAGGTCTGGAAGGTGCGCCCGTCGGTGTAGTGGCCGGTCAGTTCGGGACCCTGGATCGTGACGTCGCGCACCCGGCCGGCATCGGCCTCGGCGAGGAACTGCGAGAAGGGCAGGTCCGACGACCCGGCCCTTTGCTGCGGGCTCTGGAACAGCGTGAACAGCGCCAGCAACAGCAGGACGATGATCACCCACAGGGCGAGGTTGCGGAAATTGGAGTTCATCGCGTGTCCATCCCCAGGGTATCGCCGCGCGCGAGACGCCGAAATGGCGTCGCAGCCATGCTCATGCTCGTTGCGTCATGCGGCATAACCCGTACCGACCCAATGTAGGAGCGCCGCAGGGTCTTGCCAAGGAGCAGACGGAAACTCCGCGGTTGGCATGGTGACAACCGCACGGCGCGGTCAATTGTTTCCTAGTCCGGATTACGGCCGGACTGGCGCGGCGGCTCCCGCGCCACAATGACGCGCCCGTCCGCCGTCACGCTGATCAGCGCCCCCTGAAGGGTGTGGCGCAGGGATTCTCCTCCGGCGATCGCCATCAGAACAGCTCCCGCGAGCCCCTCCACCGCCTCCAGCCGCTCGCGGGCTCCCTCCGGCGACACCTCGGAAAGAACCCTGGACAGAAGCTGCTGGATCACGGCGAAGGGCTCGTTGAGCCAGGCGCTTCCGTCCAGAACGATCGTGCCGGGCACGATGGACGGGCGACGGCAGTTGTCCAATACGCCGCCCACCTGATGCGCCAGGGCCTCGTCCAGCATCCGCATCCTACCCGCGAGGATCGCCAGCCTCTGGGCATCGAGCCCCTCCCCGGCGAGCAGCGGCATCAGCCTGCGGATCCGGACGCGGGTATAGCGATCGTCGGCGTTGGACGGGTCGGCGACAGGTTCGAGCCCGGCCGCCGCGGCCGTGGCCGCGAGGCGCGTCTGCGGCACCCAGAGGAACGGCCGCAGGATGGCGATGCCGTGGCGTTCGCTCGTCGCCGCCATGCCCTTGAGGCCGAGCGGTCCCGACCCTCGAATGAGGCGCATCAGCACGGTTTCGGCCTGATCCTCGCGGTGATGGGCGGTGGCGATGGCGGTGGCGCCTGTGGCGCGGGCATGGTCGGCGAGCAGGCGGTAGCGCGCCTCGCGCGCCGCGTCCTGCAGGCCGGCGGCGGGTTTCTCCCCCACCCAGCGCAGGGTGGTGGCGGGCAGGTCGAGGCGCGCGGCGGCATCCATCACCATCGCGCATTCCCCGGCCGCTTCCGGCCTGAGACCATGATCGACACTCGCTACGGAGAGGGTCGGCCCCGCTTCGGTCAAGGAGCGCCAGCGGGCAAAGGCCGCCAGCATGCCGCAGGAATCGGGACCGCCGGAGACTGCGAGAAGGATGGCCGGCTGGTGGGAGAAGGGATCGAGAAGGTCGCGGACCTCGTCGTCGGCGAGGGGCTCTGCCGACTCGGCCTCAGCAGCTGGCACGACGCTGCTCGCTCACCACGGCCTGCTTGGTCGACGCGTTGGCGTTGGGGAACTTGCGGTTGAACTCAGCATAGGCGGCGCAGGCGGCCTCGCGCTCGCCGAGCGCATTCAGGGACTGGCCGAGACGCAGCAGGCTCGACGGCGCGCGACCGGCGCGCGGATAGTCGGTCGACACCTTGAGGAACTGTTCGGCTGCCTCGCGATACTGACGGCGCTGGTACATGGTCTCGCCGAGCTGGTGGGTGGCATCGCCCACCAGGCGGTCGCGCGGATGGTTCTGCAGGAAGCCGCGCAGTGCGATCTCGGCCTGCTCGTAGTCGCGGCGGGTGATGAAGGCGACGGCCGCATTGTATTCGTCGCGCGGCGTGGTTGCGATGACCGGCTGGGTACCCGTGCTGCCGGTCGAGGCGACGGCCCCCGGGATTCCGGAACGCGGCGCGCCAGGCTCCAGGGTCGGGTCGGCCACGGCGCGGCCGGCGAGCTGGCCGAGGTCGAGCGGCTGGGTGGCGCCGCTGCCCGGAGAACCTTGCGGGACA
Source organism: Phreatobacter aquiterrae (assembly GCF_053471285.1). NCBI lineage: Bacteria > Pseudomonadati > Pseudomonadota > Alphaproteobacteria > Hyphomicrobiales > Phreatobacteraceae > Phreatobacter > Phreatobacter aquiterrae. The sequence continues at coordinate 89,347 of NZ_JBJPHW010000011.1, read as the reverse complement.
GCACCCTGGGCGACGCGCGGCGGCGCCGCATTGGCGCCGGGCGGCAGCGCGCCGAGATCGCGCGGCGCACCGGGAGCGGCCTGCTGTTCGGCGGGATCGAAGACGTCGCTGCGCCGCTGGGGCGGCGGCTGCTGCGGCGCCTGGGGACGCGCCGGCTGGGCCGGCCGCGCACCGCCGCGGGCGTTCTCCAGCTCATTGAGGCGGAACTCGATGTCCGCCTGCATGCGGCGCTGCTGGTCCTCCATCTGGCGGACGCGGAACTGCGACTGCTCGAGCTGGCCGTTGAGCGAGCGGACCTGCGCTTCCAGCCGCTGGATCCGGTCCATCAGATCGGCGGCGGTCTGCGCCCGCGCCGGCCATGCGGTCGCGGCAAACAGGCCGGCGGTCAGCGCCAGCGCCGCCACCGTCTCCAGCCGCAACCATGTCCTGATCGCCTTGCCGACCATGTTCTTCGTCCTTCAGCCCTTGTCTGTGGCAGTTCATGCGCCGAATTGGGCGAGAGTTCGGCTCATTTCAAGCAAAAACGGCGCCCGGTTGACCGGGCGCCGCGCATGGCATGCCGGGTCTGCGGGATCAGGAGCCGGCGCCGCCGGACAGCACCGTGACCGAGCGGCGGTTCTGCGACCAGCAGGAGATGTCGTTGCACACCGCCACCGGGCGCTCCTTGCCGTAGGAGATCGTGCGGATGCGGGCCGAGGAGATGCCGCGCGCCGACAGATAGTCACGCACCGTCTGGGCGCGGCGGGCGCCGAGGGCGATGTTGTACTCGCGGGTGCCGCGCTCGTCCGCATGGCCCTCGATGGTGAAGGAGTAGCGGTTGTACTGGTTCAGCCAGACCGACTGCTTGTCGAGGGTGGCGCGGGCCTGGGGCGTCAGCTCGGAGGAATCGGTCTCGAAGAAGACGCGATCGCCGACGTTGACGACGAAGTCCTGGGCGCTGCCCGGGGTGGCGGCGCCGGCGCCGCCGGCTCCCGCCTGGGTGGTCGGGTTTTGGGCGCAGGCGCCGAGAGCGAGCCCGAAGGCCACGATGGCAGCAAGCTTGAAGTTGCGGCCCAGAGCCATGGTCAGCATGATGGTCTCCTTGACCTGAAACATGATCGAACCTGTATCAGGAAGTCGGTTAAGCGAACCTTCCGGGACAGGGTGAACTTTGACCGGACCCGGTCACCAGATTGGCATCCACACGCGACGTTCAGGTTCTTATCCTGTTGAATTGTTTTATGTTTACGCGATTGGTCGGGCGGTGAGGCGTTAAGTCCTCGCCGCCCGACCAATCGCCGGAATGGTCAACCATTGGTAAATGGAAACCCTTCCGCCGGCCACCCGCCCGGTGAGGGGCAACAGCACCCCTCCCGCATCGCGGCGGAGCGTGACGAGACTGTGGCAAGCGGGTGGCGCTGGCGAGGAGCCTCACCTGCAGCGGCAGGTGGTTCCGACCTGTGCCCAAATTGCAACAGCGCCGTGCTGCGTGGCGCTTCAGCGCCCCCATCGGGTCAACCGGATCGCCGCCACCGAGGCGAGTCCGTAGACGACCATGGCGAAGCCCACCAGCGCGAACATGGTCCAGGCCGGCTGCCCGGTCGACGCCAGCCACCAGCCGCCGATCGCGATCACCACCAGCCGCGCCGTTCCCGCCAGCACCGGCCCGAAGACCCGCCCGGCCCCTTGCGCCGCGAAATAGAGGCAGAGGCCGAGGCCATAGAAGCCGAAGGCCGGTCCCGCCCAGACAAGATAGGAGCGGGCGGACTCGATCACCGCCGGGTCTGACGTGAAAAGCCGTGCCCAGGCCTCCGGCATGAGCCAGCCGGCGAGGCCAACGGAGCCGGTGACGGCGAAGGCCATGAGGCCGCCGGTCCAGGCGGCGCGGCGCGCGCGCGGCGCATTGCCGGCGCCGATCGCCATGCCGACCATGGGGACGAGCGAAACACCGATGGCGAAGGTCACCGGGATCAGCAGAAATTCGAGCCGCGAGCCGATGCCGTAGCCGGCCAGCGCCTCGTCGCCGAAACGGGCGACCAGCCGCGTGAGGATCAGGACGGTCAGCACCGACTGGAACGACGACATCATCGCCACCGTGCCGACCTTCAGGATGTCGGCGGCATGGTCCCAGCGCGGCGCAAAGCCGGAGAGGGGCAGGACGAAGCGACCCTTGCCTGACCGCAGAAAGCGCAGCAGCCACAGCGCCCCAATCCCGTAGGCGACCCCCTGCCCGAGGCCGACGCCCACCATGCCGAGGCGCGGCAATGGACCTATCCCGAGCCCAAGTCCGCCCCCGACCACGATCTGGATGGCCGCCACGGCGAGCAGCGTCGAGGACGGCACGGCCATGTTGCCCATGCCGCGCACGACGGAGGCGAGCAGGTTGCACAGCCAGATGGCCAGCGCCCCGGCGAAGACGACGTTGGAGTAGATCAGCGCCTGGCCGAGCGCCGCGCCCTGTCCGCCGAGCAGACGGTAGATGGAGGGACCCGCCAGCAGGAAGAGCACGGTCATGCCGATGCCGCCGGCAAGGCCGATAAGAACCGTGTGGTAGGCGAGCGACCGCGCCCGCTCGACATCCCCTGCCCCAAGCGCCCGGCTGACAGCCGAGGACACCCCGCCGCCCATGGCGCCGGCCGACATCATCTGTTGCAGCATGACCATGGGAAAGACCAGCGCCATGCCGGCGAGCGCCGCCGTGCCGAGAAGCCCGACATAGGCGGTCTCGGCAATGGCGACGGCCGCTGTCGCCACCATCGCCATCATGTTGGGGGTCGACAGCCGGAGGATCGTCGCGACGATCGGCGCGGTCAGGATCGGATTGCCGCTGGGCGCGGTGCTCGGGGTCATGCGATCCGGTCTGGGCTGCAGGGGATGAGGACAGTCATCGCGGCTGAAGCCGCATCAGTGTGTGGTCGAGACGGGTGACGAGATCGGCGCTCTCGGCATGTCCCAATGCGAGCTGGACTTCCGCCTGCGCCGCCTCCCATCCGGGCCGGGCCGCCTTCAGAGCGGCGAGACCCTCGGGCGTCAGCGACACGCGGCGCGTCCGCCGGTCGTCCGGATCGGGGGCGAGGCGCAGGAGCCCGCGTCGTTCGAGCGGCTTCAGCCCGCGCGTCAGCGACGTCGGGTCCATCACCATCCGGTCGGCGAGCTGGCCGATGGACAGGTCCGGCTCTCCCCTCACCTGCGCCAGGAGCCCGAACTGGGTGATGGTCAGGTCGAAGGGCTGGAGATGCCGGTCATAGATCTGTGACACCCGCCGGGCGGCCCGCCGAACGCGGCCGCAGATGCAGGGCAGCGTGGCGGCTGCGGGGTCGGGCGGTTCGATCATGGCCTTACATTTAGCTGCATATGCAGCTAATGGCAAAGAATGCCACGCCTGCGCGGAGGGCATGGATCGTCGGGATCAGGGATCGGTGAGGAAAGCCGGCGCGCCGCCTTGCGCGGCGACGGCCTGGCCTCAGCGCAGCGTCGGGCTCCAGGCCGGGTCGGAGGCGAAGCTCGGCGTCGGAACGACGTTCTCGGCCCGGGCGAAGATATCAGCCTGGAACAGCTTCGGCCCGGCGCCCTGCTCGCGGAAGAACATGACGAACAGGCCGTTGGGCGAGAAGGTCGGACCCTCGTTGTGGAAGCCCGAGGTGATGATGCGCTCGCCCGAGCCGTCCGGCTTGATGACGCCGATGGCGAACTGTCCGCCGCCCTGGCGGGTGAAGGCGATGTAGTCGCCGCGCGGCGACCAGACCGGCGTCGAATAGCGGCCCTGGCCGAAGGAGATGCGGTTGGCGCCACCGCCGCCGGCGCTCATCACGTAGAGCTGCTGGCCGCCGCCGCGGTCGCTCTCGAAGACGATCTGGCTGCCGTCCGGCGAATAGGACGGCGAGGTGTCGATGGCGGCGCCATCGGTCAGGCGCACCGCGGCGCGCGACCGCAGGTCCAGCGAATAGAGCGAGGAGCCGGAGCCCTGCTGCAGCGACAGGACGATGCGCTGGCCGTCTGGCGAGAAACGCGGCGAGAAGGTCATGCCGGGGAAGTTGCCGACCTGCTCGCGCTGGCCGGACTCGATGTTGAGGAGATAGACGCGCGGCTCGCCGCCGGCATAGGCCATGTAGGTGATGTCCTGGCTCGACGGCGAGAAACGCGGCGTCAGCACCAGATCGCCGCCGCGGGTCAGGTAGCGCACATTGGCGCCGTCCTGGTCCATGATGGCGAGACGCTTCTGCCGACGGTCCTTCGGACCGGTCTCGTCGACGAAGACGATGCGCGTATCGAAATGGCCCTTCTCGCCCGTCACCCGCTCGAAGATCTGGTCGGAGACGAGATGAGCGATGCGCCGCCAGTTGGCCTCCTGGGTGGCGAACTGCTGGCCGTGGAGCTGGCCGCCCTGGGCGACGTCCCACAGGCGGAACTCGACGCGCGAGCGGCCGTCCGCGCCCCGTCCGGCGCGGCCGGTGACGACGGCGGCGGCGCCAAGCTGGCGGAATTGGGCGAAATTCGGCGGCTGGTCGGGATCGAGCGTCGCATTGCCGTAGGCCTGCTTCTCGATGATGCGGAAGAAGCCCGAACGGCGCAGGTTGTTCTCGATCACGCCGGAGATGTTGCGGCCCATGTCGCCCTCGCCGCCGAGATTCGGCACGACGATGGGGAAGGGCTGGACCTGGCCGCGGCGGATGTCGATGACCGGCGGCGCGCCCTGCGCCAGCGACCAGGGCGAGAACAGGCTCGTCCCGGCGATGGCTGAGCCGGCGGAGAGGATGGTGCGGCGGTTCACAAGAAGGGTCATGGGTCCGGTCTCTTGAGGCCTTCAGATGGCGCTAGCAGGGCGGTTCGTCGAGAGCATGACGAGAACCCGGCGCAACATGTCCGTCAGCGCATCATTTCCTTGGGATCGAAGTTGAGGACGACTTCGCGCCACGTCTCGTAGCGCTCGCGCGGCAGGCGCACGCCGCCTTCGGCCGAGCAGCGCATGACAGCGCGCACGGCGGAATTGGCGAGAACCTGGAAACTGGAATCGCCCCGCGGGTTCTGCACCTCGGGGCGGGCGGTCACGGTGCCGTCGGGATTGAACGACACGCGCAGGCGAACAGCGGGGCTGTTGCCCTCGCGCGCCGCAATCGGAATTTCCCAGCACCGTTCGGCCCAGGCGCGGATGGCGTCGATCTCGCGGCCGGTGATGCGCGACGAAGCGCCCGTCGCCGTTCCGAGCGAAGCGGTGCGAGCCGGCGCCGTCGCTCCCGTAGCCTCGGTCCGGGAGGCCTGGCGGCGGTCGTTCTCCTGGCTGCTGGTCGTATTGAGCCGCGCCGCGATGGAACTCGGATCGAACCGGCGCGCGTTTGCCTGCTCCTGGCGCTGCCGCTCCGCACGTTCGCGGGCTTCGCGCTGCTGGCGTTCGCGCGTCTCGCGGGCCTGCCGTTCGCGCTGCTCGCGTTCCTGCTTCTCGCGGGCCTCGCGCTGGAGGCGCTCCTGCCGTTCGCGGGCTTCCCGCTGTTCACGCTCGCGCTGCTCCTGCTGGCGGCGGGCCTGTTCCTGGCGCTGCTGCTCCTGACGGCGCAGCTCTTCCTCGCGCTTCTGATGGGCCTGGATCTCGGCCTCGCGGGCGGCGGGATCCTCCTGCTGCTCCTGCGCAGCGGCGGCCGGCGGCGTCGGCCGCGGCACGGGCTGCGGCGGCACCGGCATGGAGGGCTGGACGGCGGCGAGTTGGGCAGGACGCGGCGGCGGGGCGGCCGCCTCCTCCGGCTTGGGCTCGGGCATCGGGGGGCGCGGCGGCGGCGGCGGCGGGATTTCGGTGTTCTGGACGCGCTCGCGCGCCACCGGCAGGGTCGCCGGATCGGGGGTCTGGCGCTCCTCGGCCGCCTGGCGATCGACGACGCGCTGCGGCGTCGGAGTCTGTTCGCCGCGCCGGTCGCCGCGGGTCGACTGGGCCGGCTCGTCCGAGACGATTTCCACGGGCACGCTCTCGCCCTCGTCGACCCTGGAGGGCGACGTCAGGAAGCCGACGAGGCCTGCGACCACGAGGAGCACGTGCCCCGTGACCGAGATCCCGTATCCGACCTTCTGCGGGTGGAGCGCCAACGCCTGTGACCCCTGCCCTGCCTCAGCGCGACGCGCGCTCGGTGGCGACCAGCGCCACCTTGGTGAAGCCGCCGCCCTTGAGCTGCGACAGGACGTCCATGATCGCCTGGTAATTCGCCGCGGCGTCGCCACGCACGAAGATGCGGTCCTCGGTGCCGTTCTGCGCCGAGGAGCGGACGCGCTCGACCAGCGCGGCGGATTCGACCTTGTCCTCGCCGACGAAGATCTCGCCGTTCTGCCGCACGGAGACGGTGATCGGAGGCTTGTCCTGCTGGATGGCGCGGGCCGAGGCCTGCGGCAGGTCGATCGGCACGGAGACCGTCATCAGCGGCGCGGCGATCATGAAGATGACGAGAAGCACGAGCATCACGTCCACGAAGGGCGTGATGTTGATCTCGTTCATGACGTGGGCACGGCGCCTGCGACGGCCACCGCCGCGTCCGCCTCCACCGCTTGCGAGTTGGGCACCCATTCGGCTTGCTCCTTACGCAGCGCGCTGGTCGTAGTTGCCGCCGCCCTGCTGGTCGATCTGGCGCGACAGGATGGCGGAGAACTCGTCGGCGAAACCCTCGAGGCGGCTGGCGATCTTGTTCACCTCGCCGGCGAGCTTGTTGTAGGCGATGGTCGCCGGAATGGCGGCGACGAGGCCGATGGCGGTAGCGAACAGCGCCTCCGCGATGCCCGGCGCGACGACCGCGAGCGAGGTGTTCTTCGACACGGCGATGGCCTGGAAGGCGGTCATGATGCCCCAGACCGTACCGAACAGGCCGATGAACGGGCCGGCGGAGGCGACCGTGGCGAGCACCATGAGGCGCGCCTCGAGACGCTCGATCTCGCGCTGGATGGTGACGTTCATGACGCGGTCGAGGCGCTGCTGCAGGCCGGCAAAGGAGCGCGAGGCCGTCTCGTGGCTGCGCTTCCACTCGCGCATGGCGGCGACGAACAGCGCGGCCATCGCGGTGGTCGGCCGCTGCGCCAGCGTGCGGTAGAGTTCCTCGAGGCTCTGGCCGGACCAGAAGACCTGCTCGAAGCGGTCCATCTGCGTCTTGGTCCGGCGGTACATGATGATCTTCTCGACGATGATCGCCCAGACCCAGATGGAGGCGGAGACCAGGCCGAGCATCACGGCCTTGACCACCCAGTGGGCGGCCCAGAACAGGCCCCAGAGGGAGACGTCATGGGAGGCGGCGGCCGCAGCGGTCTGGGCGACGTCGGCGGGGGTCATGGCAAAGATCCTTTTTCGCGACTGATCCGGCTACGAGGTCGCGCGAACGCTTCCGCCTTGGTCGAGAACCCGGGCGACGGCGCCAAATGACGACAATTGGCGCTTAATCGTCCCTGTAGGAGGCGAAATGGCCCCCGAATGTGTCTTGACCGTGGCGCGGAAGGTGCTTCCGCGTGGTGACCTACCAAGCCATTGATAAGGTTAAGGGTCAGTTATCTTCGGCACTGCAGCATGAAGGAGACCTTCGCGCATCGGGGCAAGGCCTGATTGCCGACGGGTATGGCCTTGCCGCACCGGACCACGCCGGCAGACGGGCCACTAACCCGGTCCCATCCCCGGAACAAGTGGATTGCCGCGGATGTGATCTGGAGGATGAGCCCCGGCGCCCGGAGCTCAGGAAGGCCCCACCCTTACCCCCTCCGCGCAGCGGGGAGGGTAAGGGTGGGGCATTCCCCAACGCTCATGCGGCTCCGGAACTCCGAGGCGTCATCGCGCGCCTGAGACCGTCCGGAATGCGCACCGGCTTGCCATCGGCGAGGAAGGCGACGCGCACCTTCGCCTCCACCAGCACCTCGTCGCCGCGCAGCACGCGCTGGACGAGGTTCAGCGTCGCGCCCTTCACCACCTCTGTCCGCGTCTCCACCGTCAGCACGTCGTCGATGCGAGCCGGGCGGAGAAACTCGATGCCCATGGACCGCACCACGAAGAAGAAGCCGGCGCCGGCTTCCTCCTTCGTCTGCTCGAACAAATCTCCTTGAGCGACGCCAAGCAGGCGCAGGAAGTCGGTGCGGCCACGCTCCATGAAGCGCAGATAGCTGGCGTGGTAGACGACGCCGGAAAAATCCGTGTCCTCGTAATAGACGCGGACGGGGAGGAGATGGGTCTCGCCGTCGATGCGGCCGGCCAGGTTATCGTTCATAAATCGGTCAACCCTCCACGCAATGCTCAGCCACCAGTCCCTCTACAGAGTAGCCGCTCACGTAACACGTCCGAGCGGAAACTCCCGCAGCGATCAATGGCACCAGCCGCTCCATCGAAGTCTCTATGTCAAAATTATAGCCAAAATAGATTTCCGCTATATCGGACACATCAAACTCAATTACGTGAATATCACTACCGGCCGGATCAGAGCCAACGATGCTGGTCTCTTCAAGTTTATATATCCCTCTCCACTCGCGCTCATACGACCAGTCCAAACTTTTATTCAGAAAAACCGAATAAACATCGTCAAAAATACACTCGGCAATATCGTCTGAATAACGCACCCGACCCAAGATTGACGCGCCGGGAACTGGAGTGGACGGCGGCCTAAAAAATCGCGTCGATGAAGTACGTATCCCGACTACAGCGCCTTTTTCACCTTCGGCATAGTGAGCCCACATCGGCTGATTCAGAGGCCTCTCAGCAAGACAAAGCATACCGACGCCGCGCAACATATCTTCGATTGCAAAAGAGTTATTGAGCAAATCCGCAAGGCGCTCAATATTCTGCGCAATAAGAACTTCTATATCCGAGATCTTCGAATTGATAAAATCTTGGATCTGGGCCTTCAGCCTTGGGTTTAAAACCATATGACCCAGAAGTGCTGACTGATCAGGTGTAATAAATATCCGGTTCTGAATGGCCGTCTGCTTCAGCATCGCAAAAAGGAAGTCAGGCCTATCGATTAGCCTACGAAATATTAGTCGAAGAGCTCTAGATATTCCGGACTTGAATCGTTCATCAATTACGCTCTTCGCGCGACCCCGAAATTCGAATACGTCGTTGAGGACAGATTTCTGAGATACCCGAAGCGTCCGTGTGGTGCAGAACTTGGCAAAATTCCCGGGCGAAAGATACTTGTACAAAATGTCCGGCGGATTCTCTTGATATCCATTCTGTTCGAGGTCGTAACTAAAAAAATCACTCCAGTCGATGTCATCGAGCCCGTACTGTTCAAGTAGATTTCCGAGTGCGGAGCCGCTCATGTGGGTCCCCTCAGTCCTCCTCGTCGCCCTTGAACAGGGCGAACTGGGCGCCCTCGCGGCTTGGCTCGGCGAGGCCGAGATGGCGGAAGGCGCCGGAGGTCAGCAGCCGCCCGCGCGGCGTGCGCTGCAGGAAGCCCTGCTGGATGAGGAAGGGCTCGATGATCTCCTCGATGGCGTCGCGCGGCTCGGACAGCGCCGCCGCCATGGTCTCGATGCCGACCGGGCCGCCGCCATAGTTCAGCGCGATGGCCTTGAGATAGCGCCGGTCCATGGCGTCGAGCCCGGCATCGTCCACCTCCAGCCGCGTCAGCGCCTCGTCGGCGATGGTGCGGGTGATCGTGTCGGAATCCCGGTAGATCGCGAAGTCGCGCACCCGCCTGAGCAGGCGGCCGGCGATGCGCGGCGTGCCGCGCGCGCGACGGGCGATCTCGTTGGCCCCGTCCGCCGTCATGCCGACGCCGAGCACCCGCGCGCCGCGCGTGACGATCAGCTCCAGTTCCTGCACCGTGTAGAAGGCGAGGCGGATGGGAATGCCGAAGCGGTCGCGCAGCGGCGTGGTGAGGAGGCCCGCGCGGGTCGTCGCGCCGACCAGCGTGAACTTGGCGAGGTCGATCTTCACCGAGCGCGCCGCCGGCCCCTCGCCGATGATGAGGTCGAGCTGGAAGTCCTCCATCGCGGGATAGAGGATCTCCTCCACCGCCGGGTTGAGACGGTGGATCTCATCGATGAAGAGCACGTCGCGCTCCTCGAGATTGGTAAGCTGCGCCGCGAGGTCGCCGGCCTTGGCGATCACCGGGCCGGAGGTGGCGCGGAAGCCGACGCCCAGCTCCTTGGCGAGAATCTGCGCCAGCGTCGTCTTGCCGAGGCCGGGAGGGCCGACGAAGAGAACATGGTCCAGCGCCTCGCCGCGCGTGCGCGCCGCCGAGATGAAGACCTCAAGGTTCGAGCGCGCCTGCGCCTGGCCGATGAACTCGGCGAGCCGCTGCGGCCTCAGATGCGTGTCGGCATCGTCGTCGCGGCGCTCGGCGGAGAGGATGCGGTTGGGATCGGTCATGACCGCGCGCTCGACAAAACCATTTTTTGTGTATACATTAAAAAAGTGGTCGAGATCACGTTCGATCCTTTCAAGCGAAACCTCACGCTCGTCGAGCGAGGCCTTGATTTCGCCGATGCGCACCGCGTGTTTGCCGGTCCGAACTATACGGGGCTCGACGCGCGATTCGACTACGGCGAACCACGTTACATCACCGTCGGCCATCTGGCCGAGCGGATGGTAGTCATCGTCTGGACACCGCGCGGGGAAGCCCGCCGCATCATCTCCATGAGGAAGGCGAATGAGCGGGAGCAAGCTTGGTATGCCGGCCATATCGGCGACACCGGCACCTGACAAGGAGCCTTGGGTCGATCCGGATGACGCACCGGAACTGGACGAGGATTTCTTCGTCCATGCTGACCTCTACCAAGGCGAGACCCTGATCCGCCGCGGCCGGCCGCGCAAACCCCGGCCCAAGGTGCCGGTGTCCATCCGACTGTCTCCCGAGGTCGTCGATGCCTTCAAGGCGGAAGGCGCCGGCTGGCAGACACGCATCGATGAAGCATTAAAGGAGTGGCTGGCGAAGAAAGTGGCGTGAGAAATCGATCTACTTCTTCGTAGGCCAGAGCCGTTCCCTGCCAATTTCCCATATGCGATTCAGGTCAAGTCCGATGCCAAACACGTTCGGTTTAAGGACGAGGACATCCGATAAACCAGAATCGGCCCTTCTAACTTCACGCACAACCTCGAAATCACTCAAGGGGGTCTTGCTTTCGATCGATCGCTTAATGCGCTCGAACATCTGAGCCACATCAGTCTTAGTCTTGCAATGCTCGGCCAGCGGAATCAGCAAGAAGCGCTCGGGTTTGGCTTTATCTCGATGGCGGTCGCCGAATCTTTGCTCGTTAGATTCGGCCAAGAGACGCGGATCACAGTCAGTAATCATAATGGCAGGCAGAAGGTCCTCCGCACTCTCCCCATTGACACGATGCCAACTCAGAACTTCATTTGCAAATTCTGTCCGATTCAGGCCAACAATCACAAGAGACTGGTTATTTGCAGCAAACTCCGCCAACTGGTCAAAATTATTGTACATGGCGCGAGTTAGGGGTTCATCCCAACCATAATCCAAGAAGTAGATAAAGTAGTCTCTGTCAGTCGATACGGGCAAACGCGCGATTGTGGATACCTTAAGTCCCAACGCAACCTCCCCTAGCTCGACAGTTCCTTCAGCCCCATGCGGATCAGGGTCTGGGTATTGGCATCCTCGCCGGCCTTCTTCGCGGCGGCGGCGATGGCGGCGGCGGCCTGGGGCGCGCCATAGCCGAGATTGGTCAGCGCGGAGATGGCGTCGGCGACCGGGCCCGCCACACGCTTCTCGTCGACATCGCCGGCGAGCCTCGCCAGCGCCGGGTCGATGTCGGTGAACCCGGGCGCCTTGTCCTTGAGTTCGGTGACGATGCGCTCGGCGACCTTCGGTCCGACGCCGTTGGCCCGGCCGATGGCCGCCTTGTCGCGCAGCGCGATGGCATTGGCGAGGTCCGAGGCCTTCAGCGCCGAGAGGACGGAGAGCGCCACCTTGGCGCCCACCCCCTGCACGGCAAGCAGCAGGCGGAACCACTCGCGCTCCAGGTCATTGGCGAAGCCGTAGAGGCGGATCATGTCCTCCCGCACCATGGTCTCGATCGAGAGGACCGCCGCCTCGCCCGCCGCGGGCAGCGCCTGCAGCGTGCGGGAGGAACAATGAACCACGTAGCCGATGCCGTGGACGTCGACGATGACCCAGTCGGGTCCGTAGCTGTCGATGGTGCCCTTGAGCTTGCCGATCATGGTGGCCCCGCCGGTTCGAGGAGGTGCTTATAGCGGATTCGCGGGCCGTCGGGCCTGTCGCCCTTCATCAGGGAAGTGCGTCCTTCGAGGCTCGCTACCGGACGATGCTGACGCATCGCCGGGCGCTCGCACTTCAGGATGAGGAGGGTGGTGGATCGCACCACAGTCAAACAGGCCGCCCGTGTTGCCCCCTCGAACCCCGATGCAGGTTTACCCAACCTCCTCATCCTGAGGTGCGAGGAGCGGAGCGAACGAGCCTCGAAGGACGCACTCCGCGGATGCAGGGTGCAACCCACCTGGATTCTACTCGTCCCCCATGTAGCTCTGCAGCTTCTCCACCGCATAGTTCTCGCCCACCGACATGGCGAGGATGCGCGAGATGTGGGTGCGCGGCAGCTTCGTCGCCTTGGCCCAGTCATTGATCTGCGCCTGGATCTTCTTCAGATCGCCCTTCGAGGTCGGCTCGGCCGCGACGTCGACGCCCGCATCGCGCATCGCCGCCACCATGTCCTTCGACGTGACGAAGCCGTCATAGCCGATGAAGCGCAGGAAATACTGGCCGGTTTTGCCGCCGAGGCGCGACCCGCGCTTGGCCAGCACGTCGAGCAGGCCGATCTGATCCTCCGCCGGCCATTCGCTCAGGAACTTGCCGAAGGAGCCGTGCTCCTGCGCCACCGCCGTGACGAAGGCGGCGTTCTCCCTCACCGACTTGATCTTCTGCGGGTTCTTCACGATGCGGCCATCACGGGCGAGGTCATGCCAGAACTCGTCCGGCTGGAAGGTGAGCGCCTGCGGCACGAAGCCGAGAAAGGCCTCCTCGAAACCCGGCCACTTCTTCTCGATGACGCTCCAGACGAAGCCGGCGGAGAAGACCCGCTTTGCCATCTCGGCCAGCACGCGGTCGTCGGTGACGGCGGCGAGCGCGGCTCTGCCGGGCACCGGGGGCAGCAGCGTCGCCAGCACCGCCTCGCCACCCTTGCGCTTGGCGGCGCGTGCCCGGATCGTCCTGAAATCGGTCATGGCATTCCCCCTTGCGCCCTCATCCCATGCCGAAATGCCGGATCGCGGCAAGAGGCCTCACCACCGCCCAGCCCCTCCGCGGTGATGCGCGTGGGTGATGGCGATGGCCAGCGCATCGGCGGCGTCCATGGTCTTCGGGTCGGCCTTGGGCAGCAGAATGCCGATCATCATGTGGATCTGGTTCTTCTCCGCGTGCCCGGCGCCGACCACCGACTTCTTGACCTTGTTCGGCTCATATTCGGCGACCGGGATGCCGGCCAGCGCCGGGACGACCATGGCGATGCCGCGGGCCTGGCCGAGCTTGAGGGTGGCGGTCGCGCCCTTGTTGACGAAGGTCTGCTCCACCGCCGCCTCCTCCGGCGACCAGGCCGCGAGCACGTCGGAAAGGCCGCGGTGGAGTTCCGCGAGGCGCGAGGCGAGGTCCGTCTTGTCGTTCGACGTGACCGTGCCGCAGGCGACGAAAGCGAGGCGATTGCCGGTGACGTCGATGACGCCCCAGCCGGTGCGCCTGAGGCCCGGGTCGATGCCGAGAATGCGAATCGTGCCGTTCATGCCGGCAATCTAGCCCATTTGCAGGCGTGCCCCGCGCCGCAGCCCGTTCCCGTCCGCCGAAAATCCTTCTAATCGGAACAAAAAGCCTTGGAAACGCCCGCCGAAAGCTCCCTCCCCCGTGGATATTCTCGCAAGCCTCGGCCCCCCTCCGCCGATCGTGGTCCTCGTCGCCGCCCTGTTGGCCGGCATGGTGCGCGGCTACACCGGCTTCGGCTCGGCCATGATCTTCATGCCGGTCGCCGGCGCCTATCTCGGCCCGAAATCGGCCATCGGCATCATGTCGATCATCGACGCGGTGATGCAGTTCGCCATGCTCCGCTCCACTTGGCGCCATGCCCGCTGGGGCGAGATCGGCCCGCTCTTCGTCGGCTATGTGGTGGGGTTGCCCATCGGCGTCTGGCTGCTGACGACCATCGACCCGACGTCGGTGCGCTGGGTCACCTCGCTGTCGATCGTGCTGGTCCTGACCCTGATGCTGGCGGTCGGACGCATCGAGCGCTCGCCCGGCCTGCCGGCGACGCTGGCGACGGGGGTCGCCTCCGGGCTCATCTCGGGGCTCGCCAGCCTCGGCGGCATGGCGCTGTCGCTGTTCTGGCTGGCAGGCCCCAGCCACAATGCCGGGGTGCGCGGATCGTCCGTCGCCTTCTTCGTGCCGGCCTCGATCATTTCGATCAGCCTGCTGGCCCTCGCCGGCATCTACACCAGCGAGGTGTTCCGCATCGCCGCCTGGGCCATCCTGCCCTATGGCGTCGGCATCGGCCTCGGTGCGCTGCTGTTCGACAAGGCCGACCCGCGCATGTTCCGCCCAGTGGCCTTCGCGGTGATCGCCGCCGCCGCGCTCACCAGCCTGCCGCTGCTCGACAGGCTGCTGCGAGGCTGACGCCGGCCGTCAGCCGCCCATCTTCGCCATAAGCGCGTCGGACAATTCGAAGTTCGAAAAGACGTTCTGCACGTCGTCGTTCTCGTCGAGCGCGTGCATCAGCCGGAGGAGCTTCTCGCCGGTCTCGTCGTCGACGGCGACATTGGTCTGCGGCTTCCATGTCAGAGCCGTCTTGTTCGGCTCGCCGAACTTCGCCTCCAGCGCCTTGGAGACCTCGGCGAGGGCGTCGGCCGCCGTGGTGATCTCGTGGCCGGTCTCGGAGGACACGACGTCCTCGGCGCCCGCCTCGATGGCGGCCTCCAGCATGTCGTCGGCGGAGGCCTTTTCGGCGGCGAACTCGATGGTGCCGACTCGGTCGAACATGAAGGACACGGCGCCGGTTTCGGCGAGGTTGCCGCCGGACTTGGTAAAATAGGAGCGCACTTCCGAGGCGGTGCGGTTGCGGTTGTCGGACAGCGCCTCGACGATGACGGCAACCCCGCCCGGACCATAGCCCTCGTAGCGGATTTCTTCGTAGTTCTCGGCGTCGCCCGCCGAGGCCTTCTTGATCGCCCGCTCGATCGCGTCCTTGGTCATGTTCTCGGCGCGGGCGGCGAGGATCGCGGCGCGCAGGCGCGGATTGAAGACGGGGTCAGGCTGGCCCATCTTGGCCGCCACCGTGATCTCGCGCGACAGCTTGCCGAACAGCTTCGAGCGGGCCGCATCCTGGCGGCCCTTGCGGTGCATGATGTTCTTGAACTGTGAATGGCCGGCCATATGCCCCCCTCGGCGGTAGTCTGCCGGTGTCGGGGGCGCTGGAAGGCACGCGCCGCGCTGAGCGCCGGCTACAGGTCGGCGCGACTTATAGGCGGGAGATCAGGCAAAATCCAGCGCCGCCGGACGCGATCAGCGACGCACGCCGAAGGCATTGGCCAGAAGGTCAATCTGGCTGGAGATGGCGTTGACCGGGGCGTCCGGCATCGCGCGCTGGCCGCCGAACAGCAGGCGGTCCATGTGAACGATCCGCTCCTGCAGGCGCATGGCCTTGCCGATGAGCGCGGCGAGCGCCTCGGGCAGTTCCTCGATGGTGGACTGCGGGGTGGCGGCGCCGACAGACGACAGCCGGACCTTGGACTTCTCCTGCGCCGCCTGTTCCTGCGTGAGTTCGCCCTCGTTCACGGCGCGCTGCAGCAGAAGCCAAGATGCCAGCTGCATCAGGCGGGTGGTCAGGCGCATGCTCTCGGTGGCGTAGGCGAGCGCCGGTCCACGGTCGAGATTGCGGCTCTCCGTGCGGCCGGGACCGTCGAGATAGGCGGCGGTCTCTTCCACGAGGCCCATCCCGTCACGGAACAACTCCTTGAAGGCAGGGGAGTTGGCAAGCCGGGCGCCAAAGGCGACGGTGGGCTCGACGACGGACGGAACGCTTTCATGCGACATCACGCAACAACTCCCTCAAGACCCGTGTGTGCCGTCGTTCCAACTCCCCTGTAAAGCGTTTGCTTAAGGGAAGGTAAACGGCGACAGGAATGAACTCTCAGGTCTGATGCAGCAAGGCGGATGCCAGCCCCTGCCGTCCCGAAACGGGACCTGCCGCGTCTGGCAGAAGTGATGAGACGACGAAAAGAAGGCCGTGCCAAGGCCGAAGTTTCATCCGGCGCCAGCAGCCCGAAATCATGGCGTTCCGAGGCAAAAAAAGGCCGCCCGAAGGCGGCCTTGAAGTGGAATACAGGGAGGCGTCAAACAGAGTGGACAGGAGCCACTCGCGTCCAGCGAACTGAACGATTTCCTTGATAGTATGGAAAGGTTAACCCCCGGTTAACCTGCCCCGGTGCAGGCGCCGATTCTTCGCGTTGCACCACCGGCGTCACACTCGCGCAGCCGGTCGCGGCGCCGGTCCCGCGGCGGCCGCGCGCGGCCCTTGACGCCTGCCCGAAAATGCGGTGCCAGAGGAGGCCCGGCGCGGGCGCCCTTCTGCCGATGATCCAGGGACTGCCGTCATGCTCGATATCGACCTCGCCATTCGCGGCGGCACCGTCGTCACCGCCTCGGACACCATCCGCTGCGACGTCGGCATCAAGGACGGCAGGATCGCGCTGCTGGCCGAGAACATCACCGAAGCCGCGCGCACGATCGACGCATCCGGTCTCATCGTCATGCCGGGCGGCATCGACAGCCACGTCCATCTCGACCAGCCCTCGGGCCCCGACGTCACCATGGCCGACGGTTTCGAGAGCGGCACCCGCTCGGCGGCGGCCGGCGGCAACACCACGATCATTCCCTTCGCCATGCAGGTGAAGGGCGAATCCCTGCGCGCCTGCGTCAGCGACTACCACCGCAAGGCCGAGGGCAAGGCCTATATCGACTACGGCTTCCACCTCGTCGTCTCGGACCCGACGCCGACCGTGCTGAACCAGGAGCTCCCCGCGCTGTTCGCCGACGGCTGCACCTCGTTCAAGGTCTTCATGACCTATGACGACCTCGTCCTGTCCGATCGCCAGTTGCTGGAGGTTTTCGAGGTCGCCCGCCGCGAGCAGGCGCTGGTCATGGTCCATGCCGAGGGCTACGACAACATCAAGTTCCTGACCGAGCGACTGGAGGCGGCCGGCAAGACCGCGCCCTACTACCACGGCCCCTCGCGCCCGCAGGTGATCGAGCGCGAGGCCACCCACCGCGCCATCAGCCATGCCGAACTGCTCGACGTTCCCATCATGATCGTCCACGTCTCGGGACGGGAGGCGATGGAGCAGATCCGCTGGGCGCGCCAGCGGGGCCTGAAGGTCTATGCGGAGACCTGCCCGCAATACATCACCCTCACCGAGGATGACATGAAGGGCCTGAACATGGACATGTCAGGCGCGAAATATGTCTGCTCGCCGCCGCCGCGCGACACCGACAGCCAGCAGGCGATCTGGGAGGGCCTGAAACAGGGCGTATTCCAGACCTTCTCGTCAGACCATTGCCCGTTCTTCTACGACAGTCCGCGCGGCAAGCTGACCGACAAGGGCCGCACCTCGTTCAAGTGGGTGCCGAACGGCCTGCCCGGCGTCGAGACGCGCATGCCGGTTCTCTGGTCGGAGGGCGTCGCCAAGGGGCGCATCTCGATGAACGAGTTCGTCGCGCTGACCTCCACCAACCACGCCAAGCTCTATGGTCTCTACCCGAAGAAGGGCACCATCGCGGTCGGCACCGATGCCGACATCGTCCTGTGGGACCCCAACCGCAAGGAGACGATTCGGCAGGAGATCCTGCACCACGGCTCGGACTACACCCCATGGGAGGGCTTCGCCGTCACGGGATGGCCGGTCATGACCATCGCCAGGGGCAAGACGGTGGTGGACGACGGCAAGGTCGTCGGCGCCATGGGGGCCGGCGCGTTCATCGCCCGCGACAAGAGCCCCTACGCGCTGCCCGCAGGGGCGTGAGGGCGTTCCCGCCAGTGGGAGCCTTGCATCGGGCAAGTGCGTCCTTCGAGGCTCGCCCTGCGGGCTCGCGCCTCAGGATGAGGTTGTAGCGGCTGGCATCAGCGTCGAACGCGGCTCGACCTTCTCGGCTTGATGGAGCTGAGGTGCAATGCACGACCCACCTCATCCTGAGGTGCGAGCGAAGCGAGCCTCGAAGGACGCACTCGCGCGGTGCAAGTCCCCGGACTCCCCGTTCACACCGTCAGCACGATCTTGCCGATATGGGTGCTGCCCTCCATGCGGGCATGGGCTTTCGAGGCCTCCACGAGGGGATAGGTCGAGTCCATCACCACCTTCACCTGTCCGCTCTCCAGCAGCGGCCAGACCTGGGCCTTAAGGGCACCGGCGAGCGCTGCCTTGAAGGAGGTGTCGCGGATGCGCAGCGTCGAGCCAGTGAAGGTGATGCGCTTCAGCATGAGCCAGCGCAGGTCGACCGTCACCTCCGAGCCGTGGAGGAAGGCGATCTGCACGATGCGGCCGTCCGCGGCGACGCAGGCGAGGTTCTTGGCGACATAGTCGCCGCCCACCATGTCGAGGATCACATGGGCGCCGCGCTTGCCGGTGATGGCGTTCACCGCCTCGACGAAATCGGTGGTGCGGTAGTTGATGGCGTGGTCGGCGCCCAGCGCCCTGGCCGCCGCGCACTTCTCTTCCGAGCCGGCCGTGGTGATGACGGTCGCACCGAAGGCCTTGGCGAGCTGGATGGCGGTGACGCCGATGCCCGACGTACCGCCATGGATGAGGATGGTCTCGCCGGCCTTCAGGCCACCGCGGTCGAAGACGTTGGACCAGACAGTGAAGAAGGTCTCGGGGATGCCGGCCGCCTCCACCATGGAGAGGCCCTGCGGCACCGGCAGGGCGTTGCTCTCATGCACCACCGCATATTCGGCATAGCCGCCGCCGGAAACGAGCGCGCAGACCTTGTCACCCGCCTTGAAGCGGGTGACGCCATCCCCGCACGCCACCACCTCGCCGGAGAATTCCAGGCCCGGGATGTCGGAAGCGCCCTTCGGCGGCGGATAACCGCCGGCCCGCTGCAGCACGTCGGGTCGGTTGACGCCCGCCGCGGCGATCTTCACCAGCACCTCGCCCACACCCGGGGTCGGCACGGGACGCGTCTCAGGAACCAGCGCCTCGGGGCCACCCGGGACGGGAATGGCGATGGCGGTCATGGTCGAGGGAACGGCGGTCATCGGATCATCCGGTTTCGACAGAGCGGGGTGAGACGGTGTAGCCTTGGCTCGACACCAATGCCAGTCCGCGAGGAGGAGCCCACGATGTTCGAGGACGACCTGAAGCCGCGCCCGAAGCCGCCCGCCCACGTGCTGGGTCAGGACCTGTCGGCGCTGTCGGTCCACGAACTCGCCGAGCGGATCGCGCTCCTGAAGATCGAGATCGCGCGGCTTGAGATGGACATGGGGGCCAAGGAGGCGAGCAAGTCGGCCGCCTCCAGCGTCTTCAAGTTCTGATCAGGCCGGAACCACTACGGCTCAGGTGGATGTCGCCAGCGGCAGCCCGTCATCGCCCACCGTCACCCGCACGCGGTCGCCGATGGCGAGCCCCGGCTCCGCCCGGCACATGATGCGCGGCCCCTCATCGAGGGTGATGAGGGCGATGCCATAGCCGCCCGGCACATCAAACTCGGGCAGCGGTGCGCGCAGCACAGTCGTCACCGACCAGACCGAACCCCCTCCCCCGGCCTCGACCTCCTGCGGATCGGTGGCGGCGCAGGCCGGACAGGCGGCGCGACGGAACTGCCAGCGATGGCCGCAGGCGCTGCAGGACTGGAGCATCGGCGTGCTCATGCCGTCCGCTCCAGCACGAAGCCGGCATGGCTGGAGAAGACCCCGCCATCGGCGTGGCAATAGGCGAGCGGCGCGTCCCTCACCTGCCGCCCTGCCGCCTCCCCCCGCATCTGACGCACCACCTCCACCACATGGGCGAGGAAGCCGGCAACGCCGGGGTGGCCGTAGGACATCAGTCCGCCGTGGAGGTTAAGAGGCGAGGCGCCATCGCGGCTGAACCGGCCCTCGCGGGCCGCTTGCCCGGCCCTGCCGGGCGCAGCGAAACCGAGGGCCTCCAGGAAGATGGCGAGCGTCGGCGTAAAGCTGTCGTAGAGCCCGAGAAGCCGCATGTCCTCCGCCTTGCGGCCTGCCGTGTCGAAGGCCTGAGCCGCTGCGACCTTCGCGCCGAGCCCGAGGTCATCGGGCATTTCCGAGACGTGCTGGTGCGTGTGCGCCTCGCCCCATCCTGCCAGGCGGATGGAGGCCTTCGCCAATGGTTCCGCCGAGACGATCACGGCTGCAGCACCGTCCGAGATCGGGCAGCAGTCGAGGAACTTGAGCGGCGTGGCGATCGGCTTCGAGGCCAGCACATCCGCCAACGTGATCGGCCTCGTGAGTTGCGCACCGGGATGGGCCACCGCGTGGCGGCGCATCAGCACCGCGAGCTCGGCGAGATCCGCCTCGCTGGCGCCGGTCTCGTGCAGGTAGCGCGCCGCCACGAGCGCGTAGTAGGCCGGGATGGAGGCGCCGAGCGGCACCTCGTGGACGGGGTGGCCGACGCCGGCCAGCGTCTTGACCGCATCGTCGCGACTCTGGCCGGTGAGCCGGTTCTCGCCGCCCAGAACCAGCACATGCCGGCAGGCCCCGGCCGCGATGAGATGGCGGGCGAGAATGATGGCGACCGCCCCGGTCGCCCCGCCCACCTGCGCCTGATGGGCGTGACGGGGGCGGATGGAGAGCCGCTCCGCCATCACCGTGCCCATCATCAGGTGGGGGTAGGTCGTGGCATAGCCCGAGATGAGGCCGTCCACCGCCTCGCGCGGCAGACCGGCATCGGAGAGGGCAGCGAGCGCCGCCTCCTCCATCAGCTCGACCGCGTCCCGGCCTGGATGCTTGCCGAAGCGCGTGACGGCGACGCCGGCGAGATAGGCCATCACCGCTGCCGGATCAGGCCGGTTCGGCTTCCAGCACGATGCGGCCGGCAACCTTGCCGGCTTCCAGATCGTGCAGCGCCTCGTTCACCTGGCTCATCGGCCGCTTCTCGATCGGGATCGGCGGCAGGTTCACCTTGCGAACCAGGGCGACGAATTCCTTCAGCTCCTTCAGCGACCCGACATAGGAGCCGCGGATGGAAATGGCGCGCATGGGGATGAAGGGCAGCGGATAGCGCAGCTCGCCGCCGAACAGGCCGACGATGACGAGTTGGCCGCCCTTGCGCAGGGCGTTGATGGCAAGGGTCGTGGTGCCCTCCGCGCCGACGAAATCGAGGGCGGCGGCAAGCTTGCCCTCGGCAAAGGCGGAGAGTTGCCTGGCGGCATCCGGCGCGTTCGGATCGAGCGTCGCGGCGACGCCGATGGATTCGGCGATCTTGCGCTTTTCCGGCGAGGGATCGACGGCGATCACCGGCCCCATTCCGAGCGCCTTGAGCAGCTGCAGGGCCGTCTGGCCGAGGCCGCCGATGCCGAAGACGGCAATCTTCTCGCCCTCGCGGTGCGGGCGGATCTTGTTGACGGCGCTGAAGACCGTCACGCCGGAGCAGGCATAGGTGGCGGCGAGTGCCGGATCGAGCCCCTCGACATCGACGAGGAAGTCCTCGTCGCGCACCAGCACATGCTCGGCGAAGCCGCCGCGGGCCTGCACGCCGAGGAACTGCGGCGCCGCGCACAGGTTCTCGTCGCCCGACTTGCAGAGCGGGCACGCGCCGCAGCCGATCCAGGTGTGCAGCAGGCGCCGGTCGCCCGGCTTCACGGTGGTCACGTCCGGTCCGACGGCCTCGACCGTGCCGAGGATCTCGTGGCCGAGGGTCAGCGGCAGCTTCAGGCCGCGGTCAGACAGGTTGAGCGACCTGCCGCCACCGATGTTGTACTTGCCTTCCCGGATATGGAGGTCGGAATGGCACACGCCGCAATGGCTGACCTTCATCAGCACCTCGCGGCCCTTCGGTTCGGGGCGCGGCTCCTCCGTCAGCACCAGCGGATCGCAGGAGACGTTGAGGCGCCAGGAATGGGTGGTGCGGGCCGGTGAGAAGGTGTCCATGGCGTATCCTCGAATGCTGGCTCGGCGCCCGTTGGTTCGGGATGCCGCGATCGGATGGCGAGAACGCTAGCACGAGGAGACGGACTGTAAATGTGCCGAAGGGCCGAGACGCTGCAGTCCGGGCGGCATGCCCGGCGAAGGACTGCGCGCCTCAACCTGTCTGGAGGGCAAATTGGGGCGCCGGTCCGGCCGTCGCCAGGATCGCGGCGACCGCGCAAAGGGTAACCAACAGGGTAACGATGAGCAGAATACGCGGCATGGGACGCTCCTCGTGTTGAGGGGTCAACGCGCGGGAACCGCCCGGGTACCCGGACTGCATCGCATTTTCAGACAATCGTCCTGATCGTGGTGAACGATTCCTTACCGTGCCGCTGGGACGGTCAGCCGCCGCGGTAGAGCAGGCGCGCACGGATCGTGCCGGGCAGGTCGCGGATCTGGTCAAGCACCGCCTCGGCATCGGCCACCGAGCCGTCGGCGTCGAGCACCACGTAGCCGATCTCGCCATCTGTCTGGTAGTACTGCGCGGCGATGTTGATGCCCCTGTCGGCGAAGACGTCGTTGAGACGCCGGAGTTCGCCGGGCAGATTGCGCTGCACCTGGATGAAGCGGGTGCCCGCCGGGCGGACCGGCAACTGCACCTGCGGGAAATTCACTGCACCCCAGGTCGAGCCGATGTCGGAATAGTCGATGAACTTGCGCGCCACCTCGGCGCCGATGCGTTCCTGCGCCTCCTCGGTCGAGCCGCCGACATGCGGCGTGAGAATGACGTTGTCGAGACCCTGAAGGGGGCTGACGAAGGCATCCGCGTTGGAGGACGGTTCGACCGGAAACACGTCCACCGCCGCGCCCCTCAGGTGGCCCGATTTCAGCGCCTCAGCCAGCGCCTCAAGGTCGAGGATGGTGCCGCGGGCATTGTTGATGAGATAGGCGCCCCTCTTCATCGCGGCGATTTCGCGCGCGCCGATCATGCCCTGCGTGGCGGGCGTTTCGGGCAGGTGCAGCGACACCACATCAGAGCGGCCAAGCAGGTCGTGGAGGCTGTCGGCCGGCTCGACATTGCCGTGCCTGAGCTTGTCGGTGTGGTCGAAATAGATCACCCGCATGCCCATGGCCTCGGCGAGAACCGCCAGTTGCGAGCCGATATTGCCGTAGCCGACGATGCCGAGGACCTTGCCGCGCGCCTCGGTGCTGTCGACCGCGGACTTGTCCCAGCCGCCCTCGTGCGCCTTCACCGATTTCGGGAATATGCGGCGGAACAGCATGACGATCTCGGCGATCGTGAGTTCGGCGACGCTGCGGGTGTTGGAGAACGGCGCGTTGAACACCGGGACGCCGGCCCGGTTGGCGGCGACCAGATCAACCTGGTTCGTGCCCACCGAGAAACAGCCGATGGCGATCAGGCGGTCGGCGGCGGCCAGAATCTCCGGAGTGATCTGGGTGCGCGAGCGGATGCCGAGAAGGTGGACGCCGCGGATCGCCTTGGCGAGGGCCGCCCCGTCGAGCGCCTTGGGCAGACGCTGGATGGCCGTGTAGCCGGCCTGTTCGAGAACGCCCACGGCCGTATCGGAAATGCCCTCGAGAAGAAGGATCCTGATGCGGTCCTTCGACAGCGACAGTGCCGCCTTGCGGGCGCCCGGGCGAGCGGCTTTGGATGTGGTCGTCATGAAGGGGTTCCGCGCGGCTGCCGAAAGGCCACCGCATGGCAGGAAGCGCGGCACCGGGCAAGCCCGCCTTCGGAAGGTCGCGATATCGTCAGCGTAGGCAGTTGGGCGCGCCAGAGACAGGCGGGAGCCGGACGACCGACCCCCGCGACAGGGTCTCAGCGGCTGCGGTCGATCATCTGGGTCAGCGTGTCGTGGGTGCGCTTGAGCTCGACGATCGCTTCCTCGATCTCGCGCTTCTGCTGCTCGAGATGGGCGATCTGCTCGATGCACTTTTCGCGCGACAGCTTCAGCTGCTGGTCCGGCCCGGCATCGTTGCGCTCATGCGCCTCGACCATTTCCGAAATTTCGGCGAGCGTGAAGCCGAGACGCTTGCCCTTGAGGATCAGTTGCAGACGCACGCGGTCGGCGGCGCTGTAGAGGCGGGCGAGACCCTCGCGACGGGGCGAGAGAAGACCCTTGTCCTCATAGAAGCGCAGGGCGCGCAGGGTGACGTCGAACTCGCGCGCGAGATCTCCGATCGTGTAGACCGCCGGACCCGCCTTGGCGGCCTCGGCGTCATCCTCGATCCAGAAGACGTCGTCGTCGTTGTTGCGAGTCATAAATGCCTTCCGTTCCATATTCTGCTCCATCCTCGCTCGCGAGGAAACCTCATTCGTGGATGGGACCCCTCATACCGGATAGAGCCTTAGCGGGGGAGTCAAACAGGTCATTCCGATACGTTACTTACCGTTAGGGCAGGGCAGCGCGCACCATCCAGCAACGCCCACAATCACTTACCAGCGGTTTAACGGTTAAGCCCGCCGCTGCGGTTTGAACAAAAAAACGCGGCGTTAACCCTCCATTTACCATGAGCGCCAAGATTGCAGGGCGGGAGTGTTCGCAAGGCGCATCATGGATTCGCGCTTGAGAATGCCCCGATCGCAATCGGTCGTCCAGAGACGGACGGTTGCGGTGCGTCCAACCGCCAAGTGTGTGGACCCGGTATGCGACACACCGTGCCCTGGAGCGTGAAGGGCGTCGATCACGACGCCAGGGAGGCCGCCAAGGAGGCGGCCCGCCGCGCGGGCATGTCCCTCGGGGAGTGGCTCAATACCGTCATCAGCGACCAGGCCGCCGACACGGCTCCGCCCGAGCCGGACACGGGCCTTGCAACCGTCACGCGCCGGCTGGACTCGATCTCCAAGCGGCTGGACGCGGTCACCCGCCGCGAATCGGGGACCGCAATTCCCCTTATGTCCCTCGGCCGCAGCGATCACGGCGATATCGTGCGCGCCCTCGATGCCGTCGCCCGCCTCGCGGAAATCTCGGAGCGACGCTCGGCAGCGGCCATCGAGGCGGTCGAGCGGATCGGCGCGCCGCGCGCTACCGCTGCCGTCCTCCCGCAGGCTGCGCTGCCGGCCGTCACCTCGGCCTCCGCGTCGGGGCGGTCCGATCATACCGCCCAGCTCGACGCCATCGCCCGGACGATCCGCGAACTCGACATGGCAGCCTCGCCGCACACTGCACCGCACATGGCCAGAGAAGCGCCCGCGGCGACCCCGCGACGGGCGATGCGACAGGACATCGACCAGACCGTGGCGGAGATTGCCGCCCGCCAGAAGGCCCTCGCCGGCGGCCGCGCCGAACTCTTGCCGCAGGCTGCTGCGGCCCTCGTCGCAGCTCCTCCGCTTTCCACCCCCGACATGGCGCCGATTGCCGAGAAGCTCGATGCCCTGTCCCGCCAGATTGACGCGGTCCTCGCCCAGGCCCGGCCGGCAGCCCCCCGCAACGGCGAGCCCTCGGCTCTTGCCGGCGAAATCGGCCGCCTGTCGCAGCGCATCGATGCCCTGGGGGCCCCGCCGGGCGACGGCCTGGAGCGCGAGATCAAGGGCCTGTCCGGCCGCATCGAGCAGATGCGCCGGGAAATCGCCGAGCGCGAGACCGGCCAGCAGGACCATGCGGTCGCCGAACTGCGGGCCGACATCGCCGCCATGGCCGAACAACTGACCGACCTTGCTCCCCGCAAGGCGGTCGAATCGCTCGAATCCGAGGTCCACGCGCTCGCCGACCGGCTCGAACAGGCGAGCGCACAGGGGCTGGCGGCCGAGCCGCTGCAGGCCCTCGTGCGCGAGTTCGAGCGGACGCTCGCACGGATGATGCCGGCCGAGGGCATCGCCGACGAACTGAAGGCGATCTCCTTCCGCATCGACACGCTGGCCACCCGCGGCATCACCGGCGGCCTCATGGAAAAGCTCGCCGACGAGACGACGGCGATCCGCGCCATGCTGGCCGATACGGTCTCGCGGGATGCCATCGAGGATCTCGCCGCGCAGATCGCGGCGCTGGGTCGCCGGATCGACGACATGGTCGTGCCGCGCCAGGGCGGCAGCGACATCGAGGCCATCACCTCGGCGATCGAAACGCGAATCGGCGAGATCGCCGACAGGCTCGCGGCGGCCCCGCGCCAGGCCGTTCCAGCTGCCTCCAACCCCCAGCTCGAGGAAGCCCTGCGCCGCCTCGCCGACAAGCTCGAGGACAGCCACGCCCGCCCCGACGACCCCGGCGCGCTGGCCGACATCGAGCGGCACATCCTGTCGCTCGCCGCCAAGATCGATGCGGCCGACGGCCGTTTCGCCCAGCTCGGCACCATCGAGCGCGGCCTGTCCGACCTCTTCGCCCAGATGGAGGATATCCGGGCGAGTTCCATCGACGCCGCCGAGCGCGCAGCCCGTAATGCCGTGACGGCAATCCCCTCCCCGGCCAGCGACGCCGAGGTGGAAGCGCTGCGCCGCGAGATCGCCGAAATGCGCCTCGCCCGCGAGGCGCTGGACCAGAAGGGAACCGGCACCGTCGACGCCGTCCAGCAGACCTTCGAACGCGTCGCACGCCGCATCGCCGAGATCGAACCCGCCGCTGGCCCCGCCACCGCGCCCCCGGCCGCGGAGCCGGCCGTCGACAAGGTCAGGATGCCTCCGGCGACGCCCGCCGCTGCCGAACGCGCCGCCCCACCGGCCGCCCGTCAGGCCGCCTTGGCGCGTCCGTCGATCAGCAGCGATCTTCCGCTCGAACCGGGTTCCGGCGCGCCGCGTGTGCGCCCCCCCGCACCCGGGGCAGCGCCTGCCGCCGGTGCAAAGACCGATTTCATCGCCGCCGCCCGTCGTGCCGCCAAGGCAGCCGCGGCCGAACCGGCTCATCGGGACGATGCAGACGCTCCTGCCAAGGCGGGCTTCTTCGCGCGGTTCCGCGGTGCTTCGAAGCCGGAGCTTGAGATCCGGCCGGCGGCCTCCGAGGTGAAGGCCCCGCGCTGGCGCAAGCAGCCTGACGTCTCCGGGGCGGCACCAGCCGTCGCTCCCACGCCGACCATGGTCGAGCCGGTCACGCTCGTCCCCGACATGGATGTCGCCGCGGATGCCTCGGCAAGGCCCGTCATCTCGGTCAACCGCAAGACGATCCTGATGGGGATCGCGGCCGCGCTGCTGGTTCTGGCGGCCGGCATCGCGACCATGCCGAAGATCCGCAGCCTGATCAGCGCCACTGGCGGCCAGCAGGCCACCGTTCCGATGGCGCCGGTTCAACCGGCATCCACCGCAGCGCCCGCGACTGCCCCCGCTTTCGCTCCGGCCTCCGCGACATCCGCGCCCGTCGACCTCGTCCCCCCGACGACAGACACCATCCTGACCCCGCCGCCGGCCGGCGCTGCGCCGCAGACGCCGTCGCCGGCTCCGGGACCGGCCTCGGAACAGGATGCGGCCGTCCCCGAGACGACCGGCTCGGTCACGGCCGCGCGCACCCCGCGTCCGTCGGGAACCACCGTGTCGCCGACCGGCTGGCAGCCCGTCGATACCCGCACCGGCCGCGCCGTGACGGTTCCGGCGGCCCTCAAGGCCGCCGCCGATGCGGGCGATCCGCTGGCTGCCTACGAGATGGCCACCCGCTATCTTGAGGGACGCGGCGTAGCCGTCAGCGCCGCCGAGGCGGCGAAATGGTACCAGCGCGCCGCCGACGCCGGCATCGCGCCCGCCCAGTACCGCCTCGGCAGCCTCTACGAGAAGGGCACCGGCGTCCTGCGTGACTACGAGCGCGCCCGCCGCCTCTACGAGCGCGCCGGCGAAGCGGGCAACGCCAAGGCCATGCACAATCTCGCCGTCATGTATGCCCAGGGCCAGGCAACGCCCCGGCCGGACTACAAGACCGCAGCCGAGTGGTTCCGCCGCGCCGCCGAGCATGGCGTGGCCGACAGCCAGTACAATCTGGGTATCCTCTATGCCCGCGGCCTCGGCGTCGACCAGAGCCTCGCCGAAAGCTACAAGTGGTTTGCCCTCGCGTCTGCCGGCGGCGATCAGGACGCCGGCAAGAAGCGTGACGAGGTGGCAGCCCGCCTCGACCCGCAGACCCTGGTGGCGGCCCGCCTCGCGGTGCAGACCTTCGCTGCCAGAACGGAACCCGATGCCGCCGTGAAGGTTGCCGCCCAGGCCGAATGGGCCGACCCGCCCTCAGTCCCGGCCGCGCAGCCCGCCCGACCGGCCCCGCGCCGCGCCCAGTCGACGCGCTGACGAACAGGGGGAACTTGAGCCGCCGCGCCGCGGCGGCAGGGAGATATGCAGCCAGTGCATTGACATTCATGCTGCACTGCACAATATGCGGCTTCTAGGGATGTGAACGCCTCGGGACGACAATCACGAGGAGATCACCATGGCACGAGCCCTTCACGAGCTCGGCACGCTTCGCGAACTCACCGGGACTGATTCCGACCTCCATCGCGACCACCTCCTGAGGCTGGATGCGGCCGGGCGCCGCGAGCGGTTCAACGGCGTCGCCGACGACAGATTCATCCATCGCTATTCGCAGCGCTGCTTTGCCGGGCGCACGCGCATCTTCGCGCTGCTCGACCGCGAGGGTCACGTGCGCGGCGCGGCTGAGCTGCACCCACCGACGCCCGACGATCCGGCCGACATCGCCTTCTCCGTCGAACCGCAGTTTCGGCAGATGGGCATCGGTACGCGCCTGTTCGAGGCCGTGATGGCCGCGGCGCGCTATTCCCGTTACCCGATGCTGCGCATCACCTCGACTGCCGCCAACCGCGCGATGCGGGCGCTGGCCCGCAAGTTCGGCGCGCATTTCACCTTCGAGGGCGGCGAGGTCACCGGATTTCTCGCGGTGACGGACGCCGACGGCATTGCCCCGCGCCGCAATCAGGTCCTCCGCGAGGTTGAAGCGGCGCTGGTCTGAGGCGCCCATCCCTGCGGCACAACGCGAAAGGGCCCGCCGGTCAAACCGGCGGGCCCTTCCACATGGGGGGAACGGATCAGGAAGCGGGGACGCCCGTTCAGGCGGCCTTGGCAGCGACAGACGCGAGCTTCGAAGCCTCGGCCTGGAGCACCTTGGCGCCTTCGGTCGCCCCATCGCGCATCTGCGCGAAGCCATCCCTGGCGCGGGTGAAATTGGCCTCGCCAAAGGCCTTCACGAAATCGCCGTAGCGACGCATCGCATCCTGCGGGTTGGCCGTGGCGGCGATGTCCCGGGCGGCGTCGATGGCCATGGTCGTGTTGGCGACCGCGCCCTCGACGGCGGCGCGAACCAGACTGGCTCCGAAGCCGGCAGCGGCGACGGATGCGGTCTCGAGACCGGCGGCCGCATCAAGCGACGCCTTCTGCGCGGCGGCAAGGCGCGCCTTGGCGGTCTCGGTCTGGCGGGTGGCGAATTCACGGATGGCAGGAGCAACTTCCAGCTTGCCCGGCTTTGCCGAGAAGCCCTCGAAAGCCTGCTTCACCTGGCCGAAATAGGCTTCGGCAGCGGTCTTCATCGTCTGATCGAACATTGGTGTCTCCATTCTCGTTCGAGCCATGGTCCGCCGTCCTGTCGAGGCCCGGCGGGTAGCGTGAATATAGAGCCAGCTATTGTGCATTGCAACATAAATTGTGCATTGCACAATTTATGGATGCCCGATGACGAGCCGCAGAACCCTTCCTCCAGCGGCGCGTTCCCCTTATCTCAAGGAACCATTCCGCCGGAGACGTTTCCCCATGGCCCTGCCCCCGCCGGCTGACCCGGCCCGTCCGCACGAGGGCGGCAGCGACCTGTCGGTCCGCGACGCGGAGAAGCAGGCGGCCCTGCGCCGGGCCAAGGTCGTTGCAACCTCGCTGCTCGCCTTCAGCGTCACCCTGATGATCGCCGCGAAGCTGATGGAGCATCGCCACCCGGCCTTCGGCTTCGTCGCCGCCTTCGCCGAGGCGGCGACTATCGGTGGCCTCGCCGACTGGTATGCCGTCGTCGCCCTGTTCAAGCACCCGATGGGCCTGCCGATCCCCCACACGGCGATCATCCAGAAGAACCAGGAGCGGATCGCCGACAGCCTCGGAAAGTTCGTCGAGACGAACTTCCTGGCGCCGGGACCGGTCGGCGCGAAACTGCGGGATGTGGATTTCGCCTCGCACATCGCGGGCTGGCTGGCGGATGCGTCACGGAGCGGCGCTGCCGCCCGATTTGCCGTCAACCTCCTGCCCGGCGCGCTGGCCGGCATGGACCAGTCGCGGATCAAGGAGTTTCTCGCCGAGCGGCTGGCCGATCAGGTCGGCGCCGTGAAGCTCGGCCCCCTCGCCGCGCAGCTTCTCGGAGCCATCACCGAGGATCGACGGCACCAGCGGTTGCTGGACGAACTCATCGACTCCGTCGAGAAGATCCTCGGCAACCAGGCCACCGTCGACGGCATTCGCGACAAGATCCGCAACGAACTGCCGACCCTGTTCAATCTGTTCAAGGCCGACGCCTACCTGCTGAACCGCATCCTGAAATCCACCAACACCTTCCTCGACGAGGTGCGGCAGGATCCCAACCACGCGCTCCGGCTGGAATTCGACCGCTTCGTCGAGGGCTTCATCGTCAGCCTGCGCGACAGCCCGGACTATGCCGCACGCGCCGAGAAGCTGAAGCAGGACCTGCTCGGCCGGCAGGAACTGCGCGACATCGCCCTGACGCTGTGGCGCGGCATCACGACCTATGTCGAGCGCGACGTCGCGTCGCCCCAGTCGAAGATCGAAGCGCAGATGACGCTCGTCCTCACCGAGATCGGAGCCAAGCTTGCCAATGACACGCGCATGAAGGCGGAGATCAACGAGGGCTTCGTCGTGACCCTCTCGACCCTCGTCGAGCAGCAGAAGAGCGGCGCGTCCCGCTTCATCGCCGAGCAGGTCAAGGCCTGGAACATGCAGCAGCTGATCCGGCTGATGGAGCTGAACATCGGCCGCGACCTGCAATATATCCGGCTGAACGGAACGCTGATCGGCGGCCTCGCCGGGCTGGTGCTCCATACGATCGAGGTTCTGATCCGCAATTCTTGATCCGGTCACCTGTCGGGCCTACCGTCGGGACGGCGGAGGCCCGTCGTCGGCCTTGCGGTGGAGGCAGGCGCGAGCCCACGCCTTCCTGCGACAAGCCCACGTCTTGATGCGAAGCGGAGTAGTGCCATGACCCAGACGCCCCAATCGATCATCGACATGTTCAAGAAGCTCGGCGAGGACATGAAGGTCCCGGCCGTCGACATGCAGACGATCGTCGATCATCACCGCAAGAACCTCGAGGCGCTGGCCGCCAGCGGCAAGGCGGCGGCGGAAGGCGCGACCGCGATCGCGGCGCGCCAGAAGGAGATTATCGAGGCGGCGATCAAGGACATCCAGGCCGCGGCGCAGAATTTCAAGCTGCCCGGCAGCGCCCAGGAGATGATGGCGGCGCAGACCGAGTTCACCAAGAAGGCCATGGAAGCGGCGGTGAAGAACACCCGCGACATGGCCGAGCTGTTGCAGAAATCCAATGCCGAAGCGATCCGCGTCATCCAGGACCGGATGAAGGAGAGCTTCGAGGAGATTCGCCAGAACTTCTCGCGCAAGTGACGGCAAACGCCGCGCCGGCCCTGTCCGGTGCGGCGCCCCCTCGATGGTGCATTGCACCATCGTTGATGAGTAATATCACGAAAATTGATTGATGATTTTCGAACCATCAACATTTGAAACACGACCCATGGACCGAACGCTCAACCCGAAATCTCGGGATGAGACACGACATCATCCGATCCATGGGAGTTACCAATGTCCATCACGACACTTCAGACCACTGCGCACGACGCTCTCTCCACGCGCTTCGCCAATCGCGTTTTCGTGCTGTTCAGCTCGATCCGGGAATACCTGCGCATCCGCCGGGCGGCCGCGGCCCTGCACGATCTCAGCCCGGAAATGCTGAAGGACCTCGGCATCGACCGCTCGGAGATCGAGCGGGTGGCGAAGTTCGGCCGCCGCGGCTCCTGACGCCGCAGAGCTCCCCATGACGGGGGCTCGCCCCGGCAAGCCTATTCCGCCGCCTGCCGACCGCGCGTCGCGCCTAGCACGGCCCTGATCCGCTCGGCCAGCGGCAGTTCGCCCCGCAGACGGCGTCCGCCAGCCGGCGCCTTCTCCGAGGCCGCAGCGGCGAGAATCTCCTCGATCCGCGATCCGGGTCCCTCGAGGATAGCCGTCACGCGGGTCACGTCGATGGCCACCTCGTCGATCTTCGCCCTCAGGGCAGCCGTGTCCTTGGCTTCCCGCATCAGGGAGGTTTCGGCGGCACGGGCGAGCGAGGCCACCTCGCGCTGGATGCGAGTGCGATCCTCGCGCGCCTTGGCGAGGGACCCTTCCAGCACGTTCTTCTCGGCGATCGCCGTCTCGGCGGCGATCTGCAGGCGACGGGCCGTCTCGGCGCTGCGGTCCTTCACCTCGTCGATCTCCCTGCGCACCCGGTCCCGTTCCGCCTCGATCCGCGCCACGCTCCGCTCGATCTCGTCGCGGGCCTGCCGCTCGCGGGTGGCGGCTTCCTTCTGCTCGGCGAGAGCCGTGTCCAGCTTCGCCTTCTCCCGCTCCAGCTTGGCGATCCGCTTCTCGTCGGTGGCCAGCTTGCCCTGCAGCGTCCGGATCTCCGCATGCTGCTCGCTGGCCTTGCGGCGCTCGGCCGTGAGCAGGGTCGTCGTCTCGGCGAGCGCCCGGCGTGTCTCGGCAATCTCGGCGCGCAATTCGGCGGCGCCTTCCTGCTCGCGCTTCAGCGCCGCCTGGACGTCGGCGATCCGCTGCCGCTCGGAGGTCAGCAGATTGGAGGTCTCCGCGTAGGACAGCCGATGGGCGGCGAGGTCGCCCTCGGCGGTCGCGAGTTCGGCCGAGAGCTGGCCGATCTGGTTGCGCTGGTTGTCGACCTGCGTGCGCAGCGCCACGATCTCGACGCGCTGGCTGTCGCTCTCGGCGACCTTGTCGGCATGCTCGCGGGTCAGCGCCTCGAAGGCCGCTTCCCGCTCGGCGAGATGAGCCGCCCCGCGCGCCAGTTCCTCGATCTTCGCCGCGACGGTCGCCCGGCTCTCCGCCAGAGCCTCCTCGAGGGAGGCCTTGGCGCCCTCGAGGCCAGCGATGCGCGCAGCCCGCGCGTCGAGTTCGGCGTTCAGGTCGCGAATGGTCTCGGTGCGCCTGGCGATCTCGATGGTCTGAAGGTTGGCGGCCTCACGCAGCCGCTCGGCCTCAATCTCGGTGCGCCGGATCGCCAGGGCATATTCGGCCCGCACCTGGTCCTTCTCGGCCTTGATCTCGGCCATGGACATGGGAATGGCGCTCTCGACCCGGCGGGTGGTCAGACGCACGGCGCGCCGCCAGACGGCGCCCATCAGCGCGAGCGAGAGAAGCGCCGCCACGACGAAACCCAGCACGAAGACCATGGCGGTCTCGATCGTCACGACGGCGCGACTCCCTGAAGATCAGCGAGACACTCTTCTGCCATGCCAATACCGCCGCGCAAAGTGCCGCCGCCATTGCGTCATTCACGACATCGGGCGTCCTCTCCCGGCGCGAGCCGTCAGAAGGGGTTCCAGGTCGGACGCGAGGTGAACTTCAGATAGCCGCCATTGACGCCGAGGCGTGCGCCGACGCCGGTGCGGATCGGCACCACCAGCATGTTGTCGGCGCCGAGCGCCGTCATGCCAAGGCCGCCGACCAGATAGGCCGAGCCGTCGACGCCGATGAAGCGGCGCTCGAGGTCCCGGACGTCACGCACCCGATAGGCCAGCATCATGGTCCGGGCGCCCTCGCCGCCGAAGTCGAAGCCGAGGGACGGACCCTGCCAGTAGACCTTCGAGTCACCGCCATCCTTGGTGTAGAGCATGCCCTCGCCGTAGCGCAGGCCGGCGACGAAGGCGCCCGAGCCTTCCTGGCCGAGGATATAGGCCGTCGGGCGGCCCCATTGCTGGGTGGCGCGCTCGACCAGATTGGCGAGGCCCCGGCTGGCGCCGCCGAAGAAGCGGTGGCCCGCCGAGACGACCTCGTTGGGCGCGAAGGTGCGCGGCGACTGCGACTCGTAGGTGCGCTGCGCCATGGCGGGGCGATGGAGGCCGGCCAGCAGCGATGCGCCGAGCCCGGCGACGATCGTGCGGCGGTCGAATGACGTGGGACGGCGCATGTTCACCTCTCGAAATGCCTTCGCCGCTCATCGGTGCGGCAGACCGTGTCCTCGGGCCACTCTAGGCCAGCGATGGTAACCATTTGGTCACCAGACCGGGATTTCGCCGGCGCCGGTAAGGAACTGGTTACCGTCCAGCGCCATGGTCCGGAATCGATACAGCTCCAGAATCAGGAGAGAAGATGTCGGTGTTGAGGCAGTTTCTGCGACCGCTGGCCTGGACCCTCGCGGTGACCGCTCTTTATGCCGGCATCGCGGTCCTGATCGGCATGACCAGCGAGACCGCCTCGCGCGCCGCCACCACCGAGCGGGTGGTGACCGACCGGCTGACGGGGCTCGCCATCTACGGTTTCGACCCGGTCGCCTATTTCACCGAGCGCGAGCCGCGCCAGGGCTCCTCCACCTATGAGCTGTCCTGGGTCGGCGCGACCTGGCGCTTCCTCAACGAGGGCAACCGCGACGCCTTCATGCAGGATCCGGAAACCTATGAGCCGCGTTTCGGCGGCTACGACCCGGTCGCCGTCGGCGCAGGTGTTCCGACCGCCGGCCATCCCTCCGTCTGGACCGTTTACGAACAGCGCCTCTACGTCTTCCATTCCGAGAAGAACAAGGCCGCCTTCCTCGCCGACCCGTCGCGGGCGCTCGATCGCGCCGAGATGCAATGGCCGGTCGTCAAGGCGCAGCTGATTCCCTGACCTTTGGCGATCCGTCAGGGTCGGGTCTTGTCGGAGAAGAAGATCCACACCTCCTCGTCCGCCTCGATGTCGTGGTTCTGGAGGCCCAGCATGGCGCCGATGACCGGCCGCATCCGGCGGTCATAGCGCGTCGGGGTGTGATGGCCGCCCCCCGCAACACGGTACAGGCGGACCGCGCGGCGGCAGATCGTTCCGTCCATGATGAAGACGCGCGAGCCGCCGGATGTCGCCTGCTCCGGCAGAGCCCTCTCCCCGAAGCTCGAACAGCCGTTGCGCGCACGGAAGAAGGCGAAGGTCTCCGGCGCCGACAGCAGTGCTCCGTCGGGATCGACGCCGGCCGGCTGGCCGCCCCAGGGTGAGATGCGGTCCTGCGTGCCGTTGATCATCACCACGGGCAGGGGCTGACCAGGACAGGACCGCGACCAGATGACGGACAGGGTCGCGAGCATCGGCGCCGCCGCAGCAATCATGTCTCCGGCCTCACAGATGAGGCGATAGACCATGTGGCCCCCGGCGGACACGCCGACGACATAGACGCGCCGCCGGTCGATCCTCACCTGGGTGTCCAGATCGGACACGATCCGGCGGATGAAGGCGACGTCGTCGACGCGGCTGACCGGGTTGAACCGGCGGCCATCGGTGGGACGACCGTCGTTCCATGAGCCGCTGACGCCCTGCGGATAGACCACGATGAGCTTTTCGCGCGCCGCGACCTCGTCCCAGGTCAGGTAGCGCCGCGCCTGCTCCGACGTGCCGTTGGCCCCGTGCAGGACGATGACGAGCGGCGCCGGGCGGCCTTGCGCGGAATCGACGATCAGCGCCGTCCGGTTGCCGCCAGCCATCTGGTAGCTGAGTGTTGTGACCGTCTGGGCCCGCGCCGGCAGGCCGGCCGCGACCATCGCCGCGGTGGCCAGCGCCACTCCCGCAACGATCCCCCCTAGAGAGCGTCGGTGCCGACAACGAATCATGCTGCCCCGATTGGGTGGTATCGGGGGAGGAAACGCAACACATGGGCCGTTACGCCCCGCCGGTCAGACGACTCCGTTCACCAGCGGCTCGCCGCGACCGAGACGGCCGAGATTGTCCACCAGGAGGTCGATGACGCGCCTCTCATAGGCCGCTGTCTCGCCACCCGTATGAGGCGTGATGAGGACGTTCTCCATCGTCCACAGGGGCGAAGCCTCGGCGAGCGGCTCCTCGCGGGTGACATCGAGGCCCGCCGCGGCAATCGTTCCGGCCTGCAGCGCCGCCACCAGCGCATCCTCGTCCACCACCTTGCCCCGCGCGCAGTTGATGAGATGGGCGCCCGGCTTCATCGCCTTCAGGCGCGTGGCATTGATCAGCCCCTCCGTCTCGGGCGTCAGCGGGCAGGTCAGCGCCACGACATCCGCTTCGCCGAGAGCCCGGTCGAGATCGGCCGGGCCGACCAGCGCGTCGACATTGTCCACCTTCACGCTCGTGTCGCGCTTCAAGCCGATGACCCGCATGTCGAAGGCCTTGGCGAAGCGGGCGAGACGCCCGCCGATGCCGCCGAGGCCGACGATCAGCATGGTCTTTCCGGCCAGTTCATCCTCGCGCGCGAGGGGATCGGAGATCATCCCGCGCCAGTGCTTCCGCGCCTGGTTGTCGCGGGCCGTGTGGATCATCCGCGACAGAGCGAGGGTGAGGCCCATGGCGTGTTCGGCCACCGCGATGGCATTCGCCCCTTGCGCGCTCGCCAGGCGCACGCCGCGCGCCTTCAGCGCATCGAGGGCGAAGACGTCGATGCCGGCGCTGACAGACTGGATGAAGCGCAGCTTGCCGGCATTCTCCAGTGGGGCGTTGCGCCAGAAGGCCGAGACGCAGGCCACGTCGAACTCGCCGATGCGCGCGTGGAATTCGGCCGCCGTCCGGAACTCGGCGAAACGAATACCGGTGCTGCGGCGGGCAAACTCCTCGCCGAGGCGATAGGCGGAATGGCCGAAGCCGATGGTCAGGTCGGACAGGGGGGGAAGCGCGGTCATGGGGTTTCCGGGTGGAGGGATGCGCCGATCATCCCCAGAAGCCCGCCGAAGGCAATGCCGCCCGGCGGGCGGTCCACATGCGGCAACCGCGGGGGCCGCCTGCGGCATGGTCCTTGCCATCCCGCATCCCGTCCCGGAACCTGTCCCCCTCCTCCAGAACGGTCCTTGTTCGCCCGATGACCCAGCCGACCCCTGCCCCCACCCTGTCCTCGCACGGCCGCTACGCCTACAGCGCCATCACCCGCCGGCCCACCTATGGCTGGCCGGGGGGCAAGCGCCTCGCCGTCTATCTCGGTGTCAATCTCGAGCATTTCGCCTTCGGCACGGGCCTTGGCGCGGAACTCGCGCCCGGCGGGCCGCAGCCCGACGTGCTGAACTACGCCTGGCGCGACTACGGCAACCGCGTCGGCGTCTGGCGCATGATCGAGCTGTTCGACGCGCTCGCCCTGCCCGCCTCGGTGCTCGTCAATTCATCCATCTACGCCTACTGCCCGGAGGTGATGGACGCCTTTCGCGCGCGCGGGGACGAGGTTCTCGGTCACGGCCGGACCAACTCCGAGCGGCAGGGCATCCTCGACGAGGCTGCCGAGCGGGCGCTGATCGACGAGACGACCGCCGTCATCGCAACCGCGGAGGGCAAGCCGCCGAAGGGCTGGCTCGGCCCCTGGATCTCGCAGAGCCTCGTGACGCCCGACCTCCTCGCCGAGGGCGGCTATACCTATCTCCTCGACTGGTGCCAGGACGACCAGCCGGTCTGGTTCGCCACGCGGGGCGGCGGCCGCATCCTGTCCCTGCCCTATCCGCAGGAACTGAATGACATCCCGGCCGTCGTGGCTCGCAAGGATTCGGCCAGCCAGTTCGCCGACATGATCATCGACCAGTTCGACGAGATGCTGGACCAGTCGCGCGCCATGCCGCTGGTCATGGGCATTGCCCTGCATCCCTATATCGTCGGCCAGCCCTATCGCCTCCGCCAGCTCAGGCGGGCGTTGTCGCACATCGCCGCGCGGCGCGAAGAGGTCTGGATCACCACGGCCGGCGCCATTGCCGACCATGTAGCGGGACTGCCGGCGGGCACCGTGCCGGGTGCGTGAACCGCCGCCGTCAGCCGTCGACGTAGGTGACGATCCGCCGGTAGAGGTGCCAGGTCGCATGGCCCCAGAGCGGCAGCACCACGAGAAGGCCGGAAAAGAGCGGCGCCATGGCGAGGAACATCACCACAGCCGTCACAGCGCCCCAGCCGAGCATGACGACGGGGCTCGCCTGCACCGCCCTGACGCTGGTGATGATGGCGGTCACCACGTCGATGTCGCGATCGAGCAGAAGCGGAAACGACACCACGGTGATCGAGAAGGTGAACAGCGCCATCGCCGCGCCGACCGCCGTTCCCACCGTCAGGAAGGTCCAGCCATCGGCCGTGAGGAACAGGGCGCGCGCGAAGGTCACGGGATCGAGCGAGGCGAAGCCGAAGAACAGCGCATAGAGCATGCGCACCTGATACATCCAGATGATGAAGATGAAGATGGTCAGGAAGGCGAGCCAGGACAGCTCCCGCCCGCCCTGCCGCCAGACGGTGCCCAGAACGCCGGACCACGTCGGTGTCCGCCCGAGTTCGCGCAGCCGGGACACTTCGTAGAGGCCGACCGCCACGAAGGGGCCGATGAGGGCGAAGCCGGCGGCGAGCGGAAACACCGCCCAGACATAGCCGAAGCGCGCCGGCAGGATCAGCAGCGCAAGCCCGCCGAGCCAGTAGATGGCGCCGAAGAACAGCCCGTAGGCCGGGGCCGCCTTCAGGTCGCCCCAGGCCGCCTCGAAGGCGGCCTTGATGTCCTCGACGGTCGCCGGTCGCACGATCGGGTCGCGCGAGCGCAACCCGGCCTCCGGTGGTGACATCTCGCTCATGCGGTCAGATCCTCCCTCGACGCGCGTCGTCAGCCGGTCTCGATGCCGGCTTGTTCGGGGGTCAGGGAAGGATGACGCAGCCGCAGGCCGCGTCAAGCCGATGCTATGATCAGTGCGCCGGACGAAGCGGCCATGTCGTAACGGCATCCAGCGCGGTCTTGGCCGCGGCATATTCGCGCTTCAGGCGCGCGATGAACTCGCCGGCGCTCTCCACGGCCTTGACGGCGCCGATGCCCTGGCCCGACCCCCAGATGTCGCGCCAGGCCTTGCTCTTCTCCGAGCCGCCGGAGCCGAAGCTCATCTTCGAGGGGTCGCTCTCCGGCAGATGGTCGGGGTCGAGGCCGGCATTGACGATGGAGGCGCGCAGGTAATTGCCGTGCACGCCGGTGAACAGGTTTGAATAGACGATGTCGCCGGCCGTGCCCTCGACGATGGCCTGCTTGTAGGCCTCCGCCGCATTGGCCTCCTTCGTGGCGATGAAGGCCGAACCGATATAGCCGACATCGGCGCCCATGGCCTGGGCGGCGAGGATGGCGCGGCCGGTGGCGATGGCCCCGGACAGCGCGAGCGGGCCGTCAAAGAACTCGCGAATTTCCTGGATCAGGGCGAGCGGCGACAGCGTGCCGGCATGGCCACCGGCGCCGGCCGCCACGGCGATCAGGCCGTCGGCGCCCTTCTCCAGCGCCTTCTTCGCATGGGTGATGTTGATGATGTCGTGCAGCGTGATGCCGCCATAGGAATGGATGGCGTCGTTGAGCTCGGGGCGCGCGCCGAGCGAGGTGATGACCACCGGCACCTTGTACTTCACGCACATCTCGACGTCGTGCATGAGCCGGTCGTTCGATTTGTGGACGATCTGGTTCACCGCATAGGGCGCCGACGGCGCCTGCGGGTTCGCCTCGTCATAGGCGCCGAGTTCCTCGGTGATCCGCTTGAGCCAGTCCTCCAGCACGGGACCGGGGCGCGCATTGAGCGCCGGAAAGGACCCGACGATGCCCGCCTTGCACTGGGCGATGACGAGGTCCGGATTGGACACGATGAACAGTGGCGAGCCGATCGCCGGAAGCTGCAGGCGGCTGGCGAGCGAAGCGGGAAGCGACATGTGGACGTTCCAGGGCCAATTGTTTGGTGACGTGTATCGACACGACGCATCAAAGCCGATCGTATCGCCAGGCGAAAGCCCCGCCGGAAGGCAGAGGTCATCCGCGGCTAGATTGCAATCTAGAAGTATGCAATTATTGCGTGAAATCAGGAGGGGCCTTTGAAGCGCGACTTAGATTTCATCCGCGACATTCTATTGCAAATTGAAGCAGGCAGACGTCAGTTCTCGACTATTTCGTCGGTTCGGGCGGCCAATCTTGGCTTGCCTCCAGACGAAACGCTGTCAGAGGAGGATGCCTTAAAGCTGAGGGAGCACTTGCATCTCCTTGAACAGAACGGACTTATTGAGGTGGAGTTTCGTTCGCTGGGTGGACAGGTAAATGTAAGAGGATTGACTTGGCAGGGACATGATTTCGTAGATAGTGTAAAAGATGATGAAATATGGAATAAAACAAAGAAGGGCGTTCAAAGTGCCGGCGGCTTCACGTTCGAACTAATAAAGGATCTCGCTAAAGGCTATGTCAAAAAAATGATCGAAGAAAAGACGGGTGTCAAGCTCTAGACAGTCTATCGAGAAAGACCTGCGCTTCGTTCACGATCTGCTCGCGGCGGGCCGGCTCCATCGCCTCCCAGGTCCGGTAGGGCATGGCCATGCGCGGGTTGCCGCGCAGCGCCGCGGCATTCTCGGCGATGAAGTTCCAGTAGAGCAGGTTGAAGGGACAGGCCCCATCCCCGATCTTGATCTTCGGATCGTAGCGGCAGCCGGAGCAGTAGTCGGACATCCGGTCGATATAGGCGCCCGACGCCGCATAGGGCTTAGACGCCAGCAGCCCGCCGTCGGCGAACATCACCATGCCGTGGACGTTGGGCAGTTCCACCCAGTCGAAGGCGTCGACATAGACCGCGAGGTACCAGGCCTCGACCTCTGCCGGCCGGATACCGGCGAGCAGCGCGAAGTTGCCGGTGACCATGAGGCGCTGGATGTGGTGGGCATAGGCGTTGCGGCGCGTGTCGCCGACCACCTCCGCGATACAGGCGAGGTCCGTCTCGCCGGACCAGTAGAACCACGGCAGCGGACGCATCGCCCCGAGCGCATTGGTTTCGGCGTAGCCGGGCATCTTGTGCCAGTAGATGCCGCGCACATATTCGCGCCAGCCGAGGATCTGGCGGATGAACCCCTCGGCCGCATTGAGTGGAGCGGCGCCCCGACGCCAGGCGGCCTCGGCGGCGAGGCAGACCTCGCGCGCGGTGAGCAGGCCGACGTTCAGATAGGGCGAGATGAGGCCGTGGTAGAGGAAGGGCTCGCCGCGCTTCATCGCGTCCTGCACGTCGCCGAAGGACGGCAGGCCCTCGGCGATGAAATGGTCGAGCGCCGCCAGCGCGTCGGCCCGTGTCACCGCCCAGCCGAAGGGCTCGAGATCGCCGAAATGGTCGGCGAAGCGCTGTGCGACAAGGTCCATCACCTCCCGCGTCACGGCGTCTGGGGAAAAGCGCAGACGGCGCGGCAGGCGCGCCCCCTTTGGCAGGGCCTTGCGGTTCTCGGCGTCCAAGTTCCACTGGCCGCCGACTGGCTTGTCGCCGTCCATGAGCAGGCCCGTCTCGCGGCGCATCTCGCGGTAGAAGAACTCCATCCGGAAGGCCTTGCGGCCCTCGGCCCAGCGGGCGAACCGCCCGCGGGAGCAGAGGAAGCGGTCGTCCTCCCGGATCTCAACCGGAAGGCCGGTGAGCGCGGCCCACTCTTCCATCATGGCGCGCACGCGCCACTCGCCCGGCTCCGTCACCACGATGCGGTCCACGGCATGGCGGTCGAGCGCGCGCAGCACTTCGCCGGTGAAGCTGCCGCTGTTCTCCGGATCGTCGAGGCGGACATAGTCGACGACGATCCCCTCCACGCTCAGTTCCCCGGCGAAATGCCGCATCGCCGAGAGGATGAAGGCGATCTTCTGCTTGTGGTGAGGGACATAGGCCGTCTCCTCAGCCACCTCCGCCATGAGCACCACGTCGCCGGCCTCCAGACCGTCGAGAGCGGCGACATCGCGGGAGAGATGGTCCCCGAGGATGAGGCGGAGTGTCGCCAATGACGCCTCAGCCCTTGGTGCGCAGCATGGAGCGGCCGCCGTCGACGCCGATGATCTGGCCCGTGATCCAGCCCGCGTCCTTGTCCAGCAGCAGCGCGCCGAGAGCCGCGACGTCGTCGGGTTCGCCGAGACGCGGAATGGCGTGCAGCGCCGCAATGGCATTAGCCATGGTCTCGGAGCTGGTCAGGGCCTTCGCCAAGGGGGTTCTGGTCAGCGACGGCGCGACGCAGTTGACCCGGATCTTCGGGGCGAGTTCTGCGGCGAGAGCCACCGTCAGCCCCTCGACCGCGCCTTTGGCCATGGAGACCGACGCATGGGCGGCGAAGCCCTGCGCCACCGCCACCGTCGAGACGAGAAGGATCGACGAGGTCGAACCGTCATGGGCCTTCAGCGCGGGCAGCGCCGCCTGGACGGCACGCACGGCGCCGAGGGCGTTGAGCTCGAAATCGCGGGTGAAGTCGGCATCCGTCAGCCGCGCCACGGGCTTGAGATTGATGGAGCCGACGCAATAGGCGAATCCCGCGAGCTTCGGGCCGGCCGCCGCGGCGGCTGCGTCGATGCTCGCGCGGTCCACCACATCGGCCACTGAGAAGGTGGCGCCGATCTCGCTCGCGAGGGCCTCCAGCCGGTCCCGGTCGCGCGCCACCAGGTGAACAGCGTGCCCCCGGCCGGTCAGGCGGCGCGCCAGCGCCGATCCGATGCCGCCAGTGCCGCCGTAGATGAGGACGTTGTCCGCCATGATGCCGTCGTCTCGCTTCCGGCATTAGGACCGGTCAGGTTGATACGGCGCGATCCCGGCGGCGGTTCAGGAAATGCGAAGCGACATGGCCAAGATGATCCGCAAGGCCGACCTGCCGGAGAAGATCTGCGCGACCTGCGGCCGCCCCTTCGCCTGGCGGAAGAAATGGGCGCGGGTCTGGGACGAGGTGCGCCATTGCTCCGACCGCTGCCGTGGCAACCGTTCCGCGAAGGGTCCCGGGCAGGCCTGGACATCTCAGCCGTAGCGGGCCTCGTAGCGCGCCTCGCCCTGCGGCGGCGGGGTGATGGCATGACCCTCGTCGGCATACTGGTTCAGCTTGTTGCGCAGCGTGCGGATCGAGATGCCGAGGATGTTTGCCGCATGGGTGCGGTTGCCGAGCGTGTGGCCGAGCGTGTCGAGGATGAGGTCGCGCTCGACGTCCGCCACGGTGCGGCCGACGAGCCCGCGCGTCACCGCCTCCGCAGCAATGGCCGCCTGCGCCGCCACCTGATCAGGCCCCCGCCGCTCGTCGAGGCGCGCGCCGTCGGGCGTGCGGATGGCGTCGACGCCGATCTCCGGGCCGGAGGACAGCAGCACCGCACGGTGCAGGGTGTTCTCGAGTTCGCGCACATTGCCCGGCCAGCGCGCGACCGTCAGTTGCCGGCGCGCCTCGGCCGAGAGCAGGCGCGGCTGCATGCCGTTCGCCTCGGCATATTTCTTCGCGAAATGTCCTGCCAGTTCGAGGATGTCGGCGGGGCGCTCGCGCAGCGGCGGCAGCTTCAGGTTGACGACGTTGAGCCGGTAGAGGAGGTCCTCGCGGAACGTGCCCTTGCGCACCTCGTCGGCCAACGTGCGGTTGGAGGTGGCGAGGATGCGGATGTCGACCGGCACCGGCCGGGTGCCGCCGACGCGGTCGATCACGCGCTCCTGGATGGCGCGCAAGAGCTTCGACTGCAGGCGGATGTCCATCTCGGAGATTTCGTCGAGCAGCAGCGTGCCGCCATTGGCCTCCTCGAACTTGCCGATGCGACGGGCGACGGCGCCGGTGAAGGCGCCCTTCTCGTGGCCGAAGAGCTCGCTCTCCAGCAGGTTGTCCGGGATCGCCGCGCAGTTGACCGCGACGAAGGGAGCCTTGGCGCGGTTCGACTTGTTGTGGACATAGCGCGCGAGCACCTCCTTGCCGGTGCCGCTCTCGCCGGTGATGAGGATGGAGGCGTCCGAGCCGGCCACCTGGTTGGCGAGCTGGACGACGCGGGCCATGGCCTCGTCGCGGTAGATGAGCTGCTTGGCGTCGTCGGCCACCGCGGCGAGAACGGCGGCGATCAGTTCGGGGTCGGGCGGCAGCGGAATGTATTCCTTCGCCCCCGCATGGATTGCAGCCACCGCCGCGCGGGCGTCGTTCGAGGTTCCGCAGGCGACCACCGGCACGGCGATCATCTCGTCGGCGAAGGCCTGGACGAGCGCCCTGACATCCATGGCGACGTCGACCATGACGAGATCGGCGCCCTTGGCGCGCATGACGCGCAGGGCCGTCTCGATGTCCTCGGCATTGGTGACGGCCGCACCCTTGTCCACGGCCATCTTGGTGGCGATGGAAAGCTGGCCCTTGAGTGTTCCGACGATCAGGAGTCGCATCGTTCGGGTTCCTTCAGCGCTCGGCTTTGATGATTTCCGTCATGGTCACGCCGAGGCGATCCTCGACGAGCACCACTTCGCCGCGCGCGACGAGACGGTCGTTGACGTAGATGTCGATGGCCTCGCCGACCTTGCGGTCGAGTTCGAGGACGGTTCCGGGACCGAGTTTCAGGAGTTCGCCCACGTCCATGCGCGAGCGGCCGAGGACCGCCGAGACGTTCACCGGAACGTCGAAGACGGCCTCGAGGTCCGCGGCGTCCTTGACCCCGGTATCGTCGTCGTCGGCCATGCCCATGCCCAGGCCGGGCACGACATCCAGGCTGCCGTCGTTTTCGAGATCCGGAAGGGGCATTCCGTTGTCGGTGGGTTCGGTCATGACAGTCCCTCTTCCGGTCCGGCGGGATTGGATGCGACATAGCGGCCGACCGCCTCGACGATGCGCCG
Source organism: Phreatobacter aquiterrae (assembly GCF_053471285.1). NCBI lineage: Bacteria > Pseudomonadati > Pseudomonadota > Alphaproteobacteria > Hyphomicrobiales > Phreatobacteraceae > Phreatobacter > Phreatobacter aquiterrae. Next base: position 44,611 of record NZ_JBJPHW010000011.1, on the reverse strand, counting down.
CGCGGTCTCTTCACGATCGAGCATGACGCCGCCGCTCGACCACTCGATGCGGCAGTCGCCGATCGCGATTCCGGGCTCGGCGAGAAGGACCAGCCGGCCCTCGAAACCCCTTTCGGCGGCAAGGCGCGTGAGTTCGTTGCGCGCGTCCTCCAGCAGGTCGTCGTTGACCCGCACGACGAGATGCGGGACGCCGCGCAGGTTGGCGAAGCAGTCCGCGACGAGGCGGCGCACCTCCGACAGCGGCTCGCGCTCGATCAGGGCGCCGGCCAGCTTGGTGGCCACCGCCACGGCGATGTCGATGGCCTCCGACTCCAGGCGGGATTCGAGCCCGCCGAGCGCAGCAGCAGCGCCGCTCAGGCGGTCGCCGAGAACACCGAGGGCGAGGGCGCGCTGGCGCTCGATCGAGGCCATGGCCTTGCCCTCGCCGGCGATGAAGCCGGACGCCTCGCCCTCCTGGCGGGCCAGCGCCAGGAGATGGTGATGCTCCGCGAGCGTGATCTTCGGCTCGGCGGCGCGCTTCGCCTCCTGGGCGAATTCCGTATCGAAGAGAAATTTGACCGGTGCCACCACGTATCGTTCCTCAGAAGATCAGTTCGTCGTCGGCACGGTTCTTGGAAATCATGATCTCGCCCTTCGCCGCGAGATCCTTGGCGAGGTTGACCAGCATGGCCTGGGCCTCGTCGACATCCTTGAGGCGCATCGGCCCGAGCGCCTGCATGTCGTCGGCCAGCATCTTCGCGGCCCGGGTCGACATCTGCGACAGGAAGAATTCGCGCATGGTCTGGTTGGCGCCCTTGAGGGCGATGGCGAGCTTGTCTTTGTCGACCTGCCGGACGAGGGTCTGCGCCGAACCGGCGTCGAGCTTGGCGAGGTCGTCGAAGGTGAACATGAGGCTCTTGATCCGCTCGGCGGAGTCGCGGCTCTGCTCTTCCAGGGCGGTGATGAAGCGGGTCTCGGTCTGGCGGTCGAAGGAGTTGAAGATCTCCGCCATGGCCTCGTGGCTGTCGCGGCGCGAGGTCTGCGAGAGATTCGACATGAATTCCGTGCGCAGCGTCTGCTCGATGCGCTCCAGCACGTCCTTCTGGATCGCTTCCATCTTCAGCATCCGGCCGACGACGTCGAGGGCGAACTCCTCGGGCAGGATGGCCAGCACCCGGCCGGCATGCTCCGGCCGGATCTTCGACAGGACCACCGCGACGGTCTGCGGATACTCGTTCTTCAGATAGTTGGCGAGCACCTGCTCCTGCACGTTGGAGAGCTTCTCCCACATGTTGCGACCGGCCGGACCGCGGATTTCCTCCATCAGCATGGCGACGCGATCGGTAGGCATGAACTGCGACAGGAGGCGCTCGGTCGCGTCGAAATTGCCCATCAGGCCGCCTGCCGCCGACAAGCGACCGACGAATTCGAGCATGAGGCTCTCCACCACGTCGGGCTCCACCGTGCCGAGCTGTGACATGGCGATGGACAGGACGCGGATCTCGTCGTCGTCGAGCAGCTTCCAGATGCGCGCCGAGACCTTGTCGCCGAGCGTCAGCATCAGGATCGCGGCGCGCTGGTGGCCCGTCAGGCCCTTGGCCGCGAGCGTGTTGACGCGTCCGTCGGCCGAGAGGGCCGCCAGGGCCTTGCCGAATTCGGCGTCGCGCTGGATCTGGGCGATCGTCACTTCGGTTCCCCGTCATTCAGCCACTGGCGGATGATCGAGACCGTCTCGTGCGGGTTCTTCTCAACCAGTTCGCCGACCTTGGAGAGCGAGGCCTGGTGCACCTCGCCCTTCATCTGCGCCATCTCGATCATCTTCATGGTGGCGCTCTCCATGCCCGGCACCAGCGGCGGCGCCTTCACGGCCTTGGAATCGCTGGTCTCGCCGCCCTCTTCCTCGCGTGATGCGGACGCGCCACCGGCGAGCCCGCCGGCCGCGCCGGCTGGCAGCGCCACGGCGGGAACCTCCTCGGGCGCGACGATGCGACGGAGCAGCGGGCGCACCACGAAGAGCATGACGAGCAGCGACACGATGAGCAGGACGAACAGCTCGATGGCGTAGCGGATGTCGTCCTTGGTGAAGTCGTACACCATCCACCAGGGCTTCGGCGCCTCGGGCGCGGCGAGTTGCGGCGCTTCGGCGAAGCGCAGGTTGACGATCTCGACCTGGTCGCCACGGCGCTGGTCGAAGCCGATCGCCGAGCGCACCAGAGCGCCGATCCGGTCGAGCTCCTCCTGGGCGCGCGGCTGGTAGTTCACATTGCCCTGCGGATCGCGTGCATAGATGCCGTCGACCAGCACCGCGACCGAGACCCGCTTGATCCGTCCGCCCTCGATCACCTCGGTGCGCTGGGTCCGGGCGATCTCGTAGTTGATCGTCTCCTCGGACTTGCGGCTGGCCTCGCGTGAGGGGTTCTGGCCGGGGGCCGTCTGGTTGGCGCCGGGAAGCTCGTTGCCGACGGTGACCTGGCCGTCGCGGCCCTCGTTGGAGCTCGACTGCTCCTCGCGGGTTTGGGTCGAGCGCACGACGCGGCGCTCGGGATCGAAGTCGTCCGAGGTCTGGGTGACGCGGTTGAAGTCCATGTCGGCGGCGACCTGGACGCGGGCGCGGCCCGGCCCGACGACGGAGGCGATGATGCTTTCGACCTGTTCGCGCAGGCGTCGCTCCTGGCCCGCCTTCCGCTCGTCGATGGTGGAACCCATCATGCCCGAGGAATCGCCGGCGCCGTCGGCGAGCAACCGGCCGCCCTCGTCGACGATGGAGATGCGCTGCGGCGAGAGGCCGCGCACCGCCGAGGCGACGAGGTGACGGACGGCGCGGATCTGCTGGGGCTCGAGACCGCCGCGCACGCGCAGGACGATTGAGGCCGAGGGCTCGGTGCGCTCGCGGGAGAACAGCGCCCGCTCCGGCAGGACGAGATGGACGCGGGCCGACTGGACCCGCTCGATGCCGCGGATGGTGCGGGCGAGTTCACCCTCCAGCGCGCGCAGCTGGTTCATGTTCTGCACGAAGGATGTCGACGAGAGGGCGTCGCCCTTGTCGAAGATCTCGTAGCCGACGCCGCCGCCGCGCGGCATGCCGCTCTCGGCAAGCTGCAGGCGCACCCGGGCCACCTGCTCCTGCGGCACGAACAACTGGGCGCCGTCGTTGCGCAGCTGGAAGCGGACCTGGCGGCGCTCCAGCTCCTTCACGATCTGCGAGGAGTCCTCCAGCGTCAGGTCGGAGAACAGCAGAGCCATCTGCGGCTGGCTCATGCGCATGATGATGTAGACGAAGAACCCGACGAGGCCGAGGGACACCACTCCCATGGCCGCCAGGCGGGGCGCCCCCAGTTTCTTCACGAACTCCAGCATGCCGTTCAAGACGCACCAGCCCCCAAGCGCAGGCGAAGCGGCGTGTCGCCGGTTCGCTGGGCAAGATTTGCCGGGTGGGTGGTTACCGGTTGGTTAACGCGGCCGCGCGTTTTGGGGCGCGGGGCGAAATTCAGCGCAACGAGCGCAGGACGAGGCCGATCCCGCCCGCCGTCAGACCCAGCATCATCAGCGTGTTGAACAGGCTGGTGGGCACGAAATAGATGGTCAGGTTGGTCAGGATGCCTGCCGCGATGATCACAACGCCGGCAAAGAGCAGCAGAAAGCCGAGGCGGGACGATCCGTCGAAAAACAGCATGCCGATGCCGAAAAGGATCGGAACAAGCGACAGGCCGAAGGCCGAATAGCCACCCAGCGTCCACGATCCGCCGTGAACCGAGACCTGGTTCGTCAACAGATAGGCGCCCGCCACCGTCATGCCGAGGCCGACGAAGAAGGGGATCAGGCCCCCCGGTGACCCGCCGGCCCCTGACAGTCGGAAATCGGCCATGGAATGCTCCTGGAGATGCTGCGTCGCCGCCGCCAAGCTTTGGCATTGCAGGCCGGCGGCGACAAGCGGCCCGCTTCGGCAAGGCTCCGTAACCTCCCGTTAACCATCCACCCGGCAAATCTTGCCTGGAGACGTTCAACATGGGCCGCACTTGCGGGCGGCCGGGGACAGCGCATGACCGACACGACGGCGGGTGCCGGACGACAGCCTTCCAATGCCAGCGGCATGTCCGTCGGCCAGATGACCGATTGGCTGCGCCGTCCGGACCTGTGGATGGCCACCGGCGTCATCGGCATCCTCGTCATCCTGATCTTCCCGCTGCCGCCGCTCGTCCTCGACATGATGCTGGCGGTGTCCATCATCTCCTCGGTCATGATCCTCATGACCGCCCTGTTCATCCACAAGCCGCTGGAGTTCTCGTCCTTCCCGACGGTGCTGCTCATCGCGACCATGCTGCGCCTGTCGCTGAACCTTGCCTCGACGCGCCTCATCCTGTCGAACGGCCACGAGGGGACAGCCGCGGCAGGCTACGTCATCGAGGCCTTCGGCAGCTTCGTGATGGGCGGCTCGTTCATCATCGGCATCATCGTCTTCGCCATCCTGGTGATCGTGAACTTCATCGTCATCACCAAGGGCTCGGGCCGCATCGCCGAGGTCGCGGCGCGCTTCTCCCTCGACGCCATGCCCGGCAAGCAGATGGCGATCGACGCCGATCTCTCCGCCGGCCTTATCGACGAGAAGACCGCCAAGACGCGGCGCAAGGATCTCGAGGACGAGAGCGCCTTCTACGGCGCCATGGACGGCGCCTCGAAATTCGTGAAGGGCGACGCCATCGCCGGCCTGCTCATCACCTTCATCAACGTCATCGCCGGCCTCATCATCGGCGTCGCCCAGCAGGGCATGCCCTTTCTGGAGGCGGCGCGGACCTATACGACCCTCACCGTCGGCGACGGTCTCGTCAGCCAGATCCCCGCCCTCGTCATCTCGACCGCCGCCGGCCTCCTCGTCTCCAAGGCCGGTGTCACCGGCTCCGCCGACCAGGCGATGATGCGGCAGCTCACTGGCTATCCGAAGGCCCTCGGCCTGTCGGCGGGCGTCATGGGCGCCATGGCCCTGCTGCCCGGCATTCCCTTCATCCCCTTCGCGGGCCTCGCCGCGCTTGCCGGCTGGGCCGCCTACAAGCTCGGTGAGGACGCCAAGCGCGCCTCGCGCAACGCGGACATCACGGAAGCCGCGGAGGTCGCGGCCGCCTCCGCGCCACCCGCGGAGGAGCCGATCTCCTCCGTGCTGAAGATCGACGACCTCAAGATCGAGCTCGGCTACGGCCTCCTGCCGCTTGTCCAGTCGGAGGGCGGCTCGGATCGTCTTACCGACCAGATCAAGGCCCTGCGCCGCCAGCTCGCCGCCGACATGGGCTTCGTCATGCCCTCGGTCCGCATCCTCGACAACGTCCAGCTGCCGCCGAACCAGTACATCATCCGCGTCAAGGAGGTGGATGCCGGCCAGGGGCAGATCTGGCCGATGCAGTACATGGTGATGGATCCGGCCGGCGGCCATGTCGACCTGCCGGGCGTCCACACGACCGAGCCGACCTTCGGCCTGCCGGCCACCTGGGTCGACGCCGCGCTGAAGGAGGAGGCGAGCGTGCGCGGCTACACCGTGGTCGATGCGGCGACCGTCCTGTCGACCCACCTCACCGAGATCCTGAAGGCCAACGTCTCGGACCTCCTGAGCTATTCGGAGGTCCAGAAGCTCATCAAAGACATGCCGAAGGAGCAGTCCGACCTCGTCAAGGACCTGGTGCCTGGCCAGATCACCATTTCCGGCATCCAGCGGGTGCTGCAGACGCTGCTCAACGAACGCGTCTCGATCCGTGACCTGCCGACGATCCTTGAGGGCATCGCCGAGGCGGTCGCCTTTACCCGCTCGCCCGCGCAGATCGCCGAGCACGTGCGCTCCCGGCTCGCCCGCCAGCTCTGCGCCCAGTATGCCGGCATGGACGGCGGCCTCGCGCTCATCGCCCTGTCGTCGCAATGGGAGCAGGCCTTCGCCGATTCCATCGTCGGCCAGGGCGACGACCGGCAGCTCGCCATGCAGCCCTCGAAGCTGTCGGAGTTCATCATGCTGGTGCGCGACGCCTTCGAGGACGCGGCCCGCATGGGCGAGGCGCCGGTCCTCCTCACCAGCCCCGGCATCCGCCCGTTCGTGCGCTCGATCGTAGAGCGCTTCCGGGCGCAGACCCCGGTGCTGAGCCAGGCGGAAATCCATCCGCGCATGCGCCTGAAGACCGTCGGCAGCATCTGAAGCCGCAGGTCCGAAGCGGGACGGCCGGTTAACCCTTCCTTCAGGCTTTCATCGACGCGCCACGTCGGATCGCTAGAAATGGGAGCGGAGGGGTTCTTCCACGCAAGAGGAAGACCGGTTCAATGAGGTTCCGCATGTCTCCGACACAGGCTGTCGCCGCGACGATCACCGCCAATTTCGTGGTCTGGACACTGATCATCGTCGCCGGCGTCCACTACCTGACCTGACGGTCGTCGACCCATCAACGGCAGAGGCCCCGGCAACAGCCTTGCCGGGGCCTCTGCATGTCCGGGCAAGGACGTCAGGCCGATGGCGGCCTGCCCTCCGGCGTGCTGGCAATCTCGCCCCTTCTGACGCGCTCGGCGTGATCTGTCGTGCCCCCGGCCGCCAGGATCTTCGCCTGCCCGATCCAGTCCTCGCGCTCGATCCGGCCGGGGAAGGCGAGATAGCCGCCCACCCACTGCGCCTCCTTCGGCGTCCAGGCGGCGATCTGGTCGAAGTGCCAGATGCCGAGCGCATGGAGCCGCGCCTCGTTCTGCGGGCCGATGCCGCGGATCAGTTCCAGTTCGTCGGGCCCGCCATCGCGCGGTGCGCCGAGGCCATGAGGCTTCGTGCCCTGCGCCATCGCCTCGGCAGCCGCGGCCGCGCCGGGGATCGTCGTCTGTTCAGCCGCGGTGACCGCCTGCGAAGCGGTCTCCGGCCGGCGCTCGGCGGTCGAGGCGAAGGCCTGTCCCGCACCCGCCAGTTGCTCGAGCGGCTGCGGGGCCATGTCCTCGACCTTGTCGGTGAAGACCCGCGCGAAGGCGCCGACGACGCAGCCGACGAGGTAGGCCGCGCCGAACAGAACGGCCGTATCGAGCCACAGGCCCGGCCGGCCCGGAACCCACTTGAGGGTCGACGCCACCGCCATCAGCACGAAAACCGTCATGGCGAGCGCGGCCCAGCCGCTCGGGCCCTTGTCCTCCCGGTCGGAGGTCACCCAGCCGACGGCCAGGCCCCCGGCCAGCGCGACGAGCAGCGGGAGGGCGAAGGTCTGGACGAGATAGAGCATGACCTTGTCTCCTCAGTTGCGCGGCAGCACGTGGAACTCGACGCGACGGTTCAGCGCGCGCGCTTCCTCCGTATCGCCCTCGACAACCGGCCGGCTTGCCGCATAGCCGACCACGACCAGCGAACTGGCCGCCACGCCGCGGCGGATGAGTTCCGCCCGCATCAGGCCCGCGCGGTCCTCGGAGAGCTTCTGGTTCTGATTGGTGGCGTTGTGGACGTCGGCATGTCCCGCGACCTCGATGCGCTCGTCGTCCGCGCAGCGCCGGATCGCAGCCGCCAGCCTGTCGAGGACGGGTCCGTGCTCTGCCCGCTGCTCCGCCTTCCAGTAGTCGAAGAGGATGCGGTCGCCCTCGAGCGCCGTCTGGATGATGACGGAGCAATCGGGCCGCGGCAGCGAGATGGGCGCCGGAGCCGGAGGGGGCGGGATGGTCCCCGGCGGGCGGGCGGGCGCTGACGTCACAGCCGGCGCCTGCGCGACCGGAACGGGCGGCGGGGGTGGCGGTGGAATGAGATCGGCCGACAGCGGCGGCACGGGCGGCGGGGGCGGGATCGCGTCCGGCGGAAGATCGGGCACCGGCGTTGCCGTCGCGACGGGCGCGGAAACCACGGCAAGCGACTGCAGGGACGCCGGCGGAATGAGATCGGCCGCCAGAGGCGGTACCGGCGGCGGAGGCGGGATCGCATCCGGCGGCAAGGCCGGCAGAGGCGTCACTGCTGCAACGGGTCCGGAGACCGCGGCAAGCCGCTGTGGCGCCATCGCAGGTGGCGGAGGTGGCGGAGGTGGCGGTGGCGCCACGAGATCGCCCGCGAGCGGCGGCACGGGCGGCGGCGGCGGAATCTCGGCCGGCGGCACGGCAATGTCGCTCACCGCCAGGACCGGCGGCCCGACGGCTGCGAGGGCGCGCCGGATATCCACGGCGACGGCGGCATCGGCGGCACGGCCGGCCAGCGACAGGCGGTTGCCCGTCATCTGCACCGAGCCCTCGGCAAGCCGTCCCAGTTGCGTCAGGGCCGTTGTGGAGAGCGCCGCGAAATCGACGCCGCTCGGGAACCCCGAAGCAACCTTCGTCTCGTCGATGACGGGCACGCCGGCAAACAGGCGTCCGGCCGCTGCCGCAACTGCGGCCTTCGCCGCTTCCGACGGAGCGAAGCCCTGCAGGGTCAGCCCCTGAGGCGTGCGCCTCGCGCTCCACGAGAACGGCGAGACGACGGGCGGGGCGACGACCAGATCGCCGATCGCAAAGCCGTCATTGGCAGCCCGCACCGAGGCCGCGAGCCTCTCGAAGGCGGCGTGATCGGCGGCAACCCCGCTGAACGAGAAGGCGGTGCCGGCGATGCGCGCAGCGCCGCTGGCCAGCCCCTTGAGCTGGTCGAGAGCCGACAGGGCCTTGGCTTCCAGATTGCCGGGCAGCCCGCCGATCACCGTCATGGCGTCGGTCACCGGCCCGGTCGTCGAAGCGCGTGCCGCCGCGACGATACGCTGGCGCGCTTCCTCCGATCCGATCGTCCCGGCAAGGCGGATGGCGCCGTCCGCCGCCTTGGTGGCGCTCCAGTCCGCGACCGGCGGCAGGATGGCGGCAGGAGCCGGGGCCTCAGCGACCGGCGGACCGGGGATCGAGACATTGACGCCGCCGGCCACGATGCCCTGCGGCAGCGCCCCCAGGGCCTGGTCGATCAGCGCCTTGGTGGCCGCATCGGCGGCAGACCCGTTGAAGCGGAAGGCCGTTCCGCTGAGCGTCGCCGAACCGCTGGCCACCCGGCCGAGCTGCTCGATGCCCATCTCGGCGGCGCGCGTCGCCGTTGGCGGGATGTCGCGCGCCAGCGTCATGAGGTCGCTGACCGCGCCGCCGGGCACCGCCTTCTGAGCCGCATCGGCCAGCCGGGCGCGCGACCCGTCGGGCGCGACCTGCCCGGAGAGCGTGATGGTCTGCCCGTCGCGCCGTGCCGACCATCCGAATGGATTGGCGGCCGGCAGGAGGTCGTTGGCCGCATCGGCACGGCGAACGCCGGTCTCGCCTTCTGCGGAATTCTCGGCGGTCACCGCCGCGTCGAGGCCCGGCGCCGTGCCGCTGATGACGGCGTCGCGGCCGCGCACCGTGACGGTCGCCCACGGCTTGCCATCCACCGTCGACGCCGCGCCGATGGCGCGGGTGGCCCGGGCGGCGAGATCGGCTTCGATGGCGTCCTGTTTCCACCACAGGGAGCCGCCGGCAAGAAGGGCAAGAGGCAGCAGGCCCGGGAGCCAGCGACGCGGCTGATGCAACATGGATACGCCCTCACATGGTCTCCGCCGGCCGGCGGCGGGTCATTTCCGCCTCTCGCGCGGGCTTCACGGAGACCGATCGGGCGGATTTCCCGTGATTTCGGTGCGGAAGTCGGGACGAGTCAAGCTCAGCCTTTCCGAATCGGTCATGATTTGTCGGTCAGGCTTCGATTCCGCATCTCCTGCCGGGGAGGACCCGCGTGAGCGTCGATGGCATCCGGCCCACCCTGGCGGTGGCGCCCGTCGAGCCGGTGCAGTGGCGCGCCGCGCTGGAGGCGCTCGGCGTCAGGCCGGGCGATACAGTGTCCGTGCGGGTCGCCGCGATGCTGGCGGAGGGCATCGCGCGCCTGACCGTCGGCACGGGCACACTTGACGTCAGGACCGCCCAGCCCCTCGTTCCCGGCACGAACCTCAACCTCACGGTCGAACGGCAGGGCATGGCCGTGAAGCTGCTGCTCACCGAGACCGCACAGACCCGGCCAGCCGCCGCTTCCCCTCCCGCTCCCGCCGGCCTCCCCACCGCAGCGGGAGCGCCGGCAGCTTCCTCCACGCCGGCCATCCCGCTCCCCGCTGCCGGCACCGTCGCTGCCGCCCTCGTCGATCTGCTCGCCCGCGGGCTCGCTCCGGCCGCCGGCCCGCGCGATGGAGCCCAGGTCGCGCTGGTGGCGCGCGGCTCGGCCGACATGGCACGACAGGCCGAGGTCATGGCTGGCGCACCTCACGCGGCGCCGGCCGGCCGCGAGGTCATCGTCCAGGCCGTGCGCGCCGCCGCGGCGCGACAGGAGAGCATGACGACCCTGTTCGCCGACCTGACCGCCGTCGCGCAGGGACGGACGGCGGCGGCACCTCCTCCGGCCGTGCTCCAGGCCATGGCGGCGGTGCTCGGCTTCCGCGCCGGCGCGGAAGAGCTGGCGCGGCCGGACAGTCTGGCCGCGGCCCTCAGGAATTCCGGCGCGTTCCTCGAGGCGAGGCTGGCGACGCTTCCCGCGGGCATACCGCTGCCGCCCGACCTCAAGGCGGCGCTCCAGCGACTGCAATCCGCCCTCGCCGGCTGGGCCGCAACGCTTCCGCCGGATGCGGAGGCCACGGTTCCAAAGCCCCAGGGGCATGAACGGCCTCCCCTGCGGGGCTCCCTGCCCCACGGCCAGCCCGCCGCCGCGACAAGCCTGCCCGCCTCCGCCACCTCGGCGGAGGTTGCCCGTGTCCTCACCGAGCGCACCGAGGCCGCGCTCGCCCGCATCACGCTTCTCCAGGCGGCCTCCCTCCCTGACGCCCGCGACATGGGGCGGCCCGACGCCCCGGTGCAGACGACGCTGGAAGTTCCGCTCAGGATCGGCGTCGAGACAGCCATCATGCAGTTCCAGATCCAGCGCGATCAGGAACGCGAGGAACGACAGGACCGGACTGCCGGCGGCCGGGCCGGCGGCGACTGGACCATGCGCTTTTCGCTGGAAGCCGAGCCGCTCGGACCGATCCATGCCGCCGTGCGCTGGCATGACGGCCGGATCAACATCCAGCTCTGGGCCGAGCGCGACGCTGTCGCCGCCGTCCTCGAGGCCCAGCGCCATGGCCTGTCGGACGCGCTGGAGGCTTCCGCCTTCACCATCGACCGGCTCACCATCGCTGCCGGGCGCCCCCCTGACCCGCGCGACGCCGCCCTAGCGCCGGCCCACCGGCTGGACGTGTCGTCATGAGCGAGGAACCCGTCGTCCCCCGCCCCGCCATCGCCGTGGCGCTCGAATACGACATGGCGAAGGATGCCGCGCCGCGGGTCACCGCCTCCGGGCGTGGTGTCATCGCCGAGAAGATCATCGCCACGGCCCGCGAGAACGGGGTCACTGTGGAAGGAAATCCGCTGCTGGCCGAGGCGCTGTCAGGCGTGGCGGTGGACGACCATATTCCCGAGGAACTCTACCGGGCGGTCGCCGAGGTCATCGGCTTCGTGCTGCGGGCGGCCGGCAGGCTCCGTTGAGCCATCTTCGGCCATTGGAGGGAGGGCGAGATCGCCGCACCGACTAGGCGATCTGCGGCCGTCGCGCTATGGATGGTCAAAAGCATGCCAGCAATCTCCGGGAGGATCGCATGACCACCGCCGCCGCCGCCGCGCCAGCAAGGCCCTGGACGAAATTCTACTCCGTCGGAATGCGGCACACGATCGACGAAGCGCCCTATCCCAATCTCGCCGCCATGGTGCGCTCCGTCGCGCGCACCTATGCCGACAAGCCGGCCTTCTCGCTCTGCCTGCCGAACGGCATGGGCGGCTCGCTGACCTATGCCGAGATCGACCGCTGGTCGGATGCCTTCGCCGTCTATCTCCGCGACGTGCTGAAGCTGCCGGCGGGAGCGCGCGTCGCCCTCCAGACGCCCAACGCCATGGCCTTCCCGATCGTCGCCTTCGGCGTGTTCAAGGCGGGCTGCGTCCTCATCAACATCAACCCGCTCTACACGGCGGAGGAGATGGGCAAGGTCTTCGCCGACGGCGAACCGGACCTGCTCGTCATCATCGACATGTTCGCCGACAAGCTGCCGTCGGCCTACGCCATCCACAAGGTGCCGAACGTGGTGGTCTCGTCGATCACCGACTTCATGCCCTGGCTCCAGGGCACGCTCGTCGGCCTCGTGCAGAAGTACAAGGACAAGTCGGTCAAGCCGGTGCCGGTGGCGCATACCACCTTCCGCTCCGCCCTGGCCCAGGGCGAGGCGCGCAAGTCGGGCGCCAACATCGCTGCCTACACCGACAATGTCGGGCTCGATACGCTGGCTGTGCTCCAGTACACGGGCGGCACGACGGGCGTCTCCAAGGGCGCCATGCTCACCCACGGCAATCTCGTGATGAACATGGCCCAGTCGCTCGAGATGGTCGCCCTGAACATGGTCAAGGGCGAGGAGACGATCCTCACGGCGCTGCCGCTCTACCATATCTTCGCCTTCACGGTGAACATGCTGGGCTACTGGGTTCTCGGCGCGCACAACGTCCTCGTGCCCAATCCGCGCCCCCTGACCAACCTGCAGAAGGCCTTCGAGAAGTTCCCGATCTCGACGCTGACGGGTGTCAACACGCTCTTCAACGGCCTCAATAACGAGGCCTGGTTCCGCGACAATCCTCCGAAGTCGCTGAAGAGCGCCTGCGCCGGCGGCATGGCGCTGCAGGACGCCGTCGCCAAGCGCTGGAAAGAGGTCACCGGCACGCCCGTGGTCGAGGGCTACGGCCTGACCGAGTCCTCCCCTGTCCTCACCTTCAACCCGCTCGATGCGGTCAAGGAGGGCTCGATCGGCGTTCCGGTTCCCTCCACCGACATCAAATGCGTCGACGATGCCGGCAACGAGGTGCCCTACGGCCAGCCGGGCGAACTCATCGCCCGCGGGCCGCAGATCATGGCCGGCTACTGGCGCAAGCCCGACGAGACCGCCAAGACCGTCCGCGACGCCTGGCTCTACACCGGCGACATCGCCACCCAGGACGACGACGGCTATTTCCGCATCGTCGACCGCAAGAAGGACATGGTGCTCGTCTCCGGCTTCAACGTCTTCCCCAACGAGGTCGAGGACACGCTGGCCAAGCACCCGGCCGTGCTCGAAGTGGCGGTGGTCGGCGTTCCGGACGGGGCGGCCGGCGAGGCGGTCAAGGCCTTCATCGTCAAGCGGCCGGAGATGGACCTCGACGTCGAACAGGTGCGTGCCTTCTGCAAGGAGCACCTGACCGGCTACAAGGTGCCGAAATTCGTCGAGTTCCGCACCGAACTGCCGAAGTCCAACGTCGGCAAGATCCTGCGCAAGGACCTGCGCGCCGAGGACCTCGCCAAGTCCGCCAATGCCTGACAGGCCGGCACGTCCCATCCTGCATGGCGGTCGCCCCGGGCGGCCGCCTTCCCCTGTCCACCGTCGGTGCGCTAGCCTTCGCGCTGCCGCAGAGGTGAGCCATGACCGATCACGACCACCACCATCATCATCACCACGACCATGATCACGACCACAGCGAACTTTCGCCGATGGATGCGCGGGTCAGGGCGCTGGAGACGATCCTCACCGAGAAGGGCTATGTCGATCCCGCGGCCCTCGACCTGCTGATCGAAACCTACGAGACCAGGGTCGGCCCGCACAACGGCGCGCAGGTCGTCGCGAAGAGCTGGGCGGATCCGGCCTATCGCCAGCGCCTGCTCGCGGATGCGACGAAGGCCGTTGGCGAACTCGGTTATGCCGGCCGGCAGGGCGAGCATCTCGTCGCCATCGAGAACACGCCCGACACCCACAACATGGTCGTCTGCACCCTGTGCTCCTGCTACCCGTGGCCGGTGCTCGGCCTGCCGCCGGTCTGGTACAAGTCAGCCCCCTACCGGGCCAAGGCCGTGCGCGACCCGCGCGGCGTGCTCGCCGATTTCGGCGTCACCCTTCCCCCCGGCAAGGCGATCAAGGTCTGGGATTCCACCGCCGAGGTCCGCTACCTCGTCATTCCCGAACGTCCGCCGGGAACCGAGGGCTGGGACGAGGAACGCCTCGCGGCCCTCGTCACCCGCGACTCGATGATCGGCACCGGCCTCGCCCGGCAGCCGGCTGAGGTCGCGTCATGACCTATACGACCTATGCCGATCTTGGCGGCCGGAAGGGCCTTGGCCCCGTGGTGCCGGAAAAGGACGAACCCTGGTTCCATGCGGACTGGGAGAAGCGCGCGCTCGCCCTGACGCTCGCCATGGGCGCCACGGGCTCCTGGACCATCGACCAGTCGCGCGCCGCCCGCGAGCAGCAGCCCGACTATCTCGCGATGAGCTACTACGAGATCTGGACCGGCGCGATGGAGCGCCTGCTCTCCGAGCGGGGCCTCGTCACGGAGGCCGACTTCGCCGCCGGCCACGCCGTCGACCCGCCGAAGCCCATCGCCCGCGTCCTCACCATCGACAAGGTTCCCGCCACCCTCGCCCGCGGCGGCCCGACCGACCGGGCGGCGGCGACACCGGCCCGGTTCGCGGTGGGCGACCGGGTGCGCACCGCCACGGTGGCCGCTCCCACAGGTCACACGCGCCTGCCCCGTTACGTCCAGGGCAAGGTCGGCACGGTCACCCATCTGCACGGCGTTCATGTCTTCGCCGACACCAATGCAACGCCGGTCGGCGAGGCGCCCCAGTGGCTCTACACCGTCCGCTTCGACGGGGCCGATCTCTTCGGCGCCGAGGGCGACCCCACCTCCAGCGTCTCGGTCGACGCCTGGGACAGCTATCTGAGCCCCGCATGACCCGGCCCGACGCCTCACCCGACCTCTCCGCCCTGCCGCATATTCCCTGCGATGCCGAGGGCCCGGTGTTCCGCGAGCCCTGGGAAGCCCATGCCTTCGCGCTCGCGGTGACGCTGCACCAGAAGGGCGTGTTCACATGGCCGGAATGGGCCGAGACGCTCTCGGCAGAAATCCGTGCCGCCCAGGCGGCCGGCGACCCCGACACCGGCGAGACCTACTACACGCACTGGCTGAAGGCGCTGGAGCGGCTGATGATCGCCAAGGGCGTGACGACCGCACCGGCCATCGAGGCGACCACCGAGGCCTGGCATGCAGCCGCCGAGGCGACCCCGCACGGCCAGCCGATCATGCTCGACGCCGGCCGCTGAACCGCCTTGCGCGCTGCCTGTCCGCGGATGCGGTGGCCTAGGCCATCGGCGCTGCCGCTTGCCCGATTGACCTTGCGTCAAAGCGCCATCAGGGTTTCGCCGGGCGGCCTTCAGACCCCAGTTCCGGCCAGCGACCCGCCGCCCCCCGGACGAACACACGAGACTCCCATGCGCGCCCTGTTTTTCGCGGCCTTTTCCGCACTCTTCCTCATGGCCGCGGGCGACGCCCGCGCCCAGGCCCAGCAGGACTTCGTCCTGGTGAACCGCACCGGCTACACCATCGACGAGGTCTATGTCAGCGCCTCCAGCGTCACCAACTGGGAGGAGGATCTGATGGGCGACGACAGCCTGGAGAACGGCCAGCAGCTCAATGTCCGCTTCAACCGCGCCACCTCCGAATGCAGCTTCGACATCAAGGTCGTCTATGACGATCAGGAGACCGCCGAGTTCCGCGGCATCAACCTGTGCCAGGTGAGCCGCGTCACCCTCTTCTACAACCGCTCGGCCGGCACCACGCGCTTCACCGTCGAATGACCTGCCGGTCCGGGGCGGACCCTGCAGCCCGCCCCGGATCGCCATCATTTCACCGAGGAGAAGGCCGTCGGCGACAGGAACGAACTCGCCACGTTGGCGATGATCGGGCCGTCCTTTTCGCTGTCGTTGCGCGCGGCGATCCAGTCCGGGTCCTGCTGGAAGGCGGCCCATTTCTGCTCGCGCTCGGCCATCGAGTCCCAGGCGACGAGATAGGTCAGGTCGTTGTTCGACGGGCCGATCGCCGTGGTGAAGAAGCCCGCCTGGCGGATGCCGTGCTTCTCCCAGAGCTTGAGCGTGTGGTTCTGGAAGCGCGCCAGCAGCTTCGGCAGGCGGCCGGGCAGGCAATTGTAGATGCGCAGTTCGTAGATCATGGACGGTCCTTCCCTGAGGGCCGGTCACAATGCCTTGGGTTCGGCGATTGTGCCATGCGTGGCGCGCAGGCTAGGGCGTACCCACCCCCAAGCCGCGGATGAGCGGCACGAGTTCCGCATCATCGGCCAGGGATGCCGCCTCCTCGACGTCCACCCAGCGTCTTTCTCGGCGCTTCTTCTCCGGCCAGGACGCCTTTTCCTTGCGCACCTCGAGGGCATAGACGTCGACGCGGCAGCGCGCCGCCGAACCGTCGCTGAGCAGCTTATCGTAGTGGTATACGCCGAGAGGGCGCTTGCCGATGCGGCCGGCGACGCCCGCTTCCTCCATCGCCTCAAGTTCGGCCACCTTGTGCGGCGCACGCTGGCCCATCGGCCAGCCCTTCGGGATGATCCAGCGGCGCGTTGTGCGCGAGGTGATCAGCATGATCTCCACCGTTCCGTCCGGCCGAAGCCGGTAGGGAAGCGCAGCGAACTGGGGGCTGGGAGGCGAGATCGTCATGGACTGGCTGAACTCGAATGTGGCGTCGTTTGCCTCTGACGCTCGCCCTGTCGAGGCAGGCGGTCAACGGCGCAAACGCTGCTCGGCTAGTGGCCGCTGGCGGGAGAAACGGCGCCTGGGGCGACGTGAGGGGCAAGGATCGGCGCGCGGCAAACGTCGGTCGGATCGCGAATCGGTCCTGCGACGGCCGTCCGTGGCCGAATCGAGAGCATTGCCGCGATCTGTTGCGGGCTGTCGGCGGGTCCGACCGTCGTAGTAACGAGACTGAAACACATGGGCAATCCGGACGCCTCGGGTGGCACGGAATGATCATGTCGGTCAGTCACGTCGACAAGATGGCATGGGCGCGCCCATAGCGCCACACAGGCATGCCTGCCTTGACGTATCACCTGCGCCGGGTTTGACAAGCGGACGCCATGCGATGGCACGCGGCACGCGTGACGCATCAGCGCGGGCCGAGCGGGGAGAATGGATGCCATGAGCGCGGCGGGACGGACCTTCGACTATGTCGTGGTGGGCGGCGGCACGGCCGGCTGCATCCTCGCGGCGCGCCTGAGCGAGGATCCGCGCACGTCCGTCCTGCTGCTGGAGGCAGGCGGTGAAGGCAAGGGCTTCTGGGTCTCCGTGCCTGCCGGCTTTTCCAGGCTCCTCGCCGGTGCGGACTTCAACTGGCGCTTCGAGACCGAGCCCGAGGCGACGACCCGCGACCGCCGCATCGTCGTGCCGCGCGGCAAGGGCCTCGGCGGCTCGACCCTCATCAACGGCATGATCTTCGTCCGCGGCCAGGCCGAGGACTTCGACGGCTGGAGCCAGCGCGGCGCCACCGGCTGGTCCTTCGCCGACGTGCTGCCCTATTTCCGCAGGATCGAAGCCTTCGACGGTGGCGATCCGGAATTGCGCGGGCGCGACGGACCCATGTCCATCACCACCGTCTCCGAGCAGCCGGAACTCGCCAACGCCTTCATCGCCGCAGGCGCTGCGGCCGGCTATCCGACGCCATCCGACTACAACGGCGCCTCCCAGGAGGGCTTCGGCTACTATCAGGCGAACCAGAGAAACGGCCGGCGCTGGACGGTCCGGGACGGCTATCTCGATCCGGCCCGCCGCCGCCCGAACCTCACCGTCGAGACCGACGCCCATGCCACCGGCCTGATCATGGACGGGCGGCGCGTCACGGGGGTGCGCTACCGCGTGCGCGGCGACGAGCGCGTGGCACTTGCGGGCGGAGAGGTGGTCCTGGCGGCCGGCGCCGTGCAGTCGCCGCAGCTTCTCGAACTCTCCGGCATCGGCGACCCCGAGGTGCTCGCCGCCATCGGCGTGCCGGTGCGCCATGCCCTGCCCGGCGTCGGCGAGAACTACATCGACCACTACTGCACCCGCATGAACTGGCGGGTGAAGCAGCCGATCACCCTGAACGAGCAGACGCGCGGCCTGTCGCTGGCCAGGGCCGTGGCGCGCTACTTCGCCACCGGAAAGGGCTTCCTGACGCTCGGCACCGGCCTCGCCTACGGTTTCGTCCGCACGCGGCCGGACCTCGCGACGCCGGACATCCAGTACTTCTTCATGCATGCGAGCTACGCCAATGCCGCGACGCGGCTGTTGGACAGCGAGCCCGGCATGACCATCGGCGTGACGCAGTTGCGACCGGAGTCCCGCGGCACCATCCATGCGCGGTCTCCCGATCCCTTTGCGGCGCCGATCATTCGGCCGAACTTCCTCTCCGCCCGCGGCGACGTGGAGACCCTGATCGAGGGCATGAAGATCGCCCGCACCGTGGTCGCCCAGCCACCGCTCGCGCCCTATGTCGCCCATGAGATGAGCCCGGGTCCGGACGTCGCCACCGACGCGGCCTGGGACGACTTCGCCCGCCGCAATGGCCAGACCATCTACCACCCGGTCGGCACTTGCCGGATGGGCCATGACGACCTGGCCGTCGTCACGCCGGACCTCAGGGTGCGCGGCCTCGACGGCATCCGCATTGTCGACGCCTCGGTCATGCCGACCATCGTCTCGGCCAACACCCAGGCGGCGGTGATGATGATCGCGGAGAAGGCGGTCGATCTGATCCGGCAGGACGCGCGGGCTTAGGCGTTCGGGCCGGCGAAGCGCGCCGGACGATCGCCGCGCATTCCTTTAGGTGTCGGCGAGTGACCAGAAGGGCCCGGCCCGATAAGGCATCTCCGCGGAAATGCTCGCCGCGGTGGCGGCGAACCGACCGCCTCAGGCATCCACCGTCGCGCTCAGCGCATTCTCCTGGATGAACTCGCGCCGCGGTTCCACCACGTCGCCCATCAGCTTGACGAAGATGTCGTCGGCCTCGTCGACCTCCTTCACCTTCACCTGCAGAAGCGAGCGCGCGTTTCGGTCGAGGGTCGTCTCCCACAACTGCTCCGCGTTCATCTCGCCGAGACCTTTGTAGCGCTGCAGCTTGACGCCGCTGGCGCCTGCCTCCTTGACCGTCTCGAACAGCGAGATCGGACCGGCGATCTGCTTCTCCCCGGCCTTGCGGCGGAAAACGGCGGGCTTGTCATAGACGACGCCGAGCCGGGCGGAATGCTCGTCCAGCTTGCGCGCCTCGAGCGAGGAAATCAGCGCGCCGTCAAGCATCGCCACCTCCTTGACGCCGCGCACGGTGCGCGAGAACAGGTACTTCTCGCCGTTGAACTCGCCCTCCCAGCCCCGCTCGATGTCATCCGAGATGGCGTCGAGACGCTGCGCGATCCTGGTGGCGAGTTCCTGCGCACGCGCCGGATCCTTGGCGACCTCGGGGTTGAGCGCGCCGGCGATGGCGGCCTGCTCGACCACGGCGTGGCTGTAGCGCGAATGCACGGCGCCGATCAGGTTCTTCACCTGCCGCGCCTCCTCGACGATGGCCGCAAGGTCGGAGCCGGCGCAGATCTCGCCGGTTCCGAGCACGAGAAGGCTGTCCTCCAGGCCGCCGGTCACCAGATAGTCGTCCAGCGCCCGCTCGTTCTTGATGTAGGTCTCGCTCTTGCCGCGCGAGACCTTGAACAGCGGCGGTTGGGCGATGAAGATATGGCCGCGCTCCAGCACCTCCGGCATCTGCCGGAAGAAGAAGGTCAGCAGCAGCGTCCGGATGTGGGAGCCGTCGACGTCGGCGTCCGTCATCAGGATGATCTTGTGATAGCGCAGCTTGTCGATGTT
Source organism: Phreatobacter aquiterrae (assembly GCF_053471285.1). Lineage (NCBI taxonomy): Bacteria > Pseudomonadati > Pseudomonadota > Alphaproteobacteria > Hyphomicrobiales > Phreatobacteraceae > Phreatobacter > Phreatobacter aquiterrae. The sequence goes on along the minus strand of NZ_JBJPHW010000011.1, from coordinate 24,986 downwards.
GAACTCGTCGCGGCCGATGCCGGTGCCGAGCGCCATGATCAGGGTGCCGATCATCTCCGACGACAGCATCTTGTCGAAGCGGGCGCGCTCGACGTTGAGGATCTTGCCGCGCAGCGGCAGTACGGCCTGGAAGGCGCGGTCGCGGCCCTGCTTGGCGGAGCCGCCGGCCGAGTCGCCCTCGACGATGAAGAGTTCGGACTTGGCGGGGTCGCGCTCCTGGCAGTCGGCGAGCTTGCCGGGCAGCGAGGCGACGTCCAGCGCGGTCTTGCGGCGGGTCAGCTCACGCGCCTTGCGCGCGGCCTCGCGCGCGGCGGCGGCTTCCGCCACCTTCTGCACGATGGTCCTTGCCTCGGCCGGATGCTCCTCGAACCAGGTCGACAGCGCCTCGTTGACGATGCCCTCGACGACCGGGCGCACCTCGGAGGAGACGAGCTTGTCCTTGGTCTGTGACGAGAATTTCGGATCGGGCACCTTCACGGAGACGATGGCGGTCAGCCCCTCGCGGCAATCGTCGCCGGTGAGATCGACCTTCTCCTTCTTCGTCACGCCGGAGGATCCGGCATAGTTCGTCACCTGCCGGGTCAGGGCGCCGCGAAAACCGGCGAGATGGGTGCCGCCGTCGCGCTGCGGGATGTTGTTGGTGAAGCACAGGACGTTCTCGTGGTAGCTGTCGTTCCACCACAGCGCCACTTCCACCGTGATGCCGTCGCGCTCTGACTTGAGCATGATCGGGTTCGGCACCAGCGGCGACTTGTTGCGGTCGAGATAGCGCACGAAAGCCTCGACGCCGCCCTCGTAGTAGAGTTCGACGTGCTTCTCCTCGGCATGGCGCCGGTCGGTCAGCAGGATGCGCACGCCGGAATTGAGGAAGGCGAGTTCGCGCAGCCGATGCTCCAGCGTGGGGAAATCGTATTCCACCATGGTGAAGGTTTCGGTGGAGGCGAGGAATGTCAGCTCCGTGCCGCGCTTGCCATGCGAGGGGCCGACCTCGATCAGCGGCGCGATCGGCTCGCCGTGCCGGAACTCGACGAAATGCTCCTTGCCGCTGCGCCAGATGTTCAGCTTCAGCCAGCTCGACAGGGCGTTGACGACCGAAACGCCGACGCCATGCAGGCCGCCCGACACCTTGTAGGAGTTCTGGTCGAACTTACCGCCGGCATGCAACTGGGTCATGATGACCTCGGCCGCCGAAATGCCCTCGGTCGGGTGGATGTCGGTGGGGATGCCGCGCCCGTTGTCGGTGACCGTCACCGAATTGTCGGCGTTCAGCGTCACGGTGACTTCGGTGGCGTGGCCCGCGAGCGCCTCGTCGATGGCATTGTCCACCACCTCATAGACCATGTGGTGCAGGCCGGACCCATCATCGGTATCGCCGATATACATGCCGGGGCGCTTGCGGACGGCGTCGAGGCCCTTCAGGACCTTGATGCTGTCGGCGCCGTAGTCGGCTTCATTGATTTCGGTGCGAACGGGTTCGGCCATGAGCCTCGGTCTCTCCTTCAGCCCGCGCGGCGCCATCAAGGCGGCTGCGCGAGCCTTGCGATTCGGTCCGGCATTTTAGCTGGAACGGGTCAGGGTGTCCTGCGCGCGCATACGCGCGAGACGCAAGACCCCTGATAGGCCCGAAACGAGGAGAATGAAAGGCAGGCCCTCAGATCAGCCGGCCAGCAGCTTCTCGATGTCGTGCAGGGGGTGCTTGGTCAGGTCCTTCGGCACTTCGGCAGTGATCCGGTCGGCGACCTCCTTGTGGAAGGCCTTGCGGAGGCCCCCCAGCACCTTCGGCGGCGCCACCACGATGAGCGTCTCGAAGCGGCCGGCATGGGCCTGCCTGTACAGCGCGTCCGCCACCTCGCCGACGAAGCGGTCCTCGGCCAGCTGGTGCCAGTCGGTCTGCTCCATGGCGCTGCGATGGGTGCCGGTGCTGGCGAAGGAGCGGCCGGGCCGGTCGGTTCCCTGGTCGCGGGTCGCGGGATTGTCCTGCTCGAAGATGCGCTCGACAACGAGATTGACCAGTTCGGCATCGCCCTTGTTGCGGAGGAACAGGGCCTTGGCGCCGTCGCCGACGAACACGAGGGCGTCGCGGGGAATGCGTGTCTGGGTCATGTTGAGGTCTCCTTGTCGCCCATGGGGAACGGGGCGCGGATCGGATCGTTCCATCGCCTCATCGGGGCCTGCGGCCCAGCCGGCGGGTGCCGGCCTGCCTTATCCGCGCTATCTTCGTGCGCGACTGATTCACCCACCATGCGCTGGATCAAGGTCCGATCCGGCAGGCCCACGGGAGAACCCATGACCTTCGTCACCCGCCGCACCCTCGTTGCCGGCGCCGCCGCACTGACGCTCCCACACCTCATCCGGCCGGCGGAGGCGCGATCCTTCGAGGCGTTCGTCGCGAGCCTGTGGCCGGCCGCCTCGTCGGCGGGCGTGTCGCGGGCGACGTTCGACCGGGCCTTTTCCGGGGTTCAGCCCAATCCGCGGGTGATCGAACTTTCGCAGCGCCAGCCGGAGTTCCGCCGCACGCTCGGCGACTATGTCGACGTGCGCGCCTCGAACAAGCGCGTCACCAACGGCCGCGCCGCCCTCGCCCAGCACGGCGGAACCTTCTCGGCGGTGCAGAGCCGCTACGGCGTGCCGGCCGAGATCGTCTGCTCCATCTGGGGCAACGAGACCTCCTACGGCACCTCCCGCGGCGAGCACTACGTCATTCAGGCCATGGCGACCCTGGCCGCCGCAGGACGCCGCGCCGACTTCTTCCGCCGCGAACTGATCGCCGCACTGCGCATCCTGCAGGCCGGCGACACGACGCCGCAGAACATGATCGGCTCCTGGGCCGGCGCCATGGGGCATGTCCAGTTCATGCCGACGAGCTTCCATGCCTTCGCGGTCGACTTCACCGGCGACGGACGTCGCGACATCTGGACCTCGATCCCCGACGCCATGGGGTCGGCGGCCAATTACCTGCGCCGCAACGGCTGGACGCCGGGCGTGCCCTGGGGCTTCGAGGTTCATGCACCGGGCCTTGCCGGCAACCGCTCGCAGCGCCGGAGCTTCGACGGCTGGGCGGGCGCCGGCGTGCGACGCGTCAGTGGCGGGCCGATGTCCGGCGGAGCGCAGGCCTCGCTCTGGAAACCGGCGGGCGAAGCCGGCCCGCACCTGCTGGTGACCAACAATTTCAACGTCATAAAGCGCTACAACAATGCCGATTCCTATGCGCTCGCCGTCGGCCATCTCGGCGACCGCATCAAGGGTGCGGGACGCTTCTCCAAGCCCTGGCCCCCCGGCGAGGGCGGCCTCACCCATGCCGACCGCGAGGAAATCCAGACCCGCCTCAACCGCCTCGGCTTCGACCTCGGCGATGTCGACGGCATCCTCGGCGAGAAGTCCAAGGCGGCGGTGCGCACCATGCAGGGCCGCTTCGGCATGTCGCCCACCGGCGAGGCCGACCGGACCTTCCTCGAACGGCTGCGGCGGGGGTGAGCGGACCGGACCTGGCACGGGGCTTGAATATTGAATCGCCGACGAGGTCGCGATGACGAGCCCCCTGACCATCTCCTTCACCGCCGGCGAGACCGGCCCCTGGCGCATGCTCTCCTGTGCGGCGGTGGCTGGGCCGGCTCTGCCGGCTGCTCCGCGCCTCGCCGTAACCGGCGGAGCGGATGCGCCTGATGGTGTCTGGACGCTGACCGGCACCACCAGCAACACGCGCTATGCGACGCGGGCCGAGAGCAATGCCCTCGCCGCCCGCCAGCAAGGGCTCGGCAGGCCGGAGGCGACGCGCGCTGCCCTCATTCCCATTCGCAAGTCCGCCGCCTGGTGGGCGCTTGCCCAGGACGAGCGCCGCGCCATCTTCGAGGAGCGCTCGCGTCACACGGCGATCGGCATGGACTATCTGCCGCAGGTGGCGCGACGCCTGCACCATTGCCGCGATCTCGGCGGGCCGTTCGATTTCCTCACATGGTTCGAATATGCCCCCGACGACGAAAGCGCCTTCGAGCACATGGTGGCGCGGCTGAGGGCCACCGAGGAATGGCGCTTTGTCGAGGCCGAGGTCGATCTCCGCCTGGAGCGTGACTGAAGGGGTCTGGACCAGCCAACCCGCCATGGCTTAACTGTTCGTCAAGCATGCGCGTTGTTCCACTGGAACCTGGGCCGGGGGGTTCGGGACGTGAGGCGCTTGGCATGAAACGCGGACAGTTCTTTCCGGCGGTGCTGACCGTCGCCGCCTGCCTTGCAGCGGCGGCGCCGGCGGCGGCCCAGGGCAGTTTCTCCGACTGCCTGCGGGGCCTCGAGCAGCAGGCGCGCGCCCGCGGCGTGCTGCCCCAGGTCTTCGCGCAGGCGACCGCCGGCCTGACGCCGGACAACTCGATCCTCGCCCTTCTCGACCGCCAGCCCGAGTTCTCGCGCCAGCCCTGGGACTACATCAACGGGCTGGTCGCGGCGAACCGCATCGCCGAGGGCCGCCGCATGCTGCAGGCCCATCGCGCCGCCTTCGAGCGCGCCGAGCAGGAAACCGGCGTCGACAAGCACATCATTGCTGCCATCTGGGGCATCGAGACGAGTTTCGGCAGGTCGAAGGGCAATACCAGCGTCGTCAGGGCGACTGCGACCCTCGCCTGCTACGGCCGGCGGCAGGACTTCTTCCGCGGCGAGTTCGTCGCAGCGCTGCAGATCATCAATCAGGGCCACGTCGCCCCGTCGAATTTCCGCGGGTCCTGGGCCGGCGCCTTTGGTCACACCCAGTTCATGCCGTCGACCTTCCTCCGTGCGGCGCGGTCCGGCACCGGCGGTGCGCGCATCGACCTGATGGGGTCGGTTCCAGACGCGCTGATGTCGACCGGCAATCTCCTGCGCGCCGAAGGCTGGCAGCGCGGACAGGGCTGGGGCTACGAGGTGACGATACCGGCCGGCCTCGACCTTACTCTCGCCGGCCGCGACAGGCCTCAGGCGATCACCCAGTGGGAGGCCCGCGGCGTCCGGCGCATCGGCGGCCGCGCCTTCCCGCGCCGCACCGACCAGGCCTTCCTGCATCTGCCGGCCGGCGCGCGCGGCCCGGCCTTCCTGATGCTCCCGAATTTCCGGGTGATCATGAAGTACAACAACTCCGAGAACTACGCGATGGCGGTCGGGCACCTCGCCGACCGGCTGCGCGGCGGCGGCGGCTTCGCACAAGCCTGGCCGACGGCGGAGCGCGCCCTGTCGCAGCAGGAGCGCGTCGAACTGCAGCAGCGCCTCGCGCAGGTCGGGTTCTACACCGGAACGGTCGACGGCAAGCTCGGCGCCGGCACCCGCGAAGCCCTCCAGCGCTTCCAGGCCCGCGCCGGCATGCCGGCCGACGGCTTCCCGACCGCGGCTCTGCTGCAGCGGCTGCGTCGCGGCAGCTAACACCGGGGACAGATTCCGCTCGCGCGTTTTTTTTCGTCCCGGATTTCCGCCGGTTTTACAGGTTCCGCATCGCAACCTTGTCCCCGAAATCGCGACCGGTGCTAGACTGGCACCGTGTTGGACAAGGAGATCGGGATGACCATGACCGGTTGGCGCCATTGGCTCGCATGGGCATGCCTCGCCCTGGCGACGGGCCTCGCCCTGCCGGCCCGGGCCCAGGCGCCCTATGTCGACGACCGCTATCCGCATCTCTTCGCACCCCGCGACCAGCGCCCGCGTATCATCACCATCCCGCAGGGCTCGCGGCAGACGGCTCCTCGCGTGGCGCGCCCGGCGGAGTCGGTGCGTCCGCCGTCCCGCGACCGGGCGGCCACGCTCCCGACGGTGATCGACGGAGCCCATCCGCCGGCCGCCGAAGCCCCGGCAGCGCCCACCACCTTCGTCCTCGTGCTTGGCGACAACCTCGCCGAATGGCTCGCCTATGGCCTGGAGCATGCCTTCGAGGACGTACCCGAGCTCGGTGTCGTCGACAGGACGCGGCTGTCCTCCGGTCTCACCCGGCCCGAGTTCCATGACTGGACCCGCGCCGTTCCCGAGACGCTCGCCCAGCAGGCCAAGGTCGATTTCATCGTCATGATGCTGGGGTCGAACGACCGGCAGGCGATCCGCCTGGAGCGCGAGAGCGTCGAGCCGGACAACGAGCGCTGGCGCGACCTTTACGCCCAGCGCGTCGATGCGGTCATGCAGGCCCTGAAGGCGCGCGGCGTTCCCGTCTACTGGGTCGGCGTGCCGCCGCTGCGCGGCCAGCGCACCTCCGCTCACATGTCCACTCTCAACGAGATCTACAAGGAACGGGCCCAGAAGAACGGCGTCAACTATGTCGACGTCTGGAACGGCTTCGTCGACGAGCACGGCAACTACACCCAGTTCGGTCCCGACTTCGCCGGCCAGGTCAGGCGCCTGCGCACGGCCGACGGCGTCCACTTCACTCCGGCCGGCGCGCGCAAGCTCGCCCTGTTCCTCGAACAGGATCTCCGGCGCGATCTGCTCGGCCGCATCACGCCCGCCGTTCCGCAGGTTCCGGCCGATCCGTCCGGCGAGGCGCCGGGGCCGGGCGCCGGCATTCCCCTTCCCGTCGCGCCGCGACCCCTGGCAGGCCCCGTCCTGCCACTTCACGGCAATCCGAGCATTGCCGCCGCGGCAGATGCCACGCCCGGAACGTCGGCAAGCCCCGCGGAACTAATGGGGGCGGCAGCGGCCAGACGGCCATCGGGAGTTGCCGCGTCGGTGCTGGTCCGCGGCGAAGCGCCAGCCCCGGTGGCCGGCCGCATCGACGATTTCAGCTGGCCGCGCATCCCAGCTCAAAGCCTGAATCAGGTGCCGGCTGTCGCGCCAGGCCTGCCCGCAGAGGCCGGTGGTACCACCGCTACCGAACCGGCTGCCGCGGCCGGTCGATAGTCATATTATTGCGGAACCGGGGGAATAATGTTCCGTTTCGGTCGCGCCTTTCGACGGCCCGGCAATAAACATCATGTCATGCCGGACTGCGGCACGCATTGGCGCTTGTGTCGCTGTTTGAAATCTGTCAAATAACGGCTCGAGAAAGGTCAGCATCGCTGCCCTATCCAAGATGACCCCGACAACGGGGCGGTCGGGGAGGACGCAAGGCCCCGAGTTTGCATGCCGGACCGGTTGCGGGTTTGCCCCGTCGCCTGTGCCGGCTTCGTGTGTCACGATCAAGGGCACGAACGGCGGCCGGCGCCGCAGAACGAGGTGAATGATGAGCACGCAGCTTTTTGGCGCGATGTCGGATGAGGGGATCGAGGTGCGGACGAATCGCGCCACGAAAGCCAATCTGCCTGTCGACGTCAAAAACCGCACGCGCGCCGTCATCGACCCTGGTTTGCCCGCAGCGCAGGGCCTCTACGACCCGCGCAACGAGAAGGACTCCTGCGGCGTCGGCTTCATCGCCGACATGAAGGGCCGCAAGTCCCACAAGATCATCCAGGACGGCATCCAGATCCTGCTCAACCTCGAGCACCGCGGCGCGGTCGGCGCCGACCCGCGCGCTGGCGATGGCGCCGGCATGCTGGTGCAGTTGCCCGATGCCTTCTTCCGCAAGGAAGCGGCCAAGCTCGGCTTCGAACTGCCCGAGCCGGGCCACTACGCCGTCGGCTTCATCTTCTTTCCGCGCGACCTGGAAGGCCAGACCATCGTCCGCGAGGCGATCGAGAAGGTCGTCGCCGACGAGGGCCAGGTGCTGCTCGGATGGCGCGACGTGCCGACCGACAATTCCTCCCTCGGCGAGAGCGTCAAGCCGACCGAGCCGCTGCACAAGCAGATCTTCGTGGCGCGCGGCGCGGGGGTGGAATCGGAGGACGAATTCGAACGCCGCCTCTTCGTGCTGCGCAAGGTCATCTCCAACCTCGTTTATGATCTGAACGACCCGCGCACCAAGGGCTATTACCCCGTGTCGCTGTCGTGCCGGACCATCGTCTACAAGGGCATGTTCCTGGCCGACCAGCTCGGCTCCTATTTCCCCGACCTGCACGATCCGAGCTTCGAGAGCGCCCTCGCCCTCGTGCACCAGCGCTTCTCGACCAACACCTTCCCGGCCTGGTCACTGGCGCACCCCTACCGGATGGTCGCGCACAACGGCGAGATCAATACGCTGCGCGGCAACGTCAACTGGATGGCGGCGCGGCAGGCGAGCGTCGATTCCGAGCTCTTCGGCAACGACATCTCCAAGCTCTGGCCGGTCTCCTACGAGGGCCAGTCGGACACGGCCTGCTTCGACAACGCCCTCGAGTTCCTCGTCCAGGGCGGCTATTCCCTCGCCCATGCGGTGATGATGCTGGTGCCCGAGGCCTGGGCCGGCAACAAGCTGATGGATGAGCAGCGCCGCGCCTTCTACGAGTACCACGCCGCCATCATGGAGCCGTGGGACGGCCCCGCCGCCATCGCCTTCACCGACGGACGGCAGATCGGCGCGACGCTCGACCGCAACGGCCTGAGGCCGGCGCGCTGGTTCGTCACCAAGGACGACCGCATCATCATGGCCTCGGAAATGGGCGTCCTGCCCGTTCCCGAGAGCGAGATCATCCGCAAGTGGCGCCTCCAGCCGGGCAAGATGCTGCTCGTCGATCTCGCCGAGGGCCGCATCATCTCCGACGAGGAGATCAAGGCCCAGCTCGCCGGCGCCAGCCCCTATGCGGAGTGGCTGGAGCGCTCGCAGCTCATCCTCGAGGACCTTCCCCCCGTCGAGCCGCGCGCCTCGCGCACCGACGTGCCGCTGCTCGATAAGCAGCAGGCCTTCGGCTACACGCAAGAGGACGTGAAGATCCTGCTCGAGCCCATGGCGACGACCGGCCAGGAGGCCGTCGGTTCGATGGGCACGGACACGCCGATTTCCGCACTCTCCTCCAAGTCGAAGCTGCTCTACACCTACTTCAAGCAGAACTTCGCCCAGGTGACGAACCCGCCGATCGATCCGATCCGCGAGGAACTCGTCATGAGCCTCGTCTCCTTCATCGGGCCCCGGCCGAACCTGTTCGACCTCGACGGCACCTCGCGCCGCAAGCGCCTGGAGGTCCGCCAGCCGATCCTCACCAACGAGGACCTGGAGAAGATCCGCTGCATCGGCCACCGCGAGGATTCCTTCGACACGAAGACCCTCGACATCACCTATCCGGCCGCCAAGGGCGCCGCCGGCCTGCAGGAGGCTCTCCAGCTTCTCTGCGACCGCGCCGAAGCCGCCGTCCACGGCCGCTACAACATCATCATCCTGTCCGACCGCATGGTCGGCGCGGACCGCATCCCGATCCCGGCGCTGCTCGCCACCGCCGCCGTCCACCACCACCTGATCCGCAAGGGCCTGCGCACCGCCGCCGGCCTCGTCGTGGAGACGGGCGAGGCGCGTGAGGTGCATCACTTCTGCTGCCTCGCCGGCTACGGCGCCGAGGCGATCAACCCCTATCTCGCCTTCGAGACCATGGAGGAGCTGCACGCCAAGGGCCTGCTGCCGCCGGAAGTCGACGCCGACGAGGTGGTGAAGCGTTTCATCAAGTCCATCGGCAAGGGCATCATGAAGGTGATGTCGAAGATGGGCATCTCGACCTACCAGTCCTATTGCGGCGCGCAGATCTTCGACGCTGTCGGCCTCGCCGACGACTTCGTCGCGAAGTATTTCACCGGCACCGCCACCCGCATCGGCGGCGTCGGCCTCGCCGAGGTCGCCCAGGAGACGGTGATCCGCCACACCGCGGCCTTCTCCGACGATCCGACGCTGAAGACCACCCTTGAGGTCGGCGGCGAGTACGCCTACCGCATCCGCGGCGAGGATCACGTCTGGTCGCCGGAGACGGTGGCGGCGCTGCAGCATGCCGTGCGCGGCAACAGCCAGGACCGCTACCGCGAGTTCGCGCACCTCATCAACGAGCAGACGTCGCGGCTGCAGACCATCCGCGGCCTGTTCCGCATCCGCACGGCGGAAGAGGACGGCCGCAAGCCCGTCCCCCTCGACGAGGTCGAGCCGGCTTCCGCCATCGTCAAGCGCTTCGCCACCGGCGCCATGTCCTATGGCTCCATCTCGCGCGAGGCGCACACGACGCTGGCGCTCGCCATGAACGCCATCGGCGCCAAGTCGAACACCGGCGAGGGCGGCGAGGAGGCCGAGCGCTTCCAGCCCCTGCCCGACGGCCGCTCCATGCGCTCGGCGATCAAGCAAGTCGCCTCCGGCCGCTTCGGCGTCACGACGGAATATCTCGTCAATTCCGACATGATGCAGATCAAGATGGCGCAGGGCGCCAAGCCCGGCGAGGGCGGCCAGTTGCCCGGCCACAAGGTCGATGCCGTCATCGCCAAGGTGCGCCACTCGACGCCGGGCGTCGGCCTGATCTCGCCGCCGCCGCACCATGACATCTACTCGATCGAGGACCTGGCGCAGCTCATCTATGACCTGAAGAACGTCAACCCGCGGGCCGACGTCTCGGTGAAGCTCGTCTCCGAGGTCGGCGTCGGCACGGTTGCCGCCGGCGTCGCCAAGGCGCGCGCCGACCACGTGACCATCTCCGGCTTCGAGGGCGGCACCGGCGCGTCCCCCCTCACCTCGATCAAGCACACCGGTTCGCCGTGGGAGATCGGCCTCGCCGAGACCCACCAGACCCTGGTGCTGAACCGCCTGCGGTCGCGCATCTCGGTGCAGGTCGACGGTGGCCTTCGCACCGGCCGCGACGTCGTCATCGGCGCCCTGCTCGGCGCCGACGAGTTCGGTTTCGCCACAGCGCCGCTGATCGCGTCCGGCTGCATCATGATGCGCAAGTGCCACCTCAACACCTGCCCCGTGGGCGTCGCCACCCAGGACCCGGTGCTGAGGAAGCGCTTCAAGGGCCAGCCCGAGCACGTCATCAATTACTTCTTCTTCGTCGCCGAGGAAGTGCGCGAACTCATGGCCTCCATGGGCTTCCGTTCCATCGACGAAATGGTCGGCCAGATGCAGATGCTCGACCGCCGCGAGGCCGTCGACCACTGGAAGGCCAATGGGCTCGACTTCTCCCGGCTGTTCCACAAGCCGGTCGTGCCGGCCGAGGTCGGCATCCGCCGCTCGGAGGACCAGAACCATCATCTGGAGGCCGTGCTCGACCGCAAGCTCATCGAGAGCGCGAAGCCTGCCCTCGAGGAGGGCAGGCCGGTCGTCATCGAGATGCCGATCGCCAGCGCCAACCGCTCGGTCGGCGCCATGCTGTCGGGCGAGGTCGCGACGCGCTTCGGCCATGCCGGGCTCGCGGACGACTCCATCCACGTCAAGCTGAAGGGCACGGCGGGCCAGAGCTTCGGCGCCTGGGTCACCCGCGGCGTCACGCTGGAGCTCGAGGGTGAGGCCAACGACTATGTCGGCAAGGGCCTCTCAGGCGGCAAGATCATCGTCTATCCCTCGTCGGAGGCGACCAGTCTCGACGTCGACAACTCGATCATCGTCGGCAACACCGTGCTCTACGGCGCCATCGAGGGCGAGTGCTACTTCCGCGGCATCGCCGGCGAACGCTTCGCCGTGCGCAACTCGGGCGCCATCGCGGTGGTCGAGGGCACGGGCGACCACGGCTGCGAATACATGACCGGCGGCGTCGTCGTCGTGCTCGGCCAGACCGGCCGCAACTTCGCGGCCGGCATGTCGGGCGGCATCGCCTACGTGCTGGACGAGGAAGGCGATTTCGCCCGCCGCTGCAACATGGCGATGGTCGAGCTGGAGCCGGTGCCGGAGGAGGATGACCTCCTCTCCCGTGTCTATCACCAGACCGGCGGGCTCGACAGCCACGGCCGCGTCGACGTGATGAGCGACATGAGCCGCTTCGATGCAGAGCGCCTGCACCAGCTCATCGCCAACCATGCCCGGTACACGGGATCGCGGCGCGCGCAGGACATCCTCGACCGCTGGTCGGAGATGCTGCCCAAATTCAGGAAGGTGATGCCGGTCGAGTACCGCCGCGCGCTTCAGGAAATGGAACAGGCCCAGCGTCCGCTCGCGCTGGCAGGAGAATAAGACGATGGGGAAGGTCACAGGCTTCTTGGAGATCGACCGCCAGGACCGGCGCTATGCGCCGGCCGGCGACCGCATCCGCCATTACCGTGAATTCGTCATCCCGCTGAGCGAGGAAGGCACCCGCAACCAGGCGGCGCGCTGCATGAACTGCGGCATTCCGTTCTGTCACAACGGCTGCCCGGTCAACAACCAGATCCCCGACTGGAACGACCTCGTTTACAACGGCGGCTGGCGCGAGGCGTCGATCAACCTGCACTCGACCAACAACTTCCCCGAGTTCACCGGCCGCATCTGCCCCGCCCCCTGCGAGGCGGCCTGCACGCTGAACATCGAGGACACGCCGGTCACCATCAAGACGATCGAGTGCGCCATCGTCGACCGCGCCTGGAACGAGGGCTGGATCACGCCGGAGCCGTCGAAGACGCGTTCGGGGAAGAAGGTCGCAGTCGTCGGCTCCGGCCCTGCCGGGCTCGCCGCCGCCCAGCAGCTCGCCCGCGCCGGCCACGATGTCCACGTCTACGAGAAGTTCGCCAAGGCCGGCGGCCTGCTCCGCTACGGCATCCCCGACTTCAAGATGGAGAAGCGCCTCATCGACCGCCGCATCCACCAGATGGAGGCCGAGGGCGTCACCTTCCACTACAACGAACACATCGGCGTCACCCGCCCGGTCGAGGAATTGACCGCCGGCTATGACGCCGTGCTGCTCACCGGCGGCTCGGAAAAGCCCCGCGACCTGCCGATTCCGGGCCGCGACCTCGACGGCGTTCATTTCGCCATGGAGTTCCTGCCGCAGCAGAACCGCCGCGTCTCCGGCGAACCCATCGGCACGAACGAGCCGATCCTCGCCTCCGGCAAACATGTCGTCGTCATCGGCGGCGGCGACACCGGCTCGGACTGCATCGGCACCTCGGTGCGCCAGGGCGCGGTCTCGGTGACGCAGCTCGAGATCATGCCGAAGCCTCCGGAGAAGGAGAACAAGGCGCTGGTCTGGCCGCTCTGGCCGCTGAAGCTGCGCACCTCCTCCAGCCACGAGGAAGGCGCCGAGCGCGACTTCGCCGTGATGACGTCGGAGTTCATCGGCGCCAACGGCCGGGTCAAGAAGATCAGGTGTGTGCGCGTCGACGAGAAGATGCAGCCGATCCCGGGCTCCGAGTTCGACCTCAAGGCCGACCTCGTCCTGCTCGCCATGGGCTTCGTCAATCCCGTCCACGAGGGCATGGTCGAGAGCCTCGGCGTCTCGCTCGACGCCCGCAAGAACGTCGCCGCCAACGTCTCGGACTACCGGACCTCGGTGCCGAAGGTCTATGCGGCGGGCGACATGCGGCGCGGCCAGAGCCTCGTCGTCTGGGCGATCCGCGAGGGCCGCCAGGCCGCGCATGCCATCGACAAGGACCTTGTCGGCACGACCACCCTGCCGCGCTGAGGGATGACATCGCCCCTGCCTCCGCGATAGCAAGGAGGCAGGGAGTTTCTCGATGTTCTTCGCAAGCGACAACGGCCTCGGCGCCTCCGACAAGGTGATGCAGGCGATATCAGCCGCCAATGGCGGCGCGCGCCTCGGCTATGGCAACGACGACGCCACGAAGGCGGTGGTGCAGAAGCTCTGCGACCTGTTCGAGCGCGACGTCGGCGTCTACATGGTCTCAACCGGCACGGCCGCCAACGGCCTCGCCCTCTCCACCATGACCCCGCCCTGGGGCATCGTGCTCTGCCACGACGAGAGCCACGTCATCGAGGACGAGTGCTGCGGGCCGGAGTTCTTCACCGGCGGCGCCAAGCTCGTCGGCATTCCCGGCCGCGGCGCGAAAATCACGGCGGCTGCGCTCGAGGCGGCGATCGCCGGGCTCGGCCGCCGCGTGCCGCACAATGCGCCGATCCACGCCCTGTCGATCACCCAGTCGACCGAGCTCGGCCAGGTCTATGCGGTCGACGAGGTGAAGGCCCTGTCCGCCATCGCCCGCGCCAATGGTCTCGGCGTCCACATGGACGGCGCGCGTTTCGCCAATGCCGTCGCGGCGCTTGGCTGCACGCCGGCGGAGATCACCTGGAAGGCCGGCGTCGACGTCCTGTCCTTCGGCACCACCAAGGGCGGCGGCCTCGCCTGCGAGGCGCTGATCTATTTCGATCCGGCCAAGGGCGCCGAGATGGTCCGCCGCCGCATGCGCGCCGGACACCTCCTGTCCAAGCACCGCTTCCTCGCGGCTCAGATGGACGCCTTCCTCGACGGCGGCCACTGGCTGGACCTCGCCCGCCACGCCAACGCGGCGGCGAAGCGTCTCGCGGATAGCCTCTCCGCCATTCCGGGCGTTCGCCTGCCCATCGTTCCACAGGCCAACGGCCTGTTCCCGATCATGCGGCAGGAGATCGTCGATGCCCTCAAGGCGGAGGGCGCTGCCTTCTACCCCTGGCCGGACAAGGGCCTACCGGAGGCCGAGCGGGCTCGTCCGGGCGAGCAGATGATGCGCCTCGTCACCAGTTTCGCCACGCGCGACGAGGAAATCGAGCGTTTCCTGGCCATTGCGGCCAAGGCGGCTCAGCCGCTGGCCGCTGGCTCCTCCCATCCGCCATCGGGAATCTCGGAGAATCTCGAGGCGGAAGTCCGTATCGAGGGACAGTGGGTACGTTTGACTATTCAGGACGCGTTGCAGCGCGGAAACGGGCCGTTCCGGTGCATTGCCTGTCACGGACCAATGCGGGCACATAAGAGATCGGTCACTGGGCAGAGAGCCCATTTCGAGCATTTCCGGCACAATCCGGGGTGTCCTCGGACCGAAGGCTTTAGTGGCACACCTTCTCGGCATCCTGACGCCTTGGCTTGACGGCCCGGTGCTGGGCGCAGCGCGGCTGACTTGCCGCGCAACCCTCTCGAAATCCTGCTGAAACACGGCCGCCCTGAAATCGCCGTTCTCCTTGCCGAAAGGTTGCCGCGGGGCAGTTGGGGAACAAGGACGCGAATTCGTGCGCCATACATTGCTCATGGCAGTTGCCGCTGCCGCCATTACCGCCGGGATCGGGCCGGTGTCCGCCAATCCGTTGGTGGGCGGCCGGCTGGTCGCCTCTGCGGCCGAGGCCATTCCCGTCCAGTACTGGGGCGGCTGGGGTCCGCCGCGCGTCTATGACGATGACGACGATGAACCGCCGGTCTATCGCCGACGCTATGTCGAGCCGGAGATCGAGGGGCCCATTCCCGCCGCGCAGGCCATCGCCATCGCCCGCTCTATGGGCCACCGCGCCATCAGCCGGCCGCGCCTCGCCGGTCGCGTCTGGGTCGTCGAGGCGGTCGGCAGCGCCGGCCAGCGCACCCGCGTCACCATCCACGCCTATTCGGGCGCGCCGATCAACATCCGCGAGCTGGAGCCTGGCGGCCAGCGTTTCCCGACCCCGCCGGTCTGGCGCGATGAGCGTCCGAGTTTCGGGCGTGAGGGTGCGCCGCAGCCGGGGCTGCGCGAGGGCCGTCTCGACCCCGACGCGCTGGATCGCCCGGAGCGTCCCGCGCCGCGGCCGCAGCCCAACATCACCGCCCGCATCGTACCGGTGCCGACCCCCCGCCCGAACATCGATGGCGATCTGGCCCCGCGCCCGCAGGTGGTGCCGCCAGTGATCCCGCCTGTCGCGAGCCCGCCTGCAATCGATGCTCCGGTCGCCCCGCCCCCTGCGGCAGCCCTGCCGCCGCGCCGGGTCGATCCGCCATCGGCCGTGCCCGTTCCGGCGACGCCGCCGCTCAGCGTCGAGCCCACGACGCCGATCCCGCCGCCCGTCGGCGTTGTTCCGCAGGCCGAACCACCTGCGGCGGCCATACCGCCGGCCTCCGAGACCCCGCGCGAGGAGCCAGCTCCGGTGCAGGTCGAGCCGCCGCCCACAGCCGCAACGCCGGCCGCCCCCGTCGAGGAGCACCCGGCCCCTGCAGCTGCCCTGCCCCCGGCCGCGCCCGATCCGGCCCCCGAGCCCGCCCCGCCTGTTGTCGTTGTCGAGCCGCCCGCCGCGACGAACCCCGTCGCGGAGCCTCCTGCGGCGGCGACACCGGCCCCTCCTGCCGAGACGGCGCAGAAGCCGGCGGATGGCGAGGGGGTGCTGATCGATGGCCGCTTCCTCGGCCCGAATGGCGAGCCCCTGCCGCAGGCCGGCGGTCCGCCGACGACGCCCGGCGTCCGTCAGGTGGCTCCCCCGGCCTCGAACTGAGGCCGGTGGCAACCTCTCCGCCGCATTCATTCATGGCCGCAAACGACGAAACGCCCCGGTGATGCCTCACAGGGGCGTTCGTGCATCTCAGGAGGGGCCGTTGGAGGGCGGCCCTGCCGTCAAGACCGATGCGGTTCAGGCGGCCTGGCGGTTGGCCGTGCCTTCGATGACGCGGGCGCCCTCGCCGGTGCTGATGGCGATCTGCCGCGGCTTCATGGCCTCCGGAATCTCGCGGACGAGATCGACGTGCAGAAGGCCATGCTCGAGAGCCGCGCCCTTGACAAAGACATGGTCGGCGAGCTGGAAGCGGCGCTCGAAGGCGCGGGCGGCGATGCCCTGGTGCAGGTAGTCGGGCTTGGCCTCTCCCTCTCCGGCGGCCTTCTCGCCGCGGATGGTCAGGGCCTGCTCCTTCACCTCGATGGACATGTCCTTGTCGGTGAAGCCGGCGACGGCCACCGAGATGCGGTAGGCGTTCTCGCCGGTCCGCTCGATATTGTAGGGCGGGTAGCTCTGCGTGGGGGCCTCGAGACCGGAGGTCTGGTCGAGCATCGAAAAGAGACGGTCGAAACCGACGGTCGAGCGATAGAGCGGAGCAAGATCGAAGCTGCGCATGGGATGTCCTCCTTCAAGCGACACCAAGAGTGACGTGGCCCGCCTGAAACGGCCGGGCCAAACGGTTCGTGCAGCCTCATCGGGCCTGCACGGGAGAAGAGTTAGGAAGGCCTCCGGAGCTTCGCAAGACCCCTGAAGGAGATCCCCGTGCGGATCGTGCTCGCCCGATGAAGCGCCGGTGAACGGCCGCTTCCGCGACGGTTCAGGGCGGTGCCCCCATATGGAGGGGGACGATGGACCGGCGCCTGCCCCTCCGGTCCTCCACCCTGGAAGAGGGCCGGCGAACGCCGACCCGGGAAGCTTGATCATGCGCATGACCATGTCGCGCACACCCCGCCCCGCCGGCGCGCCGCACCCTGTTAGCATGCCGCGGTCGTCGTCGGTGTCCACACTCGCGCTCGGCCTCGTCGCGGGAACCGCCAGCATGGTGCTCGCCGTCGCCCTCCTCGCCTGCGCCGGCGGCCTCGCCCGCGCTGCGGAGCCCGATCCTCAGCGCCGCGACCGGAGCGCGGCCGAACGTCTCATCCCCGCCGGCGAGGTGAGCGGGCGACTGTCGCAGCGCGGCTATGCCGTCACCGACCCGGTGATCCGGCGCGGCAGCGCCTATCTCACCCACGGCACCGACAGGTACGGCCAGCGCCTGCGCCTGGTCATGGATGCCCGCAACGGCGAGATTGTCGGCCTGCGCGTCATCGGCGACGGCCGCCTGCCGCGCCGCGACGGCCCGGCCCGTCCCTGAGGGGTCGATCGTTCACCGTGACTGTCTTCGGCCGGCGCAGTAACCTTGCGGAACCAGCCATGGTGGAGAAGAGTTGATACCACGCACTGAGGAGGTGCCCATGCGCAAGACCTTGCTGACGACGGCTCTCGCCGCACTGTTCCCCGCGGCCGCCATGGCCATGGCCATGCCCGTGGCACCGCTGCCGGGGTCGGGCGATGGACTCATGATGCACGTCCAGGATTGCGGCCCGCCGATCCGGCGGATTGAGACCGATCCGAATACCGGCACGCAGACGCCGGTCTGGGTGCGGCAACCCTGCCCCCGCGTTCGCGGCGGCGGCTACTACGAGCGTCCTGCGCCGCGCGTTTACTATGGCGACCCGCCCGGCTATCGCCCCGCGCCGCGCTACTACGAGCGCCCTGCGCCGCGCTACTACGACGACGCGCCTGTCTATCGCCAGCGCCGCGCGCCGCCGCCTGGCTGGGAGCGCGATCCCTATACCGGCCGCGACGTGCGCATCCTGCGCTGATCCGTCGCTAAGGCTGTGTTAGCGAGGCGGGGGCATCCTGATGCTCCCGTCTTTCGATTCGCGAGTTGACCCGCCCGATGGATCTCGTCGCCCTGCCCGACAGGCCGATCCCCGCCGGCGTCCGCGCCGGAACCATCACCACGCCCGACCGGATCGCGATCCGCTACGCGCGATGGGAGGCGACCGGCGCGCCGCGACGCGGCACGGTGGTCCTCTGCCAGGGACGGGCCGAGTTCATCGAGAAATACTTCGAGGTGGTCGACGAACTGCGCGCCCGCGGCTTCGGGGTGCTGGCCTTCGACTGGCGCGGTCAGGGCGGCTCCGGCCGGCTCCTCTCCGACCTGCGCAAGGGGCACGTCCGGCGCTTCGCCGATTTCCAGATCGACCTCGACACGGCCATGTCGGTGGTCGGTCTTCCCGACTGCCGCCCGCCCTTCTACGCCCTCGGCCACAGCATGGGCGGCGCCGTCCTCATCGAAGCCGCGCACGGCGGCCGCACCTGGTTCGACCGGATGGTGCTGTCGGCGCCGATGGTGGCGCTGGCGCAGGTGCGCTCCCCCTTTCTCATCCGCCCGCTCGCCACCGCGCTGTCGCTCGCCGGGATGAGCGGCTCGATCGTGCCCGGCGGCTCCACCGCGCCGGTGGCGCTGAAGCCCTTCGAGGGCAATCCCGTGACCTCCGATCCGGTCCGCTACGCCCGCGCTGCGGCCTATGCCGAGGCGGATGCCCGGCTCGGCCTCGGCGCGCCGACGGTCGGCTGGCTGCGCGAGGCGCTGGCGGTCACGCGCCGCTTCGCCCACCCGCTCTACACGCGGCCCATCCGCCAGCCGATGCTGCTTGTCGGCGCTGCCCGTGATCCCCTCATCGACACGCCCCGCGTCGAGGAGTTCGCCCGCCGGCTGAAGACCGGCAGCGCGGTGGTGATCCCCGGCTCGCGCCATGAGCCGCTGCACGAGCGCGACGAGATCCGCGCGCAGTTCTGGGCTGCCTTCGACGCCTTCGTGCCCGGCGAGCAGGCCTTCCTCTAGCCGGACAGGCCGTCAGGCGTTGAGGATCTCCAGCGCCTCGGCGTGGACACGCTTGTCGCCAGCCGCGACGATGCGTCCGCCGCCACCCGCAGGCCCGCCGTCCCAGGTCGTCACCACGCCCCCGGCGCCCTCGATGATCGGCACCAGAGCGGCGATGTCGTAGGCCTTGAGCCCGGCCTCGACCACGAGATCGACATGGCCGGCCGCCAGCATGCAATAGGCGTAGCAGTCGGCGCCGTAGCGGTAGGTGCGGCAGCGGGCCTCGACCGCATTGAACAACTGGCGCGTCTCCGCATCGAACAGCTTCGGCGAGGTCGTCATGATGGTCGCGGCTTCCAGCCCGGGGCAGGGCCGCGTCCTCAGGTTGCGCGCGCCCGCCGGTCCCTCGTAGCGGGCGGCCGCGCCGTCACCCCAGAAACGTTCGCCGATGAACGGCTGGTGCATCATGCCGAACACCGGAACACCGTGGCGGACGAGGCCGATCAGCGTTCCCCAGACCGGAATGCCGGCGATGAAGGCCTTGGTGCCGTCGATCGGGTCGAGCACCCAGACATGCTCGGCGCCGGCGTTCTCCTCGCCATATTCCTCACCGACGATGCCGTGCTCCGGAAAGGTGCGCTTGATGAGGTGGCGCATGGCGGTCTCGCCGGCACGGTCGCCCTCCGTCACCGGATCGAACTGGCCGAGACCGGCCTTGTTCTCGACGCCGATTGAGGTGCGAAAGAAGGGCAGGATGGCCTCGCCGGACAGACGCGCGAGATCGCGCACGAAGCTCTCGAAATCGACGGCGCTCACGATGGGTGTCCTCTCCTGACCGGTGCCGCGAGCTATAGGCCGGGCGACCTGCAACCGCAACGCGGGGCGGCCCCTGCTCCCGGTTCCATGCAGCGGCACGGCCACAGGGGTGCCGCCACCCGCCTTGCTGCGGAAGGGACGCAAGGGCAGTGTCGCCGGCCGGAGGAAACACGTGTTCAGTTCAGTCCACGGCGCCATGAGCCGCCCGGCGGTCATCGCCCTCGTCGCGGTTCTCGCCACGGCGACCGCCGTCAGCCAGTTCTTCCGCAATTCGGTCGGGGTCATCGCGACGACGCTCGCCACGGAGCTGAAGCTCGACCCGGACGAACTCGGCCTCGTCGCCTCCAGCTTTTTCCTCATCTTCGCGCTGTGCCAGATCCCGGTTGGCGTCATCATCGATCGCTATGGTCCGCGCGCAGCGCTTCTCGGCTCCGCCCTCTTCGTCGTCGCCGGCTCGCTGGTCTTCGCCCTGGCGGCGGGACAGGCGGGACTGATCGCCGGACGCCTGCTGCTCGGCATTGGCTGCTCCACCTTCTTCATGGCGCCGCTGGTCATCTATGCGCGCACCTTCCCGCCCGCCGTCTTCGCCAGCCTTGCCGGCTTGCAGATCGCCATCTCCAGCATCGGCACGATCCTGGCGACCGCGCCGCTCGGCTGGATGACCGCCGTTTACGGCTGGCGCGCCGCCTTCGTGGTGGCAGCCCTGGTCTCCGCCCTGCTGCTCACCGGCATCGTCTTGGCCGTGCGCGGCCCCGGTGCCGGGCGCCTCGCCGGCAGGCCGGCGGAAACGATGCGCGAGGCCTTGGCGGGGGTGGGCGCCGTCATGCGCACCCGCGGCTTCTGGCCGCTGTTCCTGATGTCCTTCTCCACCTATTCCACCTTCGGGCTCATCATCGGCCTGTGGGGCGGTCCCTACCTCGCCCATGTCCACGGTGCAGGTCTCGCGGCGCAGGGGCGCGTGCTTTTCATCATGGCGATGGCGCAGGTGATCGGCACGCTGGCCTGGGGCTACGCCGACCGTTTCGTCGGCGCCTATCGGCCGATCGTCGTGACCGGCTCGGCCCTCTCCCTCGCCCTGCTCGCGGCGCTGATCGGTCTCGGCCACCATGGCGCGGCGCAAACCGAGATCATCGTCGGGCTGCTCGGCTTCTCCTGCGCCTTCACGCCGGTTCTGGTGGCCCATTCCAAGTCGCTGTTCCCGCCCGAGATCACCGGACGCGGCCTGTCGTTCATTAACATGGGAACCATGAGCGGCAGCTTCATCACCCAGTGGGTAACCGGCCTCGCCGTGAAAGCAGTAGCCGGCGACGCCGCCGTCTATCCGGTGGCGGCCTTCCAGATCGCCTTCGGCTTGCAGGCCGTCCTTCTGGCGGTCGCGACCCTCGCCTATCTCAGGGCGCCCGACCCCCGGCGCACGGCCACCTGACGGGTCCTGTCGGGACAGCGGCAGCGGTCTGAAAATAATGGGACAGCCTTCTTGCCTTTCCCGGCGACCATAGGCATATTGTTGCAGCGCGGTATCGCCTTGCGGTGCCTCGCAGCCCTCCTTGGGCGTTTCCTCCCTAGACTTGGGCCGCTCACGAAAGTGAGCGGCCTCTTTCTTTTCCAGCGTGTCATTTAACTCATGATTTTCAATGAGTTGGATGGAAGATGACGTGGCACGGAAACTGGATGGGAGAGGTCGTATAAAATAGAAAACTCGCCCCGACTCGTTGTGCAATGCACCCTGATCAACCGATCAGCTGGACAGATTCACTGCCAAGCCCATTCGCGTCGACAGGGGCTGATTCCGCGAGCCATGCAGATTTGATGGAACTGATCCGGCTATTCCGCAGCGATGCGCCAGTCGCCGGCACGGTCCAGCGGCAGCCGCGCCAGGGCCTCCGCCAGGGCCATCAGGTCGGCCTGCAGGCGGACGAAGTCGGCCGTCGGCCGGTAGGTCCGCTCGTCCATGTAGATCGCCCGGTTGATCTCGATCTGCACCGCATGGACCCCGGTCTGCGGCTGGCCGTAATGCTCGGTGATGAAGCCGCCGGCATAGGGCTTGTTGCGCACCACGTTGTAGCCACGGGCGCGCAGCACGCCTTCGATCAGGTCGCCGACGGATGGTGAGCAGCTCGTGCCGTAGCGGTCGCCGATGACGACGTCGGCGCGCGGGCGGTCCTCGCGGATCGGCGCCATGGAGGGCATCGAGTGGCAGTCGACCAGCAGGACCTCGCCGAAGGCCCGGTGGGTGGCGGCAATGAGGCGGCGAAGCGCCCGGTGATAGGGCTTGTAGAGCGTCTCGATGCGCATCAGCGCCTCGTCGACAGGCAGCCGCCGCGCATAGATCTCCTGCGCCTCGCCCACCACCCGCGGAATGGTCCCGAGCCCGCCGGCGACCCGCATGGACCGCGTGTTCGCAAAGGTCGGCAGCCGGCCGTCGAACATGCGCGGATCGAGCTCGTAGGGCTCGCGGTTGACGTCGACCATCGACCGCGGGAAATGGACGCGCATCAGCGGCATGCCGCGCTCCACCACGCCGAGGAAGAGCTCGTCCACGCCGGTATCCTCGGAACGGCGGAGCTGCGGCAGGTCGAGACGCACCTGTCCGATGAAATGCGGCGGATAGATCCGGCCGGAATGCGGCGAGTTGAACACCACCGGCGCCCTGGTCTCGCCGGGCTCCAGCGCCTCGAAGGCGGGATCGATGTCGCAGATCTCGGCCTCAATCATCGTAATGCGCCCCGATCCTTCTCCGTCACTCAATCTAGCGCCTGAGGCGGGTCTGTGAAGCCTCGCCGGCGCCGGGCCGCCTCCCGCGGACCGAACCTGCGCACGGCGGCCGCGCCATTCACCGCACATTTACCATCTTCAGGCTTGATGGGCACAACCGGGATCGGGTTCGCTACACCGCCTCCCCGACGACGGACGGACGAAGGACCGCATTCAGCATGGGCAAGATTCTGCTGGCAGAAGACGACAACGACATGCGCCGCTTTCTGGTGAAGGCGCTGCAGACGGCCGGTTACGACGTCGCCCATTTCGACAACGGCCTGTCCGCCTATCACCGGCTGCGCGAGGAGCCGTTCGAACTGCTGCTCACCGACATCGTCATGCCGGAGATGGACGGCATCGAGCTCGCCCGCCGCGCCACCGAACTCGACCCCGACATCAAGGTGATGTTCATCACCGGCTTCGCCGCCGTGGCCCTGCAGCCGGATTCGCAGGCGCCAAAGGATGCCAAGATCCTCTCCAAGCCCTTCCACCTGCGCGACCTCGTCAACGAGGTCGAGAAGATGCTCCAGCAGGCGGCCTGAGGTCTCCTCCACACCGGCGCATTTTGGGCGTCGCGATCCTCTTGCACGCTTTCGCGATCCCCACTATACGGTGCGCCTCGCTTTCGCGGTCCCCGGACCGCAAAGGGCGCGTAGCTCAGCGGGAGAGCACTACGTTGACATCGTAGGGGTCACTGGTTCGATCCCAGTCGTGCCCACCATTCAAGCCCCCGCCAAACCTCTGGTTTGGCGGGGGTTTTTCTTTCCGTGCCGTCAGCAACGCGGCCACTAAAGCTGCAATAGGCCAGCGCTAGCTACTTTCTAGCAACTTCGCCACGGGTCGCCTTCCCTCAATTCTGCCTGCTGGAGACGAGTTCGATGCGCTCACCCAACACCCCGTGGAGCTATGGTTCGTAACCGCTGCGGATCCGAAAATAGATCGACACGCTCTCGGCCGAGATGCTCAGACGGCCGAAGCCGGCGGGAAATCCTCCGCGCTTCCGCCTCTGACCTCCACGACACCCGCCTCCTGCGTCAACAGGTAGACTTGGACGTCGCGGCTTTGCCCTGCCAACTCGCCGGCCAACCGTTGCGCGAGGGCGTAGCCCTCAGACTCGTGTCGCGCGACGAACCCGTCCGCCTCGCGCACGGCGCCGGGATTGTCCCAGTCAAGCGCGTCGTCGAAACGCTCCGCCCAAGCCCTCAGATCGGTGACGAGGGCCGGCGACAGACCGAGCGCCTCCGGATCGAGATTGCCGGAATAAGCTTCGTCCATCGACCACAGCGGATGGCATGCGTAATCTGCCATGACTTTGATGCGCCGGGGCCGGGTGTAGACGCGCTCGGGTGCCGAAAGGAATGGGGTTCCGACCGGGGCATAGATCACCCGTTCTAGACCGATCACGACCGCTATCCGCTCAGCCAGCGCGCGCCCTTCGGCCTCGTGACGGGCTGCGGCCAACGGATCGCTGAAGCCGCCGGTACGCTTTCGCGGCGGGATGGTGGCCAGATAGCCCTCCTCCCAGTCGAGGATATCAGCCACCAGTTCATGTCCGAAGGTGCTGACGGCGAGGGATTGCGGTACGACCCGCCCTGTCTTGTCGTCAGCGAACGGCAGCACGAACGGGCGGACCATCAGGCGGACCCGGTCGGGGAGGACCTCCGGCGCCTCGGGCAGCAGGGGGTCGTCGGAAGGGCTGTAGCGCCCGCCGAGAGGCGCCCTCATCTTTGCCATGTGGTAGGCCGCGAAGGCGGCGATGGCGACACCGGCGATCGCTGCGGGCCAGGGATCCTTGCCCGGCCAGCGCAGATGGCCCGCGACGGCGGCCCAGGCGACGAAAGCTGTAGCGGCGAGATAGATCAGGAAAGCGTTGCGGGTGCCGCGGCGGCCTGCCGGGTCCGGTGGCTCCTCCGGGTCGACGAGGCGCGGCGCCACATGGCCGAGATAGGCGCCTTGTACGGCCGCGCCGGCGAGGAAAGCGGGAAAAGCGAGGACGCTCAGCGCCAGGAGCAGTACGGCGCTGGCAAAGACGCTCGCCGCGATGCCCAGCATCCATCGGCCGCGAACTTGGTCGGCATGCGGCACGGGCTTCATGGTGAGTCCCGAGAGGGCCTTGTCGAGGAAAACCTCCACAACCATCCTCCGCGCCACGAGCAGTCCGGCCAGGACGTAGAAGGCGCCGACGAGGCGGAGGATGATCTCGACGCCGCTCATCGCCTCCGGCTGGTCTTGTCGTTGCTGGTCACACGGGTCCCCTATGGCCACCACCGCATAGTGTGTATTCAGAGTTTTGCACTGAGCAGACCGGCTGAACAGCCGCTTTGGGGCCGAGGCTGTGTGAAAACCCGCGCTGTGATAGCCTTCGATAGCTGCTTCGGAGGTGCCGGATGGGACGTTTCGTCGAGGCGACTGATCGCCACCAGCCTTCGTTTCTGCCTCCCTGCCTCG
>NZ_JBJPHW010000010.1:0-191611 GCF_053471285.1 Phreatobacter aquiterrae | reverse complement strand
TGGAAACGCGGCCGCCCCGGCTGCGAAACCCTGGCCAGCTACGCCGGGGCGGCCGCTCGCATCTGCGCCCTCAATGGGGGCCTGCTTTGGACGCGAAATAGGGGTGGCGATTGGAAGCGATTTGACATTGCGGGCAATCTCCAGCGTTGCGGCGCCCTGCTCCTCGACGGCGGCGGCGATGGCGGTGGAAATCTCCGAAACCTCGACGATGCTCGTGCCGATCGTCCGGAGGGCGGTGGCTGCCTCGCGGGTCGCCTGCTGCATCGACACGATTTGCGCCGAGATCGCCTCGGTGGCCTTGGCGGTCTGACTCGCCAGCGCCTTCACCTCGCTCGCCACCACGGCGAAGCCCTTGCCGGCCTCACCGGCGCGCGCCGCCTCGATCGTGGCATTCAGCGCCAGCAGGTTGGTCTGGTCGGCGACGGCGGTGATCAGCTTGACGACGTCGCCGATGCGTCCGGCGGCATCGAGCAACTCGCTGACCTTGGCGTCGGTGGAATTGGCCAGTTGCACCGCCTCATGGGCCCGGCGTGACGACTCCTGCACCTGGCGTCCGATCTCTCCGACCGACGAGGACATCTCGTCGGTCGCGGCGGCGACAGACTGGACGTTGCCGGCAGCCTCTTCCGAGGCCGCAGCGACGATGGTCGAAAGCTGCTGCGCCGAGCCGGCAGTCTGCGTCAGCGTCGAGGCGGCCGCCTCGAGCTCCGCCGATGCCGAACTCACCGTGCTGACCACCTCGCTGATCTGTTTCTCGAACTCGGCCACGGCTCCCGCCACGACGTTGGCCCGGCGCTCCTTGGCGGCACGTTCGGCCTCCTGCTCGACGGCGAGACGGCGACTTTCCGCGAGGTTGAGCTTGAAGGTCTCCAGGGCGCCGGCCAGATGCCCCACCTCGTCCTTGCGGCCGAGTGCAGGGACCTCCGCCTGAGCATCGCCGCCGGCCACCTTCAGCATGGCGGCAGTGATGGCCTGCAGGGGGCGAGTCACCATTCCGACGACGATGGCGGTCGTCAATCCACCGCCAAGCAGAAGGCCGAGGACGGTCGCGGCCATCATCAGCCAGACCGCGCGACCATAAACATCCTCGGAATGCGCGAGCATCTCCTTCTTGAGGTCCTCGTTGCGGACGTCGAACGACCGGAGCAACTGCCGGGCCTCGTCCACGATGGGCTGAGCCTCGCGCGCCGTTTCGGCGGCGCCCGAATAGTCGCCGCCGCGCGCCTGCGAACGCAGTTTGCGGTGAGCCACCTCATAGCGTTCCAGAGTCTGCCTGACCTTGTCCAAGTCGGCGAGGTCTGTTGCAGCGAACGTCATCGATTTCAGTTCGCCGATACGGCCGAGGGCACTCTTGTATTCCTCCTCTGCCTCGCGCTCGTACTTCTGCCGCTGCGCCAGCGTCAGTTCGGACGTCTGCGCGCGCACATCGGTCACATAGGACAGCAGGTATCCGGCGGCGCGACCGGACACGAACAGCCTTTCGCTGGCCTGGTGCAATTCCTTCTTGGCGTTGTGCATCTGCAGAAGGGACAAGAAGGCGATACTTCCGACGCAGACCATGGCTACGGCCAGGACAGCCGCAGCAGCAAAAACCTTCGTCGCTATCGTGCGATCACGAAACCAAGCAAGCATTCTGATCCCCTACGAAGAATGGAATTCTGCGAGAGGCCAAGAGTCTGGCACACGCATGCCAATTTGCTTAAATTGCGAGTTATTAACGATACCTTCTTGGAGTGCAGCAAAGCGCTGCATTCTGATACCGCTGCGTCAGCGGGTCGCGGACCTGTGGTTGTGCCAATCGGTTGATGTAACCCGATGGTCTGATGTCGGTGGGGGATGAAGTCTTCGCGCCAGGCCTGCTGGCAAGCGCAACTTGGCGGCCGATTCGCCTGTCGGGAGCGCATATCCGCCGGTAGAGACCAGGCCTGTGGGGGTCTGGCGCCTTGGAAAAAGCTAAGCCGGGCCGGTGCTGTCAAGCCCGGCTGAGGCGGCGCGCATTGGCCTTGGCCCGCCGCGCCGCCGGCCGCGTCGCCGCGACGCTGATGGCGAGAAGCCCGTGTGCGACGTCGTCGGTGGACATTCGTCCGGTCGTTGAGCGGATGGCGAGGCGCCCGACCTCGAAGGCGGCGTCGAGCGACCCTTGAGCCGCCGCATCCACCTTTTCGCCGATCATCCTCATCGCCTCGGCCCGCGCCGGACCGTGAAAGAGGGTCGACGGGTCGGACATGAGCGCCATGCGGTGAGCGATGGTGACGCTGGCGGCCACGGCAGTGGTCGCGGAAAGCGACGCCGCGCCAAAGGCGGCTTCGGTGAAGCGGGGCAGGTACCAGAAGAACAATGCAATCCCTCGATCGTCCGGACGGGTTGCCCGGCACAACGACAGTTTGCGACCATTTGGCGATATTGCAATGAAGGTGCCTAGGCATGGCTGCCGCCCAGCAGAACTTTTCCGTGAATGATCCGGATTTCGAGGCGCGCGGCCGGGCGAGCTTCGCGAGGCAGCCAATGATGGCGACCCTCGGCGTCGGCCTCGACAGGCTTGAGCCCGGTCACGCCGAAATGACGATGCCCTATGGCCGCCACATCCTGCAGCAGCACGGTTTCGTCCACGCGGGGGCCCTCTCGGCGCTGATCGACAACGCCTGCGGCTTTGCGGCGATGACCCTGATGCCGAAGGGCACGGGCGTGCTCACCGTCGAATTCAAGGTGAACCTGATGTCGCCCGGCAAGGGTGAGCGGTTCATCGGCGTCGGCAGAGTGATCCGCCCGGGCAAGACGATCATGGTCACACTCGGCGAGTGCTTCGCGGAGGAAGCGGGCGAGCGCAAGCTCATCGCCATGATGACGGCCACCATGATGGTGATCACCGCGCCGGGTATCGTCGACTGAGGAGATGAGTCATGCCCGACCTCGCCATAGAGACGTCAGGCCCGGTCACGACCTTCATCCGCACGCGATCGGCGGCGCGCAACGCGATGAACCCGGAAGGTGCAGAGGCGCTTCACGATGCGCTCGTGGCCTTCGATGCCGACGAGAGCGCCAGCGTCGGGGTCCTGTGGGGCGCCGGGGGCTCATTCTGCGCCGGCTTCGACCTGAAACATGCCGCCGCGGCTCCCGGCGGCACGCCCTTCGGCGGCCTCCTCGACATTCCCGATGGGGACAGGGCCTGGCCGCGCGGTCCGATGGGTCCGACGCGGCTGCAACTGTCCAAACCGGTCATCGCCGCGATCGCCGGTCCGGCCGTTGCCGGCGGCATGGAGATCGCGCTGTGGTGCGACCTGCGTGTCATGGAGGAAGACGCCTATATGGGCGTCTATTGCCGACGCTGGGGCGTACCTCTGATCGATGGCGGCACCGTGCGCCTGCCCCGACTGGTCGGGCAGGGACGGGCGCTGGACCTGATCCTGACCGGCCGCAAGGTGGACGCCGACGAAGCCCTGCGTATCGGCCTGGCCGACCGCGTCGTGCCGCATGGCCGGTCCCGCGAGGCGGCCGAGGCTCTCGCCCATGAAATTGCACGCTTCCCCCAAGGGTGCCTCAGGGCCGACCGGGCCTCCGCGCTCGCGCAATGGGATCTGCCCATGGCGGACGCTCTGCGCAATGAGTGGCGAACCTCGGCGGGCATGGCGGTCGAGGAGGGGATTGCCGGTGCTGCCCGATTTGCTGCCGGCAAGGGGCGTGGGGGCGACTTCGGCAGCATCTGAGCGTCCGGACTGCGGCCCCGCAGTCGTCAGGATCGGGCCAGAAGGCGGTCGAGCGCGATGAGCGTCAGCGCTATGGCGACCACGAATCCCAGCAGACCCACGATGTTCAGCGCGAACAGGCTGGCCGTAACTGTCCGGGGGTCGAGGAAAAAATAGGCGTACCAGCCGTCCACGGCGCCCCGCGCCATCGCGTACATGCAATAGGCCGCCGGGAGGACCGTGGCCCACAGACTGTCCCTCCACCGCAGTGCTCCCCGGTATCCGGCGAGCCATGCGGCAAGGAAGAGGACCGGGGTCGCATCGTGGAGCGCGTGGTCGACCGCGGCCTGGAGGCCCTGTGGGTCCCACACCGACCGCAGGGCGATGGAATAGACAAGTCCGACGAGGGCGATTGCAGTCGCGAGGCTCAACTTGCTCCGAGGTCCCAGCAGCGTCGAGCCCGGATGGACGGCAAGGATCGTCGACGCCACGGCGACCATGCCATTGGTCAGGATGGTGAAAAATCCGAGGAAGCGCCAAGCGGCGAACCCCAGCGTCGCTCCGTCAGCCATCGGCGTTCCGGCAAGCAGCCAGAACTGCAGCGCGAGGGCCGCCCACGCCACGACCGCCGTCGTCAGATGAAGGGCCCGTGGCAGATGCATCGGTCTTGCGTTCTCCTTTGCACAAGCGGATCGGCGCCGCCAGCGCCCCGTTAGCGGAGCGCCGCCTTGATGACGTTGTCGCCGATGCCCAGTTCGCGGGCGGTTGCCGCGATGGCGTCCCAGGTGCCGTCCGAGAGTGGCACGCCCTCCGCCAGCTTTTTCGCCTTCGAGCGCATTTCCGCCTCGCCGGGCACCAGCACCTCGCCACCTACCTCCACCGGCCGCGCGCTCTTGTAGTAGGCGACGTACTCGGCGCATTCGCCGGGGAAGAAGCCGTCGGGGTCGACCACCTTCGGGTCGATGTAGATGGACATCATGCCGTTGCAGAACCGCTTGTCCGGCCCCGTCGTGCCGGCGCCGCTCAGCGCACCACCGAGGATCTCGCACATGAAAGCGAGGCCGGAGCCCTTGTGCTCGCCGAAGGCGCGGATGGCTCCAGGGCCGTTCATGGGATCACGGGTGCCGGGACCGGCGGGATAGGGGCCGTAGAGGACGGCGGGGTCGCTGCTCTTGCTGCCGTCGGGTGAGATCAGCGCGTCCGGAGGGATGGGCTTGCCGCCGAGCGAGGCCACCAGGACCTTGCCCTCGGCCACCAGCGACGTGGCGAAATCGAGCAGCAGCGGCGCCTCGCCCGGCCGTGGCACGCCGATGCAGTACGGGGCCGTGGAGAGCCTGCGGTCGACGCCGCCATGGGGGGCGACGAGGATCGAGCCGACGACATTGACGAAATGGATCGAGACCAGGCCTTCGGCTGCCGCCATCTCGGCGAAATCGCCGATGCGGCCGAGATGGCCGGCCTTGCGCAGGGCAACGGCGGCGAGGCCGTTCTGCTTCGCCTTGGCGATGCCAATCCTCACTGCCTGGGGTCCGACGGTCTGGCCGAACCCGTAGTGGCCATCGAGCACGGTGATAGCCGGGGTATCGACGAGGGCGGTCACCGATTTTCCCGCCTCGACACGACCTTCGCGCAGCCAGTCGACATAGCGCGGGACGCGCGCGACGCCATGGCTGTCGTGCCCTGTCAGATTGGCTTCGGTGAGATAGTGACCGATGCGCCCCGCCTCCTCGGCGTCGCAGCCCGCCTCCTCAAAGACCGCCGCAACGAGTGCCTCGAGCCGCCCCGCATCGACCAATGCCATGTCATCCTCCCTGTTCTTTGGAATGATGATGGCGTCTTAGTGTGCCGGCGGAAAGGGAGGCCCTCACACGTTCGGCCTGCATCGCGCGACCTTCCCGACCATGTCCAGGAACGCTAAACTCCTAACCGCAAGGAGTTTGCCGATGACGACCGTGATCCCCGCCTTCACCGCCGGCCGGCTGGAGCGCCCGGACGGCGCCGTCATCCACTATGAGGTTGGCGGGGAGGGACCCCCGCTCGTCTTCGCCCACGGGCTGGGTGGCAATCATCTGAGTTGGTGGCAGTCGTCGCCGGTCTTCGCCGAGCGCCATCAGGTCGTCGCCTTCTCGCATCGGGGCTTTGCGCCTTCGACAACGCCGGGAGGCATTCCCGATCCCCGGCTCTACGCTTCTGACCTGGAGGCACTTCTCGATCACCTCTCGATCCCCAAGGCGGTGATCATCGGCCAGTCGATGGGAGGCTGGACCTGCGTCGAGGCGGCGCTCGCCACCCCGGAGCGGGTGGTCGGCATCGTCATGGCCTGCACCTCCGGCTCCTTCGACTATGACCGCTTCGGCGATCCCGCGGTCGCAGCGTGGCGGCAGGACGCGCCGGCTGCCATCGCGCGTCTGGCCGAGCGCGGCATTCACCGCGCCGCGGGTGCGCGCATGGCCGACGAGCAACCCGGCCTGCACGCCCTTTACCAGGCCGTCGACCGCCTTTCCCTGGGGCTGGACAAGAACGAGATCGGCAATCGCATCCGCGCCATGCGCAAGCGCGGGCCGGAGGACGCCGCGCGCATCGGCTGCCCGGCCTTGTTCGTGATCGGCGAGGAGGACCTGTTGATCTGTCCGCGCGGCATCGAGCGGGTGGCGGAGAACTTCCCCAATGCCCGCATCGTTCGCGTGCCGGTATCGGGCCATTCCGTCTATTTCGAGCGTGCGACGATCTTCAACGCCTGCGTCGAGCGGTTCCTCGGGGAGATCGGCTGGCGGTAGCCCTCAATTGCCGAGAAAGCCCCGCGGCGTGACGGGCGATTCCTTCATGATCAGGATCGAGACGCGACGGTTGGCGGCGAGGTAGGGGTCGTCGGGAAACATCGGCTCGCTGTCGCCTTTGCCCGTCACCGCGAAGACGCGATCCGGGGGAAGCCCGTTCTCCTCGAGAATCATGCGGACGGCATTGGCGCGGTCGGCGGTGAGATCCCAGGGGCCATAGCCCGGCCGGCCGAGCACCCGCGTTCCCGAGGTATGGCCGGTGATTGTGATCCGGTTCGAGAGCTGGCGCAGGGCCGGGGTCAGCGCGGCGATCAGGCGACGCGTCCGCTCGTAGGGCTCGCGGCCGTCGGGCGGGAACATGGCCCGGCCGTCCTGGTCGACGATCTGGATGTCGAGACCGTCCGGCCGTTCCTCCATGATCACGTTCTTCGAGAGTTCGGCGATCTCCGGGAAGGCCTGCAGTGCCTGGCGCAGGCTGGCGGCGGCGAGCGCCATCCGCCGGTCGGCCATGGCGCTTATGGCCTCCGGATTGCGCTCCTGCGTCTGCGGCGCGGGTCGGTCGGTCGGCTGCTCGGGCGAGTTCGACAGGTTCTGGATGTAGGGGCGGGTCGGGATCCCGTGCAGTTCGATCATGCCCGTCAGACTGGTGTTGCTGGTCGTGCCGAAGGCTTCCCGGAAGGAGCCCGTCATCATGTGCTTCTTGCGTTCGTCCTGGTTGGACGTCGCCACGAGCACGACGAAGAACGACATCAGCAGCGCCATCAGGTCGGCGAAGGTGACATACCAGCCGTGACCGCCCGCGTGACCGCCGCCCTTGCGCTTTGCCATGACGTCCTCAGGCGGCTTCTGCCAGGTGTTCTCGATCGTGCGGCGTCAGGTAGGCGAGCAGCATCTCCTTGACCACCTGCGGGCTCTTCTGGTTGCGGATCTGGAGGATGCCGTCGATGATGATCGAGCGGGTCATGTCTTCCTCGGCCATCTTGAGGTGGCATTTGTCGGCGATCGGCAGGCAGACGAAGTTGGACACCACGGCACCGTAGAGCGTCGCGAGGAGCGCCATGGCCATGATGGGACCGAGCTTCGAAGGGTCGGTCATGTTCGCGAACATGTTGACCATGCCGAGGATGGTGCCGACCATGCCGAAGGCGGGGGCGCAGTCTCCGATGGAGCGGTAGACCTTCTGCGCCTCGTCCAACTGCATGTAGACGTTGTCCTTGTCCGTCTCCATCGTCTGGCGGATGAAGTCGGCATCATAGCCGTCAGCGATGTAGCGGACGCCCTGGGCCAGGGTCGGATTGTCGATGTCGAGCTTCTCAAGCGCGTTGGGACCCTGCTTGCGCGCCACGTCGGCGATCCGGGCGATCTCCTCCACGAGATCGCGCGGGCTGGTGGATGGCATGGCCAGCACCGCCTTGAACCCCATGGGCAGGCTGTGGGCGATGATGCCCAGCGGAAAGCGCGTCATCGTGGCGACGGCCGAACCGCCGAAGATGATGATGATGGCATGCTTGTCGACGTACTGGGCGAAGTTGCCTCCATCGATCATGATGAGGCCGAAAATGACGCCGACAGCCCCAACCAGCCCCAGGATTGTGGCGATATCCATCCGCGACTCCGATCATGCATCCTTGCACTGCACGGAGCCTAAGCGACGGCGCCTAAGAGTTGCTTAAGGTTGCCGCCGCCTTTACGAAAAGCCGACGTCTTGCGGCAGGGGGCAGGGTGCGGCTAAAGGGCTGGTCGAATGTCCGCTCGGAAGGGAACGCCATGAACATGCTGGTCTTGAGATGTTGTACTGTTCTTGGCCTGCTGGCTCTCGGCGCTTGCGCGCAGACGGCTCCCTCCGCGCCTCCCGGTCCGCCCGTCGTCAATGCCACGCCGCCGCCGCTGCCTCCGGATCCGGCTCTGGGTCCGCATGCGACCCCGGCACAGGAGCCCGCGCAGCGCGCCCGCCGCCGCTGACGGGCGCCTCTATTTTGACATAGCGCGTCGGTCCAATCGACTTTCCCGTCGTTGCCGCAAGGAGGCAGCTTGGCCGACTATCGCCTCCATTGCTTCGCCCAGTCGGGCAATGCCTACAAGGTCGCCCTCATGCTGTCGGCCTGCGGGCTCGACTGGGAGCCCGTGCTCGTCAGCTATTTCGACGGGGCCACGCGCGCTCCGGAGTGGCGGCACGACGTCAATGTGATGGGAGAGGTTCCGGTGCTGGAGCATCAGGGTCGTCGCCTGTCGCAGTCCGGCGCGATCCTGACCTTTCTCGCTCGACAGACGGGGCAGTTCGCACCGGCGAACGAGGATGAGGAGATGGACATCCTGCGCTGGATCCTCTTCGACAACCACAAGTTCACCAGCTATTTCGCCACGCACCGCTTCATGCTGTCGCTGGCGGGCAAGCCGGCGGACCCCGCCGTCCTGTCGTTCCTCCGGACGCGTGTCGACGCGGCGCTTGCGGTGGCCGAGGCGCATCTGGCGACGACCCCGTTTATGGTGGCGGGGCGTCCGACGGTCGCCGATATCTCGCTGGCCGGCTACATGTTCTACCCCAATGCGGAGACCGGCTATGACATCGCCGCGTCCTATCCGCACCTGCACGCCTGGCGCGAGCGGATCGCAGCGCTGCCGGGCTGGAAGCCACCCTACGAGATGATGCCGAGCGCACTGCCGGCCGCGTGATTGGACCCATGATGACCTACAAGACTGCCGTCCTGACCTTGGCCGGACTGTGCATGGCGGGCTGCATGGGGGGCGGGAGTGCACCCGTGGCCTCGCAGGCGCCGGTCACGGCCGTGCCCGTCGGTCGTGTCGAATCATCCTCCCTGCCGCCACCAACCGGAGCCGGAACGACGGTCGTCGCAACCGCGCCGCCAGCCTCATCCTCGGCGGTTCCGGTTTCGGCGCAACCGCAGGCAAGTGCGCCGTCCCGCATGGAGGTCGACGGCATGCGCACCGCGCCGGGCGCCCGCGAAAGCGCCAGCCTCACCAATGTCTCCCGTGTCTCGACCGGTGCGCCGACATCGGGCAACCCGCTGGGTGGGACCATCGTCAGCGGCCAGACAGCGGGCGCCATCCCGACGACGATCGACCGCAACCGCGAGGCGGTGCGCGTGCGCTCGAGCGCCCCGCGTGATCCGCTCGGACCGGGTACGCCGCCGCCGATCATCGCACCGGAACTGCGGGATACGACCGGGCGGTCGATCCGCAACCGGCAGGAAGTGCAGTTCTAGCAGAAACCATCGAAACAATCGGAGGCCGCGCAAGGGATCGGTGCGCAGCAGGGTGTTGCGAGAGGACATGGCGAGAGGAACCGCACCATGTCCTGGCTTGCCCGCCTTCGTCGCTCGTTGATCCCGTCGGCCGCCGCGATCGCCGCGCTCATGTCCGCGGACGCGGGTCCGGCCCGGGCCACCGATCAGCCCCCGCTGCCGCCGTGCAGCCTCGGCGAGACGGACTGGCGGATCGACCCTGTCTTCCAGGCGAGCCGCCACCCCTCCCAGCGGCATCTCCCCGTGCGAGATTTGCGCTGCCGCACCGTCGAATCCAGTCTCTGGCCCTTTGGCGCCGACAAACTGCGGATCGTTCAGGCCAAGGTTTTCGAGGCGAGGGAAAGCGGCGAGGGGGTTGAACAATCGGTCAACCTCTTCATGCTCGTCCGCGAGACCACGTCTGGCGCGCACGTCATGGCGCGCTTTCTCGAACCCTATGACGTGTCCCGGGACAAACCGTTTTTCCACACCCTGGTTCATGCGAGGGAGGACGGCGTGCTCGTCGAACTCGGCGAAAAGGTGCCGAACGCCTACCGCATCAGCGGAGACCGCGTGAGTCGCATCGACGCGCATGCGTGGGTCGCAGGCATCGGCACGGCGGCGGGGCCCGGATGGGTTCCTGGCCCGGTTCGACGGGTGTCCTTCAGCCAGATGCGCGGCTTTGTCTCGATCTTCCGCACGGGGGCCGACGATCCCGCCCGTCCCGGAAGCGCCTTCGACGCCGGCCGGGCGATCGAGGTGAAGCTGGCGCTGGAGGGCGACCTCCTCGTGTCGCAGGGCGCGGAGGTCGTGGAGCCGCACATGGTCCAGGATGTCGAGCACTGGACAGGTTTCGTCGAGCTACAGGAGGAGGCGCGCCAGACCCGACGCCGCCTGCCGCCTCGCACAGAGCCCTGCGATATCGCCGGCTGGTCTGCCGATTCCGACCCGGCCGGCATGAACGTGCGGGCAGCACCCAATGCCACCGCCCGCATCGTCGGCCGCATTCCACCACCCTGGAAGGCACCGGACTCTTCCGGCGACACCAGCGATACCTACCGTGCCGAGTTCCGGATCGTCGGCTTCCGCGACGGCTGGTTCCTCATCCGGGACATCACCGCACCCGGCGTCGCCTATGGGGAGCGGTATCCTCGCAACCGTCCGCAACCCTATCGAGGTCAGGGATGGGTTTCAGCGCGCCTCGTCGGCGCGGCGCTGGCCAACGGCGGCCTGGTTCCGGGCCAACTCCATCAGGCGCCGAGCGAACATGCCGCCACGCGGGCGGCCATGCGCCAGGGCGAACCTGTCTCGACCGGCGACATCGTCGAGCGGCTCCACGCCTGTTCCGGTAACTGGGGCCTGGTCGAGATCGAGGGTGTGCGCGGCTGGTGGAACGGCATCTGTTCCAACCAGGTGACGAATTGCAGTTGATCGGCGATGTCGTTGCATGACGGCCGTACCGCGGGCTATACGGCGGGCTCATTCGACATGAGGTTCGACGCGCGTGGCCGATGACAACAAGGGCGGACTGGGCGAGACGGTCCGCGTGGTGATCCACGCACTTCTCATCGCCTTCGTGATCCGCACGTTCCTGTTCCAGCCGTTCAACATCCCCTCGGGTTCGATGAAGGAGACGCTGCTCGTCGGCGACTATCTCTTCGTCTCGAAGTTCTCCTACGGCTATTCCCGCTATTCGTTCCCCTTCTCGCCCAACCTCTTCGACGGGCGGATCATGGGATCGGTGCCGGCCCGCGGCGATGTCGTGGTCTTCCGCCTGCCGCGCGAGCCCGACGTCGACTACATCAAGCGCGTCATCGGCCTGCCGGGCGATCGCATCCAGATGGTTGCCGGCCAGGTCCACATCAACGGAACGCCGGTGCCGCGCGAGCGGATCGACGACTTCATCGATACCGAGGACGGCCGCCAGGTTCGGGTGCGTCGGTACCGCGAGACGCTGCCCAATGGTGTCGTTCACACGACCCTCGACCTTTACGAGAACGGCTTCTACGACAACACGCCGGTCTATGAAGTGCCAGCAGGCCATGTCTTTGTCATGGGCGACAATCGCGACAACTCGACCGATAGTCGCGTCCTCAGCCAGGTCGGACCGATTCCGCTCGATCATCTGATCGGCCGGGCGCAGATCCTGTTCTTCTCCAACGACGTCAAGGAGGGGGCGAGCCCCTGGGCCTTCTGGCGCTGGCCCTGGTCGTTCCGCTGGACCCGATTCGGAAATCTTGTGAGGTGAATCAGGCGGTGGCGCCCGGTCGCAAAGCCAAGGCCCAGCGGGCGAGTCTCGAGGAGATCGAGGCTCGCATCGGTCATCCATTCTCCGATCCCAACCTTCTGGCGCGGGCGCTGACGCACCCGAGCGCTGTGTCCGGTATCGAGAAGCGGAGCGGATCCTATCAGCGGCTTGAGTTCCTCGGCGATCGCGTCCTCGGCCTCGCTGTTGCGTCCATGCTCGTCCGCGCTCTTCCGGACGAGGACGAGGGGGCGCTGTCGCGCCGCCTGTCCGATCTCGTGCGCGCCGAGACCTGCGCGGAGATCGCGGCCGAACTCGCCCTTGGAGATGGCGTGAAGGTGGGCCCGACGGAAAGCCAGTCGGCCGTCGGCAAGCGCGCCGGCGTCCTGTCTGATCTCTGCGAGGCGGTCATCGGCGCCATCTATCTCGACGCCGGCTGGCTGCCGGCCGAGGCTTTCGTCGTCCGCAACTGGGGTGTGCGCCTGACGGCCGGATCGGCGCCGCAGAGAGACGCCAAGAGCGCGTTGCAGGAATGGGCGCAGGGCAGGGGCCTGGCGACACCCGTCTATCGCGTCGTCAGCCGCAGCGGGCCCGATCACGCGCCACAGTTCACCATGGCTGTCGTCATCCCCGGACTGGCCGACGGGACCGGCGAGGGGCCCGCCAAGCGCCAGGCCGAGATCGCTGCCGCCACCACCGTGCTGCTGCGCGAGGGCGTCTGGGCCGCGACGAACGAGGCGGGAGCCCGGACATGACCACCGAACCGACGCGCTGCGGCTTCGTCGCCATCATCGGCGCGCCCAATGCCGGCAAGTCGACGCTGGTCAACGCGCTGGTCGGCGCCAAGGTCACCATCGTCTCGCACAAGGTCCAGACCACCCGCGCGCTGGTCCGCGGCATCGCCATGGAAGGCAGCGCCCAGATTATCCTCGTCGACACGCCCGGACTGTTCTCGCCCCGTCGGCGGCTCGACCGCGCCATGGTCTCGGCCGCTTGGGGCGGGGCGGCGGACGCCGACCGCGTCATCGTGCTGGTGGACGCGAAGAAGGGGCTGGACGAGTCTGTCGAGGCGATTCTCGACAAGCTCGGCGACGTGCGCCAGCCGAAGGACCTCGTCCTCAACAAGGTCGATCTCGTCGACCGGCCGAAGCTTCTCGACCTGGCGACGGCGATCAACGCGCGGGCGCATTTCGACAAGACCTTCATGATCTCCGCTGCGACCGGGTCAGGCGTCACTGACCTTCGGCGGCATCTGGCCGCGAGTGCGCCCATCGGCCCCTGGCACTATCCGGAAGACGAGATCTCGGACGTTCCGGCCCGCATGCTCGCCGCCGAGATCACCCGCGAGAAGCTCTATCACCGGCTGCACGACGAATTGCCCTATGATGCGACGGTGGAGACCGAGAGCTACGAGGAGCGCAAGGACGGCTCCATCCGCATCGAGCAGACGATCTATGTCGTGCGCGAAGGCCAGCGGAAGATCATGCTCGGCAAGCGCGGCGACACCATCAAGCTGATCTCGCAGTCCGCCCGCGAGGAACTGTCAAAGCTGTTCGAAACGAAGGTGCACCTGTTTCTTTTCGTGAAGGTGCGCGAGAACTGGGGCGACGATCCCGAGCGCTACGAGCGCATGGGGCTCGAATATCCGAAAGGCAGGTGAGCCATGCTGTCCGTCCGTGCGAAGCAGACCACGACCCTCTACCGCTACCTCACCGGGCCGGACGACTCGGCCTTCTGCCACCGCGTCAGCGAAGCCATCAACAAGGGCTGGCAGCTCTACGGGCCGCCCACGCTCACCTTCGATGCCGTCAAGGGGCGCGTCATCTGCGGCCAGGCCATCGTCCGGGAGGTCGAGGACGTCGCCAATTCCCCCGACCTGAAGCTCTCCGACTTCTGATCGATGCAATGGACCGATGACGGCATTGTCCTCGGAGCACGCTCCTACGGGGAATCGAGCGTCATCCTTGAGCTCTTCACGCGCGCACACGGGCGTCATCTCGGCCTGGTGAGGGGCGGCAGGTCGCGCCGCCAGCAGCCGGTCCTGCAACCGGGGAACCGGGTCCATGCGACCTGGTCGGCGCGACTGGACGAGCACCTCGGCAACTACGTCATCGAGGCGTCGGTCTCCCGCGCCGCCCGCCTGATGGAAAAGCGCGAGGGCGTGGCCGGCATCACGCATCTGGCGGCGCTCGCGCGGCTAATGCCGGAACGCGAGGCCCACGAGGGGATCTATGAGGCGATCGAGCTGATCGCCGACGCCCTGCCGGACGTCGCCATTGCCGCGCCGCTGCTGGTGCGGTTCGAACTGGAGGTTCTGAGGCTCCTCGGATTTGGCGTCGACCTGTCCGAATGCGCTGCCACAGGCGAGACGCACGACCTTGCCTACGTCTCCCCGAAGTCCGGCCGCGCCGTCTCCAGAACCGCCGGCGAGCCCTGGCGGGAACGGCTGCTGGCGCTGCCGGCGTTTCTCGTCGGCGCTGCGGCCGTCGCACCCGACGATGTGAGGGCCGGCTTCCGTCTGACCGGCTATTTTCTCAACCGCCACGTCTTCGAGCCGCGCGGTCTCGCCATGCCCGATGCGCGCGAAGTTTTTCTCCGTTTCGTCGGCGCCGCGCCGGGCGTTTGAATTCGCCGCCTCAAGCCTCTACATGGCCGCCATGAGCAAGAGCGTCTTCGAAGACTGGTTCGCCAGGGACATGGACCCTGCCGCCTACGACCCCGTGGCGGCGGCGCGTCTCGCCATGAAGCCGAGCTACCCGAAGAGGTTCTACAAGGAGGCGACGGCCGGCCCATCGGCGGATGGATGGCGGCTGCTGCTGGATGGCCGTCCGGCGAAAACCCCCGGCCGGAACCCATGGGCCTTCCCGACCGAGGCGCTGGCATCGGCGGTCGCGGCTGAGTGGGACGGGCTTGGCGAGTTCATCGAGCCGCTGCGCATGCCGATCACCCGCATCGCCAACTCCATCATCGACGGGGTCTTGCCGGATCCGGCGCCGGTGGCGGCCGAGATTGTCCGCTACGCCTCCTCCGATCTCCTCTGCTACCGCGCCGACGGTCCGAGGACGCTGGTGGAGCAGCAGTCCGCCGCCTGGGATCCGGTTCTGGACTGGGTTCGCGATGGGCTCGGCGCGCGCCTGATCCTCTCCGAGGGCGTGATGTTCGTCACCCAGCCGCAGGCCGCGCTGGACGCCATCGCTGCGGCGCTGCCCGCGGGCGATGGCTGGCGCCTCGGCGCGACCCATGTGGTCACCACGCTGACCGGCTCCGCCCTTCTGGCGATCGCGCTGCTGCACGGACGCCTCGACGCCAGTGAGGTCTGGACCACAGCCCATGTCGATGAGGATTTCCAGATATCGCAATGGGGCGGGGATGCCGAAGCGGCAGAGCGGCGTGTGGCGCGGCGGCGCGAATTCGACGCGGCGGCAACGGTGCTCGCCACCGTGTGACATCGTCGGGAAACCGGCGTAGCGCCATTCCTCATCCACGCTGGCCGCCACAACAGGGGTCCGGAGAGGCTGCATGAAGATCACGCTCGACATCGCCAAACTGGTGGAGGATGGCCGCATCACCCCTGAGGAGGCCGTGAGGTTGAAGGGGCTCGCCGCCGAATCCACCGGCTCGCTCGCCATGAACATGCTCGTCGGCTTCGGCGTGGTCGCCGTGGCGCTCGGCGTCATGGGGCTCGTGCCGCAACCGACCGTCGCCGTCGTTCTGGGCGGCATTCTCGGCGGCGTGGGCCTCGGCTTCGTCCTCAGGGGCGAGCGGACATGGGCGATTCTCGCGCAGATTTGCCTCCTCACCGGAGCCCTGATGCTCGCCGGCGGCGTCATGTTCATGGCCAAGGGATCGGTGACGGCGCTGCTGGCGGTCACCGCCATCTTCGTTGGTTGCGGTGTCGTCGCGCGATCCGGCCTGCTCATCGCTCTGGCAGTTCTGGCGCTGTCGGCCGCCATCGGCGCCCGCACGGGCTACATGCGCGCGACCTATTTCCTCGCCATCGAGCAGCCGGCCGTCACGGTGCTGCTGTTCTCTGCTCTTGCGATCGCTGCGTACCAGGCGTCCAAGCTGCTGAAGGCGGACCAGAGCCGCCTCGCCATCGTGGCCGCACGCACATCGCTTCTGCTGGTCAATTTCGGCTTCTGGATCGGCTCGCTCTGGGGCGACCGGCTCACCTGGTTCATCGACAGGACGACGACGTCGCGCTATGCGCCGGCCATTCCGGCCTGGACCTTCTCGGTGCTCTGGATCACCGCCATCATCGGCGCGGGGGTCTGGGCGGCGCGCGCCAACCGGCCCTGGGTGCTCAATCTGGCCGCGGTCTTCGGCGCCATCCACTTCTATACCCAGTGGTTCGAGAAGCTCGGCGCCACGCCCTTCACGGTCCTCGTCGCGGGTGTTACGACCCTCGCGCTTGCCATCGGCATCTGGAAGTACAATCAGGGCAAGACGATCCCGGCCTGATGCCGGGCGCGCATCCGCCGACAGTCTCATTGGTTGGCCCGCAGCTTGCGTGCTATCCGGGCATCCTGGCCTGTAACCGATGAGGGGCGGGGCGCAACCCCCGGCGTATTCATGAAGGACGTCCTCGAAAAGCTGGAAGAGCGCCGTGCGGAGGCCCGCCTCGGCGGTGGCCGGAAGCGCATCGACGCCCAGCACGCCCGCGGCAAGCTCACGGCGCGCGAACGCATCGAGCTTCTCGTCGACAGGGGCTCCTTCGAGGAGTTCGACATGTTCGTGCAGCACCGCTGCGCGGATTTCGGCATGGAGAACTCCCATATCCCCGGCGACGGCGTGGTCACCGGATGGGGCACGGTGAACGGCCGCACGGTCTTCATCT
Source organism: Phreatobacter aquiterrae (assembly GCF_053471285.1). Lineage (NCBI taxonomy): Bacteria > Pseudomonadati > Pseudomonadota > Alphaproteobacteria > Hyphomicrobiales > Phreatobacteraceae > Phreatobacter > Phreatobacter aquiterrae. Next base: position 174,827 of record NZ_JBJPHW010000010.1, on the reverse strand, counting down.
TCTCCAAGGATTTCACGGTCTTCGGCGGCTCGCTCTCGGGCGCGCATGCCGCCAAGATCACAAAGATCCAGGATATGGCGCTGAAGGCGCGCGCGCCGATCATCGGCCTGTTCGATGCGGGTGGCGCACGAATCCAGGAAGGTGTCGACGCCCTTGGTGGTTACGGCGAAGTCTTCAAGCGAAATGTTATCGCATCGGGCGTCATCCCGCAGATCTCGCTCATCATGGGCCCCTGCGCCGGCGGCGACGTCTATTCACCGGCCATGACCGATTTCATCTTCATGGTGAAGGACACGAGCTACATGTTCGTGACCGGACCGGACGTCGTGAAGACGGTGACCAACGAGGTCGTCACATCAGAGGAACTGGGCGGCGCCTCCGTCCATGCGGTGAAGTCCTCGGTCGCCGACGGCGCCTACGAGAACGATCTGGAGGCGCTTCTGCAGATGCGGCGCCTCATCGACTTCCTGCCCTCGAACAACACCGAGGGCGTGCCCGAGATTCCGTCCTTCGACCGGCCGGACCGGATCGATATGTCGCTCGACACGCTCGTCCCGGACAATCCCAACAAGCCCTACGACATGAAGGAGCTGATCCTGAAGGCGGTCGACGAGGGCGACTTCTTCGAGATCCAGGCGAAGTTCGCGCCGAACATCATCACCGGATTTGCGCGCATCGAAGGCCGGTCGGTCGGCATCGTCGCCAATCAGCCCATGGTGCTGGCCGGCGTCCTCGATTCCGACGCCAGCCGCAAGGCCGCGCGCTTCGTGCGCTTCTGCGATGCCTTCTCGATCCCGATCGTCACCTTCGTCGACGTTCCCGGCTTCCTGCCCGGGACGTCACAGGAATATGGCGGCCTGATCAAGCATGGCGCCAAGCTCCTCTTCGCCTACAGCCAGTGCACGGTGCCGCTGGTGACCGTCATCACGCGGAAGGCGTTCGGCGGCGCCTATGACGTGATGGCGTCCAAGCATATCGGCGGCGACATCAACTATGCCTGGCCTTCTGCGCAGATCGCCGTGATGGGCGCCAAGGGTGCCGTGGAGATCATTTTCCGCGCCGATATGAACGATGTCGACAAGATCGCGGCGCGGACAAGGGAATATGAGGAGCGCTTCCTGTCGCCCTTCGTCGCCGCCGAGCGGGGCTACATCGACGAGGTCATCATGCCGCATTCGACGCGGCGGCGGGTCGCGCGCGCCCTGTCCCTGCTGCGGCACAAGGCGGCGGAGACGCCCTGGAAGAAGCACGACAACATTCCGCTGTGATGGGCTAGGGTGTCGCCCGGCGTCTGATCTCCATCAAGGACGCTTCGCATGGAACACGCAACTTTATCGCGTGTTCGGTCCTGAATAGGGAGCTCCCCCAATGTCCATCAAGTCGATTCTGCTGGCCCTCATCGCAGGAGATGGCGCCAAGCCGCAGGGCGCCATTGATTACGCCGTCTCGCTGGCAGCGGCCAACGGCGCCCACCTGTCGGTCGTGGTGGGAGCCATCAAGGTTCCCGTCGTCGTCTATTCCGGCGTCGCGGAAGTACAGGCCATCGTTGCCGACGAGAACGACACCCGGACCGATAAGGCCGACGAACTGAGCGAATCGATCCGCCACGCCGCTCAGACCGCTGGCGTCTCTGCCACTGTCGAGGTGGTCACCGACGCGATCGACCCGCTGTTCAGCCGGATCGGGAAGCGCGCCCGCCTCCACGATTTCTGCGTCTGCGGCCGCCCGCGTCCCGACGATGTCTGGGCCACCGAACTTGCCGAGACGCTTCTCCTGTCCTCGGGTCGCCCCACCATTCTCGCGCCCGATGGCTTCGACCCGTCCCGCGCCACGAACTCCATCGTCGTCGCCTGGGACGGCTCGGCCGTTGCGGCCCGCGCCATCGGTTCGGCCTCGGACTTCATCGACAAGGCGGGCCAGGTGGAGATCGTCTCGGTGCTCGGCGACCGCCATGCCGATGACCTGGTGGCCGGCGCCGACCTTGCGCCCATGCTGGCCCATCACGGCGTGAAGGTGACGGTCACCAACCTCCCGTACAGCCGCGACGTCGGCAAGACGATCGTCGAGCATGCCCAGAACACCCGGGCCCAGATGATCGTGATGGGCGCCTACGCCCATTCGCGCCTGCGGCAGATGGTGCTCGGCGGCACGACGACGACGTTGCTGCAATATTCGCCGGTGCCTGTGCTGATGGCGCATTGAGCGCCATTCGTTCGACCGACGGGCTGATCATTCGTTTCGAAGCCGGCGTCCTCAGGTCGTCGGCTTCGTCCGTTTGGGCCTCAGCGCCCCCTGCTAGCCGATCCGGGCGACTGCCGGCGGGCGGCTCCGACGCAGGGTTGCCGACACCTTCTCAACGCTCCGCCAGACGCGCAGGACATTGCCGGACAGCAGGCCCTTGAGCGCGGCATCCGACCAGCCTCGCCGGATCAGTTCGGCGACGAGGTGGGGAAAGCGCGAGGCATCCGCGAGGTCCGGCGGGTTGGGGCCGCCGAAGAAGTCGGAGCCGATTCCGATGTGGGCGAGACCGGTGCGCCCGACGATATAGCCGATGTGATCACACAGTTCGGGGATCGACGCGCGCGGCCAGGGACCGGTCTCGGCCGCCTTGCGCGACACGGCGGCGTCGATGTCGATGTCCGGGCGCGTCTTGCCGTACACTTGCAGCGGCGCCATCCAGTCATGGCTTTTCCGCGAGATGAAGTTCGGCACGAAGGTGGCCATGACCACGCCGCCATTGGCCTTCACCCGGTCGAGAACGTCGTCGGGCACGTTGCGCGGGTGGGGACAGAGCGCAGTCGCGTTGGAATGCGACCAGAGAACCGGCGCGGCCGTCACGTCGAGCACGGCATGCTGCGCCCTGTGCGAGGCGTGGGCGAGATCCACCATAATGCCCATGCGGTTGCACTCGGCGACCACGGCGCGGCCGAAATCGGTGATGCCGTCGTGGCGGGGGGCATCGGTCGCTGAGTCGATCCAGTCGAGAGTTTCATTGTGGCAAAGGGTCAGGATGCGCACGCCCGCAGCATGCCAGACCCGCAGGGGCGACAGCGAGCCGGCGAGGCCGACGGCGCTTTCCACCGAGATGACCGAGGCGATCTTGCCCTCCCGGCGCGCCCTGGCGATGTCCGAGGCTTTGCGCGCCGGACGGAAGACGTCGCCATGGACCGCCTCGATGTCGAGGCCGATGGCGATCTGCTCCAGCGTGAAGCGGCCGGGGTCGGGCACCGATGTCGGTACGAAGGCCGCGAAGACCTGGGCGCCGACCCGGCCCTCCCGCAGGCGCGGGATGTCGGTGTCGCTCTCCTGGTGGACGCGGTCGAGCCCATAGGCCTTCACGTCGCCATCCGCCGCGCGGCGGATGGTATAGGGCAGGTCGTTGTGCCCGTCGAAGAGGATGAAACGGTCGAGAAGTTCGTGGGCCCTCGCGAGGGCCGGATCGATCCTGCTCATGTCGCGTCCCGTCAGGCTTCAGCAATCACCACGGACGACACCCGGTCGACGGCCGTGACGCGGCCGCGCTCGATGGCGAGAGCGAGCTTGCCGTGCTTGAGCGCCAGCGCCTTGTCTCCGAACAGTTCGCGCCGCCAGCCCTTGAGGGCGCCGACGTCGGCCTCGTCGTTTTCGGCGATTCGGTCGAGATCGTCGGAGGTCGCCACCACCTTGGCGGCGACATGGTGCTTTTCAGCGACCATCTTGAGCAGCACCTTGAGCAGCTCGACCGTCGCCGACTGAGACTGGCTCTGCGGGCGGTGCTTGTCGATGGGCGGCAGATCGCGCGGATCGCGGGCAAGCCCGACCTGCACCGCCTCGACGACCGCCATGCCGTCGCGCGACCGCTCCCACCCCTTCGGAATGGACCGCATGGCGCCGAGCGCCTCGACGGTCTTCGGGCCGGTGAGGGCGATGTCGAACAGGCAGTCGTCCTTGAGCACGCGCGAGCGCGGCACGTCGCGGGCCTGGGCCTCGCGTTCGCGCCAGCCGGCCACCGCCATGAGAACGGCGAGTTCCTTCGGCTTGCGCACGCGGCTGCGGAAACGTTCCCAGGCGCGTTCCGGCTCCTGCCGGTAGGTGTCGGGCGAGGTGAGAACGCGCATTTCCTCGGCGACCCAGTCGCTGCGTCCGCGCTTCTCCAGTTCGCCTGTGAGCTTCACGTAGATGTCGCGCAGGTGGGTCACGTCGGCGATCGCATAGTCGATCTGCGCGTTGCTGAGCGGGCGCTTCGACCAGTCGGTGAAGCGGCTGGTCTTGTCGAGCTGCGTGCCGTTGGTACGCTGGACGAGCTGGTCGTAGGAGATGGAATCGCCATAGCCGAGCACCATGGCGGCGACCTGGCTGTCGAACAGCGGTTCGGGGATGCGCTTCGACAGGTGCCAGACGATCTCGACGTCCTGGCGGGCGGCGTGGAACACCTTCACAACCTTCGGGTCGACCATCAGGTCGAAGAAGGGTGCGAGGTCCATGCCCGGCGCAAGCGCGTCGATGGCGACGGCCTCGTCGGGGCTCGCTAGCTGGATGACGCAGAGCTTCGGCCAGAAGGTCGTCTCACGGAGGAACTCCGTGTCGACCGTGACGAAAGGGTGCTTGGCGAGGCGCGCGCAGATGGCGGCCAGTTCGGCGGAGGACGTGATCAGCATCACGTCCTCCTTACAGGAGTCGCTGGCCGATGCGAAAGGCCTTCAGGCGCTGCCCAGTTGAGCTTCGATCAGGGCCGTGATGCGCGGATCGGTGGGGCGGATACGCGCCGGAAAGGCGCCGATCACCTGGCCGGTACGGCCCACCACATATTTGTGGAAGTTCCAGGTCGGAATCTCGGTCGGCCTCTGGCCCGCCACCCAGCGATAGAAGGGGTGGGCCGCACCGCCGGTGACGCGATGCTTGGCGGCCATGGGGAAGGACACGCCATAGACGCCCTGGCACACCGCGGCGATCTCTGCGGCGGTCCCGCGCTCCTGGTTGAAGTCGTCGGAGGGCACGCCGATGATTGTCAGGCCGCGGTCGCGGTAGCGGGTCCAGAGCTGCTGGAGGTCGGCATATTGCGGCGTGAAACCGCAGGACGACGCGGTGTTCACCACCAGCAGCACGCGGCCGGCATGATCCGACAGGCGGATCGTCGTTCCGTCCAGCCCCTCGAAGGAAAAGGCATAGGCCGTCGAGGAGGTCTGGGCCCCGGCGGGCAGGGCGGCCGACGCGGCGAGCGTGGTCGCGAGAAGGGTGCGGCGTGACAGCATCATGGGTGCTCCGGCTGACCTGATGATCTTACGCGATTGCCGGCGCCATGGATGCACCGCACGCAGAAGTGAGCATCCGGTCTGTCCCAAGGCCTGTCCCGCCTGAACCGTGTCCTTGGCCTGCGGCAGACGGGGTAGGCGGCGCGCTGCCGGTCGCTACACTGAGCGACTTCTCTCTCATGGATGGGAAACTGATGACTCCTCGTCTCGACGCTGGTGCCGATACCGCCCACTGGGGCTATTTCGACGCCACCCTCGCGCCCCGCGCCACCATCAACTCCGGTGACACGATCACCATCTCCACTGTCTCCGGTGGACCGGACGTGCTGCCGCCGGCCGACTGGGGCATTCCGCCGGGGCTCACCGCCATCCACCAGCGGTTCGGCGGTCCGACCCTGCCGGGTCACATCTGCACCGGACCGGTGGCGGTGAAGGGGGCGACGCGCGGACAGGTGCTGCAGGTCGATATCGAGGCGATCGAGTTGCACTACGACTGGGGCTACACCTTCGTCGCGCCGCTGGTCGGCGCGCTGCCGGACGACGTGAAGGCCAAGCGCCTGTTCCATTCGCGCATCGACCGTGCGCGCAAGGTCGCGACCATGCCCTGGGGCCACGAAATTGCGCTGGACCGGCCGTTCTTCGGCGTCATGGCGGTGGCGCCGCCGCCGGAATGGGGCCGGGTCAATACCCTGCCGCCGCGCCGCAACGGCGGCAATCTCGACAACAAGGAACTGGTGGCCGGCACGACGCTCTACCTGCCGGTCTTCATCGACGGGGCGAATTTCTCGGTGGGTGATGCCCATGGCGCGCAGGGCGACGGCGAGGTCTGCATCACGGCCATCGAGACAGGGTTGATCGGCACGTTCAGGCTCACTGTCCGCGACGACATGAGCCTCGTCTGGCCGATGGCGGAAACGCCGACCCATGTCCTCACCATGGCCTTCGATCCGGACCTCGACACGGCGGTTCAGATCGCGCTGCGCTCCATGATCGATCTGGTCACGGCCCGCTCCGGTCTCGACCGGGACGAGGCCTTCGCGCTGATGTCGCTCGTCGCCGATGTGCGGGTGACGCAGGTCGTCAACGGCAACAAGGGCATCCACGTCATGCTCGACAGGAAATGGCTGGCGCAGGTGCGCTGAGGCTCACTCCCACGGCACGCCCCTGACAATGACGTCGGCCAGTGCGTCGGTGGCTGCAGCGAGGAGCTTCTCGCCCTTCTCGCGGTTCGCCTTGCGCGCATCGCCGAGGACGCCGGACGCCGTGAGCGTCGCGAAGGAGCGGAAGCGTTGGGCAGGGGGCGACAGGACGGCGCGCGGGTCGCCGAAATGAGGCCCGAAAGCCTCGGACATCTTGCCCTCGCGCACGGCCTCAGGCGCGACAACCATCATCATGGCGGTCTCGGCCTCGCAGGCATGGAGCACGCTCTGCTGGTCCTCGAGCAAGGGCGCAAAGACCGCCTGGGCGAGTTCGAAATAGGTGGTCGCCGCAACGACAAGGCCCGTCTCGCGCTCGAGGTCGGGCAGAAAGGCGTTGAGGGCCGTCATGTTGCCCCCATGGCCATTGACGATCAGCACCCGCCTGAACCCATGCCGCGTCAGCGACCGGATCAGGCAGAGGAGCACGGCCCTGTAGGTCGGAATATCGAGGGTGAACGTGCCGCCATGCGCCATGTGGTGCTCGGCCATGCCGACCCAGAGCGTCGGCGCCACGACGACCGGGCGGTGGTCCATCGCTTTTTCCGCGGCAATGCGGCACACCGCGCCGCAGAGCGTGGTGTCGACGCCGGTGCCAAGATGCGGACCGTGCTGTTCGGTCGACGCCACCGGAAGCAGGACGGTGGCACCGGCGGCGGCGAGGGCGTTCAGTTCGGGGGCGGTCAGCTTGGCCCATTCGACGATGGGGCGCGGGCTCAGTGCCATGGTGATCTCCGAATAGTCGGGTAATGAGGTCGATCGTGGCATCGCTACGGCGCCAGCGTCGAGCCCCATGACGGCGCAAGAGGGGTGCGCCAGAGATGTGCGAAGGATGCGGGCGATTGGCGCCAGAATAGGCTGCACAACATTTCAACGACGAATTGTCGATGAAATGTTGACATCGTGAAGTGCGCGCATGAATGTTTGGTCCCGCGTGGATGGCAGTCGTCGGACCAAGGGTTTCGTGCGAGACAATCCACAGCTTCCAGGGCGAGGGCTGCATGGCGCAGCACGCGTCCCGCAACGGGGATCGGACCGGATTTCACGCATGGCCCAGCCAGTCATCACGCGCCTTGCCACGGATATCGGCGGCACCTTCACCGATATCGTCCTCGAGCAGGGGGACAGGCGCTTCACCACCAAGCTGCTGACGACCCCGCAGGCGCCGGAAGAGGCTGTGGTGGAGGGCACCCGTCTCGTGCTGGAGGAGGCCGGAATCGGCTTTGCCGATCTCGACGTCTTCGTCCACGGCACGACGCTGGCCACCAACGCCGTGATCGAGCGCAAGGGCGCGAAGACGGCGCTGATCGCGACCGAGGGCTTCCGCGACGTGATCGAGATCGCCGACGAGAGCCGCTACGATCAATACGATGTCTTCATCGACAAGCCGCGCCAGCTCGTGCCGCGCCAGCTGCGCTTCACGGTTCCCGAACGCATCGACGTGATGGGCAAGGTCTGGATCGATCTCGACGAGGCCGCTGTCCGGAAGGTCGCCAAAACCCTGAAGGCCGAGAAGGTCGAGGCCGTCGCCGTGGCTTTCATTCATTCCTACGCCAATGCGGCGCATGAGGAGCGGGTGCGCGAGATCCTGGCGAAAGAGGCGCCGGGAATTGCGGTGACGCTGTCGTCGGAAGTCTGCCCGGAAATGCGCGAGTATGAGCGCACGTCCACCGCCGTGGCCAACGCCTATGTGCAGCCGCTGATGTCCGGCTATCTCGGCCGCCTGAAGGCGCGTTTCGCCGCCGAGGGCTATTCCAGGCCGATCCACCTCATGACCTCGGGCGGGTCGCTGGCGACGCTGGAGACCGCGGCGCGCTTTCCCATCCGCCTCGTCGAGTCGGGTCCGGCCGGCGGTGCCATCCTCGCCGCCTACATCGCCGCCGAGCGGGGCGAGGACAAGGTTCTGTCCTTCGACATGGGCGGCACCACCGCGAAGATCTGCCTGATCCACGATGCCACGCCCTACAAGGCGCGCACCTTCGAGGTCGATCGCCAGTCACGCTTCATGAAGGGCTCGGGCCTGCCCGTCCGTATCCCGGTCATCGAGATGGTGGAGATCGGCGCCGGCGGCGGGTCCATCGCGCGGGTCGATACCCTCAAGCGCATCACCGTCGGCCCGGACTCGGCAGGCTCGGTTCCTGGCCCCGCCTGCTACGGCCGCGGCGGCGAACTGCCAACCGTGACCGATGCCGACGTTTCACTCGGCAAGATCGAACCGGCACGCTTCGCCGGGGGTGCGATCAAGCTCTATCCGGAGAAGGCGGATGCGGCGCTCGACGCCAGCGTCGGCAAGCCGCTGTCGCTCACGACCTCCATGGCCGCCCACGGAGTTGCCGAGATCGTCGATGAGAACATGGCCAATGCCGCCCGGGTCCATTCGGTGGAACGCGGCGTCGTCGTCTCCGACCATACGATGGTGGCCTTCGGTGGCGCTGCGCCGCTCCACGCCGCCCGCCTCGCCGAGAAGCTCGGCATCGCCCGCGTGGTGGTCCCGGCCGATGCCGGGGTCGGCTCGGCCGTCGGTTTCCTGCGCGCGCCGGCGGCCTATGAGCTCGTCCATTCGAAGTTCATGCGGCTGGACCGGTTCGACCTCAAGGAGGCGAACCGCCTTCTGTCGACCATGAGCGCCGAGGCGACGGCTCTCGCCAAGGCCGCCGCCGGCAACCGCAAGCTGACCGAAACCCGCACCGCCTTCATGCGCTATGCGGGGCAGGGGCACGAGATCGCGGTGGCGCTGCCCAACCGCGGGCTGGTCGAGAAGGATGTCGCGAAGATGCGCGAGACCTTCGAGGCGGGCTATCGTCAGCTCTTCGCTCGCCACATTCCCGGCGCCGCCATTGAGATCCTCTCCTGGGCCGTGCTGGTGACGACCGACACGGCGAGGCCGGCCGTGCTCGGCAAGCCGAAGGCCAAGGCGGGTCCGAAGCCGATCGGCGTGCGGCCGGTCTTCGACGGAAAGTCGGGCAAGATGGTGAAGGTGCCGATGTACGATCGGCTCGCCATGACGCCGGGCGCGCGCATCGAGGGGCCCGCCATCATCGTCGAGGCGGGCACATCGACCTACGTCACCGCCACGTTCGACGCGGCCATCGACGCCGGCCTCGGCCTCGTACTGACGGCCCGCAAGTCCGCCGCCACAGCCAAACCCGCCGCCAAAGCCAAGCCTGCCGCCAAGTCCGCTGCGAAGAAGGGAAAGTGACCGTCATGAGCAAGCTTTCCGACATCGAACTGCAGGTCATGTGGAACCGCCTCATCGCGGTGGTCGAGGAGCAGGCGCAGGTGTTGCTGCGCACCGCCTTCTCACCCATCGTGCGCGAGGCGGGCGACCTCTCCGCTGGCGTCTTCGACCGCGAGGGCAACATGCTGGCCCAGGCCGTCACCGGTACGCCCGGCCACGTCAATTCCATGGCCGAGAGCGTCAAGCACTTCGTCCGCGTCTTTCCCGTCGAGACGATGAAGCCGGGTGACATCTACATCACCAACGATCCCTGGATGGGCACGGGCCACCTCAACGACTTCGTCCTGACGACCCCGGCGTTCCACAGGGGCAAGCTCGTCGGTCTGTTCTCCTGCACCAGCCACCTCATGGATATCGGCGGCATCGGCTTCGGCCCGGACGGGACCGACGTGTTCATGGAGGGGCTCTACATCCCGCTCCTGAAGCTCGCCGATCGCGGCAAGCTGAACGATACGCTGATGGCGATGATCCGCGCCAACACGCGCCTGCCGATCGACACCGAGGGCGACGTCTATTCGCTCGCCGCCTGCAACGACGTCGGTTGCGAGCGCCTGTCGGAGATGATGGAGGAGTTCGGCCTGAAGGATCTCGACGTTCTGTCGAAGCACATCCTGACCCGCTCGAAGGCCGCGGTCCTGGAGGCCATCGCCGCCCTGCCGCAGGGCAGGTGGTCCAACACCATGACGGTGGACGGCTACGACGAGCCGGTGACGCTGGCCTGCACCGTCGAGGTGACGAAGAAGGGCATCCACGTCGACTATACCGGCACGGGCGAGGCCTCGAAGCGCGGCATCAACGTGCCGCTGGCCTACACGACCGCCTACACGGTCTTCGGGCTCGCCTGCATCGTCGGCAAGGACATCCCCAACAATGCCGGTTCGCTCGCGCCGCTGACCGTGTCGGCGCCGGAGAACTCGATCGTCAATGCGCTAAAGCCGAAACCGGTCGCCTCGCGTCACATCATCGGCCAGATGCTGCCCGACGTGGTCTTCGGCGCCCTTCGCCACGCGATCCCGGACCGCGTTCCTGCCGAGGGCACCTCGTGCCTGTGGAACCTCAATGTGCGCGGCCAGACCGACGAGGAGGGCCTGGGCAACTACGGGTTCATGATGGCGGTGACGTCGAACGGGGGCACGGGCGCGCGCCCGATGAAGGATGGCCTCTCCGCCACCGCCTATCCCTCGGGCGTCAAGGGAACGCCGGTCGAGATCGCCGAGTCCATTACGCCGCTGATCTTCTGGCGCAAGGAGTTCCGCGAGGATTCCGGCGGCGCCGGAACGACGCGCGGCGGCCTCGGCCAGGTCATCGAGGTCGGTAGCCGCATCGGCAAGCCCTTCGACCTGCTGGCGGCCTATGACCGGATCGATCATCCCCCGCGCGGACGCGATGGCGGCAGGGACGGCGCTCCCGGCGCGGTGTCGCTGAAATCGGGCACGGTCCTCAAGGGCAAGGGCTTCCAGCTCATCCCGCCGGACGACAGGCTGGTGGTGATGACGCCGGGCGGCGCCGGAATCGGCGATCCGGCCAAGCGCGACCGCGCCGCTCTGGCGAAGGACGTCGGCGAGGGCCTCGTCAGTGCGAAGGGCGCCAAGGCCTACGGCGGTTGATCGGCGACGCGCGGACCGGGCCGGTCGCCTCAGAGGCTGGCGGCGGCCCGCGCCGCCTGGTCGTAAAGACCGGAGAGCGCGCGCATTTCGGTGGCGATGCGGCTGAGCACGGCGGGCTCTGTGCCGAAGGCCTTGACGCTCTGGATCAGCAGGGCTTCGCGGACCTCGCGGTAGCGCATGACGGCCTCGGCCCCCTTCTTCGTCACCGACACCGCCTTTTCCTTGCCGATCTTCTCGCCCTTCACGAGACCGGCCTTCTCGAGCTTCTTCACCGCATAGGTGACGAGGTGCATGTCCTCGACATTGAGGACGAGCGCGATGTCGGCGAGCCGCTTCGGACGACCGCGGTGATAGACCGTGTGCAGGATCATGTTCTCAAGCGCCGACAGCCCCGGCGCGCCGCCGGCGGCCGCGCATCGCACGGTCCAGCGATGAAAGGCATGGCTGACCATCATCATGCCGAACTCGAATTCGGACAGCGCCGGCAAGTCACCCGAGGCCAGATGCGCGGAAGATACGATCGGGCCAAGCATGGACGGAGGGGTCATCGGCAGACCTCGAACCTGCGCACTAGGACGGCCTGACAGATTGCCGCGGCCCGATGTCGAGATCAAGCAGAGAAATTGACGATAAAACGTCAACATCATGTTGACACATAGCCGGCCCTGCGTGATCGTTAGCCAACGATCGCCGGCTCACGGCGGCATGGCAGGCGTTTTCGCTACGCGTAGCTGTCGTTCGCGCGATGCGGATTTCGGCCTTGTCAACATGGCCAAACAGCGGTCCAATCCCCACAAGGGCGCCAAGCCTTGCCGCCGAGACAGGCGGAGCATCCAGAGCCAGGAACCAGGAGTCCCGCCATGTTCGATCGTCGTCAATTCGTAGCCGGCCTTGCCGGAACAAGCATTCTCGCCGCACCGACCGTGGCGCGCGCCCAGGCCGCGAACTGGGACCTCTCGACGGTCTGGCCGGACGGCAATTTCCACACGGTCAACGCCAAGAAGTTCGCCGAGGACGTGAAGGCAGCCACCAGCGGCGCGGTGAACATCACCGTCAAGAGCGGCGGCCAGCTCGGCTTCAAGGGTCCGGAGCACCTGCGCGCCGTGCGCGACGGCCTCGTGCCGATCGCCGACGTTCTCAACATCCAGCAGATCGGCGACGAGCCGATCCTCGGTGCCGAGGGCATTCCCTTCCTCGTTGGTTCCGTCGACGAACTGCGCATCTACCACAAGTACATTCGCCCGGTGTTCGAGCGGGTGGTGCAGAACAACAACCAGAAGAACCTCTACATCGTGCCGTGGCCGACCCAGTACCTGCACCTCAAGGTGAAAGCGGACACGCTGGCGGGTCTCGCCGGCCAGAAGGTGCGCTGCCCGGATCGCGGCGCGCAGGACATGGTCAATGCGCTGGGCATGACGGGCGTCGTCATTCCGTGGGGCGAGACCATTCCCGCACTCGCTTCGAACGCCGTGCAGGGCGTCTCGACCTCGGCCGTGTCCGGCGTCGACGGCAAGTTCTGGGAGTTCCTGAAGTACGTCTATCCGACCAACCACGTCTGGTCCTGCCAGATGGTCAACGTCAACATGGACGCCTGGAACAGGCTGCCCGCCAATCATCGCACCGCCATCGAGGCGGTCGCCAAGAAGCTCGAGCCGGAGTTCTGGGCCACGTCGGTGAAGGCCGACACGGACAGCCTCGCCCGTTTGAAGCAGGGCGGCATGGAGGTGGTCGACATCCCGGCGCCGATGATGGCCGACATGCGCCGCCGCACCGCCAACATGGTGCAGGACTACATCAAGCGCGTGCCGGCTGCGAAGGGTCCGATCGAGGCCTACCTCGCCGAAGTGAAGCGTTCCTGACGAGGATCGCCCGATGGCTCCCCACCTCGACCTCAATGCCGGGGCGCCATCGGGTATCCGGTGGTTCCTGGACGGCATCGACCGCCTCGGCCGCCTCGACGGCTGGATCGGCGCGCTCTGCCTTCTGGCGCTGACCTGCCTGATGTTGTCGGAGATCATCGCCCGCGCGGCGTCGAACTTCCTTGGCATCGGACCGGGCGTGGTTCCCAATGCCTGGGAATATTCCTCCTATCTCATGGCGGCCGCCTTCACCTTTGGCGCCGCCATGACCTTGCGCGGCGGCGGTCATATCCGGGTGACGCTGGTTGTGGGCAATGCCGGTCCGCGGCTGAAGAAGGTGCTGGAGATCCTGTCTTCGGCCTTCGCCTTCGCGGCGACCAGCTACCTGACGGTCTCCATGGTGATGTTCACCTGGAGTTCCTACGCCCGGGGCCAGGTGTCGATCTCGTCCGGCACGGCCGTGTGGCCGCCCATGGTCCTGGTGACCATCGGTATCGCCCTGCTGACCCTGCAGTTCCTGGCACGGACCATCCGCGCCGCTCTCGACCTGCCGCTGGAAGATCCGTCCATGCGGGCGTCGAACCCCGTCGAATAGCGGCCCTCGCGTCGTCCTGATCCTCTTTCGCCGAGCGGAGCCGTCCATGGCCGTCGAAGTCATCGTCATGTTCGCCATCCTGTTCGGCCTCCTGGCCGGCGGGCTGTGGATCGGCCTGACCCTGGGCGTGACCGGCACCATCCTGCTGGCGATTTTCCGCGACATCCCGCTCTACCGGCTGGTATCGCAGTATTCGTGGAACATCCTGACGACCCAGGAACTGCTGGCCCTGCCGCTGTTCATCCTGATGGGCGAGCTTCTGTTCCGCACCAACCTGTCGCGCTCGCTGTTTACCGGCCTCGCACCATGGGCCGGCCTCCTTCCGGGGCGGCTCATTCATGTGAACGTCATCGGCTGCACCATCTTCGCGGCGATCTCCGGCTCGTCGGCGGCGACGACGCAGGTCGTCGGTCGCATCGCGCTCACCGAACTCCTCAAGCGCGGCTATTCGCGCGACATCGCCGTCGGGTCGCTGGCGGGAGCGGGCACGCTCGGCTTCCTCATCCCGCCGTCCAACATCCTCATCATTTACGGTGTTCTCGCCGACGTCTCGATCATCAAGCTGTTCACCGCAGGCCTCATTCCGGGCCTGCTGCTGGCCGGCTTGTTCATGTCCTGGGTGATGATCCATACGACGATCCGCAAGGACCTGGTGCCCGAGAGCGAACGGGCCTTGCGCAACCTGTCGTGGGGCGAGCGGTTCTCCTCGCTGAAGGACCTCGCCCCCGCGCTGTTTCTCATCGCCTGCGTTCTCGGCTCGATGTATGGGGGCATCGCGACTCCATCGGAAGCCGCCGCCGTCGGCGTGCTCGGCGCCGCCCTTGTGGCCCTGGTCCAGCGCTCGCTGACCTGGGTGGCGATCCGCCAGATCGCCATCGGCTCGGTCGTTACCTGCTCAATGATCGCGCTGATCCTGCTCGGCGCATCGATCCTCGGCTCCGCTGCCGCCTTCCTCGGCATTCCCGCCAAGGTGGCGGCCTTCGTTGAAAGCCTCGGCCTGTCGCCGTTCCAGCTCATGTTCGCGCTGGTGATCTTCTATCTGTTGCTCGGCTGCTTCCTCGACGGCTTCTCGATGATCGTCATGACCCTGCCGATCGTGCTGCCGATCATCAAGATGGCCGGCTTCGATCCGATCTGGTTCGGCGTCTTCATCGTGCTGGTGGTGGAGATGGCGCAGATCACGCCGCCTGTCGGGTTCAACCTCTTCGTCATCCAGGGCATCACCGGGGACAGCCTGTCCTATCTTGCCAAGGTGACGATGCCCTATCTTCTCATCATGGTCATCTTCACCATGTCCCTCGTGGTCTTCCCGCAGATCGTGATGTTCCTGCCAAACCTTCTGGCGGGCTAGACGGAAGCGAGCCATGGGTGGCCCCAAACCGCGCTTCCTGCCGTGTGGCGACACCGCCGTCACGATCGAGTTCGGCACCGAGATCGACGATGCGGTCAATGCGTTGTGCCTCGTCTTCGACGAGGCCCTGACGGCGGCCGCCATCCCCGGCGTCGTCGAGACGCTGCCGACCTATCGATCGGTGCTCGTCCAGGTCGATCCCCTCGTCATCGACATGCCGGCCTTCGAGCAAAGGGTCCATGAGATTCTTGCGGTTCTGGTGCCGGACCGGGCACCGCCGCGCCGCTGGTCCATTCCCGTCGTCTATGGCGGCGAGTTCGGCATCGACCTCGAGGATGTCGCCAGGGCCCACGGCCTCACGCCGGAGGAGGTCGTCCGCCGGCATTCCAGCCGCACCTACCGCGCCGCCATGCTCGGGTTCCTGCCGGGGTTCTGCTATCTCGCGGGCGCCGACCCGTCCATTGCGCTGCCGCGGCGCATCAGCCCGCGCCTGAAGACACCGGCCGGCACTGTCTCCATCGGCGGCGTGCAGGCGCTGTTCGCCTCGGTGGAGGCGCCCTCCGGCTGGCATCTCCTCGGCCGCACGCCGGTGCGCAACTTCATGCCGGATCGCGACCCGGTCTTCCTGGTCGGCGCCGGCGACGAGGTCGTCTTCCACGCCATTCCTGCCCGCGAGTGGGATGCGCTCGACCGCGCCGCCGCGGCGGGAGAGCCCGTGGCGGAGCTCGTCGGATCATGATGCGCCTTCTCGTCAGGGACTGCGGGGCCGGCACCACGATCCAGGATGCCGGGCGGTTCGGCTACCAGCGCTACGGCGTCGGTCCGGCAGGGGCGATGGACAAGGTGGCGCTGGCCGTCGCCAACATGCTTGTCGGCAATGCTCCCGGCGAGGCGGCGATCGAGTTCACCGTCCTCGGCGGCACCTTCGTGGTCGAGGGCGGCCCGGTGCGCGTGGCGCTGGCCGGTGCGCTCGCCGATCTGAGAATTGACGGCGATGCCGTTCCCGCCCTGACGAGCGCCACGGCGCTGGACGGCCAGACGGTCTCGGTGGGGCCCGCCCGGCTCGGCACCTTCATGGTGCTGGCCGTCAGCGGCGGGTGCGCCGTCCGGCAGGATCTCGGCAGCCGCTCGTTTCATTTGCGGGGAGGGCTCGGCGGCATCGATCGCGCGCCCGTGCGCGCGGGGCAGGTGCTGCCCGTCGGCGGCGCGCCGCAGGGGCCCGACCTCACCGCGACGGTGACGCCGCGGGTTGCGGCGGGAGCCTATCGCGTGGTGCTCGGCCCGCAGGACGACTATTTCTCCGAAGCCGGCATCGCGACTTTCCTCGGCGAGGCCTACCGCGTCTCGGCGGAGGCCGACCGCATGGGTTACCGGTTGTCCGGCCCCGCCATCGAGCACGCCAAGGGCTTCAACATCGTCTCCGACGGCATCGTCACCGGTTCCATCCAGGTGCCTGGATCCGGCGAGCCCATCGTGCTGCTGGCCGACCGCCAGACGACCGGCGGCTACCCCAAGATCGCCACCATCGTTTCCGCCGACCTGCCGCGATTCGTCCATCAACGCCCGGGAAGCGAGCTGACTTTCGCTGCCGTTTCGCTCGCCGAGGCCATTGCTGCGGCCCGCGACCAGGCCGCGATGCTCGCCGCCGTGCGCGACGGTCTGCGACCGGTCGGCATCGAAATGGATGCGGAGCATCTGCTGTCCGTCAATCTGGTCGACGGCTGGGTCGATGCCCACGCGCCGGCGGATTCCCTCACCGACACTCCCTGAAGGAGGCCTCCATGACGAGCGTCGATCTCAATTCCGACATGGGCGAGGGGTTCGGACCCTGGAAGATGGGCGACGACGAGGCGATGCTGTCCATCGTCTCATCCGCCAACATCGCCTGTGGCTGGCATGCCGGCGATCCGATTATCATGCACAGGACGGCCGCGACCGCGAAGGCCAAGGGCGTCTCGATTGGCGCCCATCCCGGCTTCGGTGACCTCTGGGGCTTCGGGCGGCGCGTCATCCGCGGCGACAGCATGTCGGACCTCGAGAGGCAGATCGCCTATCAGGTCGGAGCCATGCAGGCGCTCGCCGTCATGGCCGGTCACAAGGTCACGCATGTGAAAACCCACGGCGCCATGGGCAACATGTCCAACGACGACGACGACATGGCGATGGCCGTCGGGCGCGCCATCAAGGCGGTCGATCCCTTGCTGGTCTATGTCGTCATGCCGGGCCTCGCTACCGAAAGGGCGGCCGAGAAGCTCGGCCTGCCCATGGCGCGCGAGGTTTTCGCCGACCGCACCTATGACGACTCGGGGAACCTGACGAGCCGCAAGGTGGAAGGCGCCGTCATTCACGATGCGGCCCTGGCCGCCACGCGCGTGTTGCGCATGGTCGAGGATCAGGAGGTCGTCACCGTCACGGGCAAGAAGCTGAAGGTGAAGATCGACACGATCTGCGTCCACGGCGACAACCCGGCGGCGGTGGCCATGGCGAAGACGGTGCGCGAGACGCTGAAGGCGGCCGGCATCGCCATCCGGCCGTTCAAGGCCGGCTAGAGCCGCGTCGGGTCACCTGATCGACCAGCCCGCGCAGGGGCGAGAAGGTGAAGCGCACCGTCGCGGCGCCCGGTGGCACCTCGACCGCCCGGACGAGACCGTAGGCCCGGCGGATCGGCACCGCGCGCCCGTCGATCGTGGCGCGCCACCATGGGTGCCAGGCGTCCGCCAGGACGAGATGGCCGCCTTCGCTGGTGGTGGTCGATACCGTCACCGTGCTGTTGCCATAGGACAGGAGCCGCGCGCTCCCTCCGGCGGAGCCAGCCCTTCGAACAATCCCCTCGATGAGGACGGTGTCTCGCGGATCAAGGTCGGAGGGAAAGCCGGCGACGGCGAGGTCGGGCGGTGTCGGCGCCGCCGACCGGGCGATCCAGACGCGGGGCAGGGCGCGGGGGTTCTCGTAGATGCGCACCTCGCCCTCCTGTGCCACCATCGCCATCGCACCCGACGGTAGCCTCCGGTCGACATCCTCGACGCGCCCGCGCGTCACGACGTAGCGCAGGCCCAGAATATCGGCGAGTACGGACTGGTAGGACGGGAAGGCCGGCGGAAAGCGGCGCTGGTTCGGCAGGGCCGCAATGTCCTCGGCGCCGACCAGATTGGCATAGGCGGCGGAGCGCACGGGATTGAAACCGAGCACGTCCTCGAAGTCGTGGGACATGGCGGCGTTCTGCCACTCGTAGCCGAGGCCGATCAGCTCCACCCGGTCGCGTCGGGTCTCGTCGCGGACCGTCAGGGAACGGATGAGTGCGATGGCTGGATCCCGTGTCTGGGGTTCCAGCACGGCGTAGGCCGATGGCAGAAGGGCGGTGGATTCGCTCGGGCCGTTGGTGAGCCTGAGGTCGGCCGTGAGGATGACCGCCATGACGAGCGCCATGGTCGTGGCTGCGAGACGCGGGCGAGCCGCGAGGACAGCGAGGGAGATCGCCAGCGACGCGGCGCCGATGGCGAGCGACACCCACGCCGCCTGCGGCGCTTGCTTGCCAATGATCAGGCCGACGGCAACAAGCATGACTGCGGCAACGATCGCACCTTCGACGCGCCAACTCGTGGCAAGTCGGCCGGTCAGAATCCGGTGGGCGCCGTAGCCCGCAAGGAAGGCGAAAAGACCGCCGATGACGAAGGCGGCATCGGCCGGACGGCGGAAGAGCTCGACGCCCGGCAGATGCCAGAACAGCCGGAAGGCGGGCGTGTACCAGCCGAGGGCATAAAGCAGCATCAGCGCCAGGGCGATCGTCACGAAGCGGATGTCGCGGTCGAAAGCAGCGCCGGTCCGCAGCGTCGCGAGAACCAGAAACAGGGGCAGGGCACCAGCGTAGAGGTTGCCCATGTTGCGGGCGAGGAAGAGCCCGGTCTCGCCCCAGGTCGGGCTCGGCGGGCCCCAATGCTCCACGAGCGGCCCGGCGGCCCCGTAGAGGTTGCCGACCAACCATGTGAGGAGATGGGCCGGATGAAGGGAGCCCCGGCCGGCACCGTCCTCGTCGATGACGATCCGATTGGATTCCGCCCCCCAGAGAGCCGACATGAGGACCGGCACTGTGACGACCAGCGCGCCCGTCACGGCGGCCGCCGCCAGCGGCGCGATGCTGCCGCGGATGGAAGCGCCGATCCTCTCCGCAGAAACCCAGTGATGCACCACCGCGCCCGCCAGCAGATAGGCGAGAAGCATGGCGACCTGATCGCGCCCCAGCACCATCAGGGCCGCGGCGAGGCCTGCCGCAACGCCGTAACCGACGGATCCGCGGTCGAGGGCGCGCGACAGCAGCCACCATGCAATGGGCCACCAGCACAGGGAGAAGACCTGACTCAGATGCTGGATGCGCCAGCTGGCGGCGGCTCCGAAGGCGAAGGCGAGGGCGGCAACCAGGGCGCCGCCCCAGTGCCAGCCGCGATCACGGAAGATCAGGATGACCGCGATGCCGCCGGCCAGCAGCATGGCGAAGACGGCGCGGTCCATGGCCACAAGCGAGGGCCGCGGGTCGAGGGCAGCGAGCGCCAGGAGCGGCGCCGAGAACAGCACGGACTGCGGATCGGCGATTTCAGGTGAGCCGGCAAAGATGTTCGGTGACCAGGCTGGAGAGACCCCGCCGTGGATCGCGCGCGCCGCGAAGACCAGATGCGGATACCAGTGCGCCTTCGCGTCCCAAGGGATGGTGACGGAACCGGTGAGCCAGGGGCCGGCCAGCACAAGCCAGCCCAGAGCGAACAGCACAAGCACCAGGGCGAGGCGGAAGGGCGCTGGGGCGATGGGGTGCATGGGATCAGCCGGCCGGGACACCCAGCGTCTTAGCCGAGCCGCGCGGTCTCCGCCACTGGCCGCCGGCAGGTCACTGTCCGGCCGGTCACTTGCCGGCGGTCAGGCTGGCGAGAAGCGCATCAGCGTCGATGGCATGGCCGGCACGGTCGCGCTTCGACGTCAGGTAGCGGACGTTCTCGTCCGTCGCCCGCCCGATGACCCGCCGTTCCGAGCGCACATCGATCCCTGCCTCGGCCATGGCGGCGATCTTGGCGGGATTGTTGGTCATCACGTCGATCGAGGTCACCCCGAGTTGCTTCAGCATCGTCGCGGCGAAATCGAAACGGCGCTGGTCGAGATCGAAGCCGAGAACCTCGTCGGCATCATAGGTGTCCCAGCCCATGGACTGGAGGCGGTAGGCGCGCATCTTGTTGGCGATGCCGTTGCCGCGCCCTTCCTGGTCGAGATAGAGCAGCACGCCGCCGCCATTCGCAGCCATCCATTCCACCGTGTCGCGGAGTTGGTCGCCGCAGTCGCACTTGAGCGAGCCGAAGAGATCGCCGGTCAGGCAGGCGGAATGCAGGCGAACCGGGACGGGCCGGGTCAGGTCCGGCTTGCCGATGACGATCGCCACCTGGTCGCGCAAGCCCTCGCCGCCGCGGAACACCACGAACTCCGTCTCCGGAGCCCCTTCGAGCGGCACCGGCGCGCGGCCGACGATGCGGATATTGCGCGCCTGCAACCGGCGGAAGGCGAACAAGGCCTCCGCATCGACCGTCAGGATGTGCGTATTCGTGCCAAAGGTTGCCGGCAGCGGGATCATCACCACGGCGGGAACCACCAGTGCGAGACGGGCGAGCTCGAGAGCAGCCTCGTCGAGTTCGTCGACGGGAAAGACGGGCGCATCGACATGGGCGCCAATCATGAGCGCCAACATCTCGATGCGTGCGGGATCGACCTGCGGCAGGGCGATGCGGGCCGGAGCGGAGCGATCCAGCCCCAGACGGCGCAAACGCGCTGCGGGCAGAAGAAGATGCGGCATGGTGGACGCAAAACGCGCGGCCGCCTCCGCCGCCGTGGCATCCATGCCGTCGACACCGAAGGCGAGGACAGCGCGGCCAGCGCTGGTGATGAGCACCGGGCGGGCGGCACGGAATTCCGCGATGGCCCTTTCGACCTGCGCCCGGACGATATCGACCTCGTCACCGAGGATTCCGGAAGTATCCATCGTCAAAAAACGGTCCTTCGCGCCGCGCACGGTTGCCGGATTGGTGGTCCGGCCGGCGGCAATACCCCTATGTATGTCGTCTGCGCCCCATTTGGATCAAGTCAGGCTAAAAAAGTGTCGCGATCGATCATGGCAGCAAGACGTCGGCACGCCGCGCGGCATGGCCGGAAACCCGCATCCGGGGCTTCCGCTCTCTTGCATCGGCGGGTCAGGCTGATCATCATCCCGGACTGAAGCCGAAGAGGAATGCCAGCCATGTCGCAGACCGATGTCTATTCGACGCCTCACCGCTTCGTCCATTGGGCCACAGCCGCCCTCATCATCGGTCTGGTGCCCGTCGGCATCTATATGTCCAATATTCCCTATCCGCCCAATCCCGGCGCCAATCCGGCGCTGAAGAACACCCTGTATGAACTGCATAAGTCCTTCGGGCTCATCGTCCTGATTCTGGCGGTCGCCCGGGTCGCGCTGAAGGTGACGCAGGGCACCCCGGCGCCGGTTCCCACCCTGACGCGTTTCCAGCGGATTGCCTCGGGCGCGACGCATCATCTGCTTTACGTCTTGATCTTTTTCGTGCCGCTGGCGGGATGGCTCGCAACATCCATGTGCTATGGGCCCGTGCGCCTGTTCTGGACCATTCCGGTGACGCTGCCGTTCACGGCGCAGGAGAGCACCTGCGCCGCCGTGTACCGGGTCCACTTCGGCGGGGCCGTGCTAATGACGCTGCTGGTCTTCGCCCATGTCGGCGCCGCGCTGATGCATCTCGTCATCATCAAGGATGGCGTGTTCCGGCGCATGTGGCCGTGACTTCGATCTGACGCTTCCGCAGAAACGCGACTGCCGGCCATGGGGACAAGGCCGGCAGCGGCGTTTTCTGATATGAGCGCGATTCGGTCGCGCGGACGGATGAGTTCAGTGCACGCTGACGCTGCCTGTCCTGAGGCGCGTGATCTGGTCCTTCAACTGGAGCTTTCGCCGCTTCAGCGCAGCGATTTCCTCGTCCTGGGAGGACGGGCACGCAACGGCCGAAGCCAGTTCACGCTCAAGCGCCTCGTGGCGCCGTTCGAGTTCCGAGAGATGCGACTGCAGGCTCATCCATATCCTCCTTGCAAGAGAATGTGCCGACGGCCCCGGACGAGGTCCGAAACGCATCGGACTGGTGATCAGTCTGAACCCGTATGCGGCAAAGTAAAGTCACGGAATGTTACGGCGAATTGTCCGGGCCGGCCTCCTGCGGCCTTTGGCTGCCTTGCCGGGCGGGATCGATGGGCTGCATACTGACCCTGTTGGCTGCGGCGCGGCGGCTCTGGCATGCGACTGGACGATGGCGTTGACGGAAACGGAAGAAGACGAGGCCCTGCAGGAGCTTGAGCGGCTGAGGCAGGAGCACCGCGATCTCGATGCGGCCATCGACGCACTGGAACGCGTGGCAGTCTCCGACAGGCTGCAGATCCAGCGCCTGAAGAAGCGCAAGCTCGTACTGCGCGACCGGATCAGCTACCTGGAAGACGTCCTGACGCCGGACATCAGTGCCTGAGACCGTATTTCCGCGGGTCAATGCCTGACCCAAAGGTCGCAGCCTCGACCGTCTTGCTCCGGCGTCGTCGCCTGCCTATTCTCCGCCGCTTCTTTCTGGATGCCGTCGGTCCCTCGACGGGTGGGGGAGGCATCGATGCCGCAGGCGGCCGCGAACGGGGAAAAGCCCGTCGCCATCATCATGGGGTCCCAGTCGGACTGGGCGACCATGCGGCATACGGCCGAGACGCTGGATGCCCTCGGCATCGCGCATGAGGCGCTCATCGTCTCCGCCCATCGCACGCCGGATCGCCTCTTCGCGTTCGCGAAATCGGCGCGGGACAAGGGGTTCAGGATCATCATCGCCGGGGCCGGCGGCGCGGCCCACCTGCCGGGCATGGCGGCGGCCCTGACGCCGCTGCCGGTCTTCGGCGTCCCGGTCGAGAGCAAGGCGCTCTCCGGCGTCGACAGCCTGCATTCCATCGTGCAGATGCCGGGAGGCATTCCGGTCGGCACCCTCGCCATCGGCAAGCCGGGGGCAATTAACGCGGCCCTGCTCGCCGCCGCCGTTCTGGCCCTGAACGATCCGGCACTCGCCGATCGCCTCGACGCCTATCGTGCGCGCCAGACCGCCGCCATCGCGGAGCGTCCCCGTGACGACCTCTGACCGTTCGGTCGGCCCGGACCAGATCGTCGGGATCCTGGGCGGCGGCCAGCTCGGCCGCATGCTGGCGCTGGCCGGAGCACGTCTCGGCCTGCGCTGCCATGTCTATGCCCCCGAACCCGAGAGCCCCGCCTTCGATGTGGTGCGGCGGATCACCGAGGCCGACTATTCGGACGAGGTGGCTCTGGCGCGCTTCGCCGAGGACGTCGACATCGTTACCTATGAGTTCGAGAATGTTCCCGGCCGGGCGGCCGATTTCCTCGCCAGCCGCCTGACAGTGCGGCCCGGGCCGCATGCCCTGATCGTCTCGCAGGATCGCGTCATCGAGAAGACCTTTGCCCGGGATTGCGGCATCGACGTTCCCGCATTCGCCGCCATCGACAGCGTCGATGATCTCGTCCGGGCGATGGCCGAGATCGGTCTGCCGGCGGTGCTGAAGACGCGCCGTTTCGGCTATGATGGCAAAGGCCAGGTCGTCATGCGGCAGGGAGACGATCCCGTCCGCGCGCTGGCGACGATCGGCAACCAGCCGGCCATCCTCGAGGCCTTCGTTCCCTTCGAGCGCGAGATCTCGGTTCTGGTGGTGCGCGGACAGGATGGCGAGATCCGCCACTACGACCCGGTGGAGAACGTCCACCGCGGCGGCATCCTGCGCACCTCGACCGTGCCGGCCGACATCGACGTGTCGCTTTCGGCGAAGGCGGCTCTCACCGGCACGGTTCTCGCAGAGAAGCTGGGCTATGTCGGCGTCCTCGCCGTCGAGCTCTTCGTGACGCGCGACCATCGCCTGCTCCTCAACGAGATGGCGCCGCGCGTCCACAATTCGGGCCACTGGACCGAGGCGGCCTGTCACTGCTCACAATTCGAAAACCATATGCGCGCCGTCGCCGGCCTTCCGCTCGGCTCGACACTGCGGCACTCCGACGCCGTGATGCACAATCTCATCGGCGCCGATGTCGAGGACTGGCGCCGGATTGCGGCGGAGGAGGGGGCGGTCCTGCACCTCTACGGCAAGCGCGACCAGCGCGACGGCCGCAAGATGGGCCATCTGACACGGCTTTCGCCACTCAGCCGAAGCTGAGCAGGACCGCGACACCAATGACGATCAACGCGATGGCGAGGCCCTCGCGCGGGCTTGTCGCCTGCTTGATGATGGCGCCGGAGACGATCCCGGCGAAGAGCACCTCGACCAGTGCCAGGGTCCGCACCTTCGCCACCGTCTCCAGCGCGAAAGCGAGAAACCAGAACTGCGAGGCGAAGGCGCCGAGAAACCCGGCGACGACCGAAGGCCGCCACGCCCGGAAGATGGCCATCAGGCCGGCCCGGTCGGCAACCGCCAGATAGGCCGTCAGGACAGCCGTCTGGATGGCGAGGCTCCAGGCAAGGGTGGTGGTGGCGGCGAGTACGAAACTGGATGTGTCGAGGGTTCGGATACCGCCGCGAAATCCGACGGCCGCCATGCCGAACAGGGCCGCCGACACGATCCCGAGGGCTGCCGGGCGCAGCGACTGCTCGGTTCCCGGCTTCCACGACATCAGCACGATGCCGGACGTGGCGATGAGGATCGCCGCCCAGGCCCAGGTCGTCAGGTGGTCGCCGAGAAGGACCACGCCGAACAGCGCCACAAGGACGGGCTCGGTCTTCGTGTAGGCCGTCGTTACGACGAAAGAGCGCTCGCGCATGGCGGCGAGCATCAGCGCCGTCGCGCCGATCTGCGACAATGCCCCAAAGGTCGTCCAGGCGAGGAACGCCCCATGGACGGTCGGCGCCTTCGCCGGGACGGCGAGGTGCACGAGGCCGAGGAAGACCAGCGCGAAGGGAAAGCCGTAGAGAAAGCGCACATGGGTCGCGCCGATGGTGCCGAGGCGCTCCGTCAGGCTGCGCTGCATGGCGTTGCGCGCCGTCTGGGCAGCGGCCGCGACTACGGTGAACACGGCCCAGAGCCACGGCATGACCAACATCAGCATCTCCCGATGCCCTGCTATCGCGCCCCCCGGCGGCGACGGTCAATCGGGACCGGCGCAGGGCTGCGGTGCTAGCCTTCAGTCACCGTGCTCCCGTCTGGCGCACTGCCGCCACACAGTCCTGCGAGAGCTGCGCCTGATGGGTGCGCAGGCAAGTCGATACCCGGGTGGAATCGCGGCCTGCGTCCGGGCAGCGGCGGTCGATGTCGGGCTTGCAGGCACGGTATATCGAGACCCTCTGCGAGAACGACAGGGTCTCGGTCTGAGACAACGCAGGAAGCGGCGCGAACGCCACGGTGGCCATCAGCAGGATGCGGATCACGAGGCTTCTCCGTTGGCGGGCGGCATGGCATCTCCCCAGCCCAGACGGCGTGTCAGGCGATGGGCTTCGCGGTCGCGGGTCGCAATGAAGCGCGTCTTAAGGCCCGCCAGCGTGCACAGGGCAAAGCTGGTGCCGGGTTTCGCGGCCCGGGGCGGTCTGAGGATGCGGGCTGCCGCCGGACGGATGCTGATGCCGGGACGCGCGACGACCAGATAGGAGAATGGCTCGTCCTCGAAGGGCACGTCGGCCGATTTCGCGGCTTTGTGCGCCTTCAGGCGCGGCAGGCGTGCGGCGAAATGGCACCAGTCCGGATCGGCCATGGGGCAGGGGCCATCGGCCGGGCAGGGGGCGACGATGCGCCCGCCCGCCGAAATGAGCGCTGTGCGGGCTGCCCTCACGACGGCGGAACCGGCCTTCGATCCCGGTTCGACCAGCACCAGGAGGCCGCCGCAACGGTCGTAGAGCTCTGCGGCCTGACGCGATGCTTCCGCGGCGCTCAATTCGTTCAGCGCATAGCTGGCGACCACGAGATCGGCCTTCAGATCGGCAGGAAGGCTCCTGAGATCGGCCCCAATCCACTCCGCGGTCGACAGGACGCCGGTCGCATGGGCCGCCAGGCCCCTTCCGGTCGCGACCATGCCGGGATGGCTGTCGAGAAGCCGGACGGCCTCCAGCGACGGATAGGCCTCGACAGCGGCCCAGGCTGCCGTGCCGGGACCGGAACCGATGTCGAGCAGCGTGCGTGGAACGAAGGCGGCGCGGTCCGACGCCTCCGACAGGGCGTGGACGCAGGCGGCGTAGGTCGCGGGCATGCGCGCGATGGCATAGGCCGCGACATCGATGGGGGCGGGCAGGCGGGTGCCGCGGCCGGAGCGGTAGTCTGCGGACAGCCGCGCGCTCGCGGCCGCGAGATCCCGGCCGGAAAAGGTGGCGGCGAGCGCCTCCAGCCCGGACCTCAGCGCGGCAGGGAGGTCGCCGCTCAATCCTGCACCGGCACCGTGTAGTTGAGGCCGAGGCGGCCGCCATCGACATAGATGGTCTGGCCGGTGATATAGCTCGACGCGTCGGAGGCGAGGAAGACGGCGACGCGGGCGATCTCGTCGGGTTCACCGAGGCGGCGCAGCGGCGTGCGCGAGAACAGCCGGTGACGGGCGGCCTTGTCGGTGTTCACGCTCGCCAGCATCTCGGTGGCGATCGAGCCGGGACCGATGGCGTTGACGCGGATGCCGTATTCGGACAGCCCCAACGCCATGACATTGGTGAGCTGGCTGACGCCACCTTTCGAGACGCAGTAGGGGATCTGGTTGACGATGGCGAGCCGGGCGTTGACCGAGCTCATGTTGACGATGGCACCGGGCGCCTTGCCGGCCTTCACCTGCTCCACCATGAGGCGGGCGACCGCCTGGCCGACCAGGAAGGAGCCCTTCAGGTTGACGCGCAGCACCTTGTCGAAGTCGGCTTCGGCAAGATCGAGGAACTCGGACGTATGAACGATGCCGGCATTGTTGATGAGGATGTCGACGTCGCCGGTGAAGGCCTTGCGGGCGCCCTCGACGAGGTTCGCCACGGATGCCGCATCACCGACGTCTGCCGCGATGAAGGCGGTCTTGCCCGACTTTCCGAGCTCGTCGGCCGTCGCCTTGCCCGCCTCGGCGGCGATGTCGGACAGAACCACACTCGCCCCCTCGGCGACGAAGCGCTGGGCGATCGCCTTGCCGATGCCGCGCGCGGCCCCCGTGACGATGGCAACCTTGCCGTCGAGTGCGCCCATGGTGATCTCCTGTGATCGGGTTCGTGCGTGCTTCTAGACCAGAACGTCGGACGGCGGGAGAGGCGGTGCGCATGGCCGACGGCGCGGCCCCGTCCGGCGGTCGGGACTCGGAACCGTCAGTCGACCTTCGTTCTCAGGATCGCCAGGGCCAGAGCCTGGGCACGCGGCACGATGCTGTCGATCTCCAGATACTCCTCCACCGTATGGGCATTGCCGCCGACCGGGCCCACACCGCAGATGGTCGGCGTACCGACACTCGCGGTAAAGCCGGAATCGGCGCAGCCGCCCGAGAACTCGCCATCGAGATTGGGCAGCCCCGCGTCACGCGCCGCGGACTGATAGGCCGTGAAGATCGCCTTCGCCTCCGGCGTCTGCACCACGGGCAGGAACTCGCCCTTGATCTCCAGCTTCGCGGTGGTGCCCGCGACGGTCGGCGTATCGATGATGCGGCGAATGGCATCGAGGGTCCGGGCGCGGTCGGCGGGGTCGATGTAGCGCAGGTCGATCTGCCCCTCCGCGTGCGGAGCGGTCGTGTTGACCGACTGCCCGCCCGAGACGAGGCCGACATTCAGCGTGATCCCCTTGTCGAGATCGGTGAGCGCATGGATCTGAACAATCTTGTGAGCAAGCTCGCCGATAGCACTGATGCCGCTTGTGAAATTACCTCCGGAGTGAGCCGCTTTCCCATAGACGTCGAAGCGCATGAAGACACCGCCCTTGCGCCCTGTGGTGACATTGCCTGTGGGCCGTCCTGGCTCCGAATTATAGACGGCCCGCGACGCCCGGCCTTCGCGCTCGATGATGGGGCGCGACGAGGGTGACGCGATTTCCTCATCGGACGTGATGAGGACCCTGATGGGGCACGGCGCGCCACCCAGCGCCTTGAAGGCGGCGGCGACGAAGACGTTCATCACGAGACCACCCTTCATGTCCGCGACTCCCGGTCCGTAGGCCCGGTCGCCCTCGATGCTGAAGGGGCGTCTTGAGATTTCGCCTTTGGGAAACACCGTATCCCTATGACCCATTAGCAGAATGGGCTTCTCGTTTGATCCAGGTTCCGTCACCAGTGCGTGGATGGCGTCGCCGTACACCTCGTGATGTTCGCGCCAGGCGGAAATGCCGTGCTCCTCGAAGAAGCGCTCGAAGCGCGCGCCGACCGCGTCCACCCCGGCCTTGTCATAGGACCCGGAATCGATGTCGACCACCTCGCGCAGCAGCTCGACCATCGCGTCCTTGTGCGCGGCCAGCCACTCGGTGATGCGGGTTTCGGTCGTCTCGGCCATGGCGGTCTCCCCCGGGGCGTCGGCCCCTGAACATTGAGGTTCATTCTTCACGTGTCGCTGCGGCCGAGGCAATCGGTCTGCGACATGCTGACCATGCCGACCGCGTGTGCCGGGCGCGGCATCTCTTGCGCCGACCCTGCCGCTTCGGTAAGCCTCGCCGGTCCTGTCGCGGCGGAGCCCCATGACGAAACGCATCGCGCTCTACACGGGTTCGTTCGATCCGGTCACCAACGGCCATCTCGACGTCATCCGCCATGCCTGCCGCCTCGCCGACGAACTGGTGGTCGGGGTCGGCGTCCATCCCGGAAAGGCGCCGATGTTCAGCGCCGAAGAACGTCTCGCCCTCCTCGACGCCGTGTGCGCGCCTATCGCCGCCGAGGAGGACTGCCTGTTCCGGACCGTCACCTTCGACGACCTTGCGGTCTGGGCGGCCCAGCGCGTCGGTGCGAGCCTGTTCATCCGCGGCCTGCGCGACGGCACCGACCTCGACTACGAGATGCAGATGGCCGGCATGAATGCTGTCATGGCGCCGGGCGTGCAGACGATCTTTCTGCCGGCCTCGCCCACGGTTCGCCCCATCACCGCCACGCTCGTCCGCCAGATCGCCATGATGGGAGGCGACGTGACCTCCTTCGTGCCCCCCGCCGTGGCCGAGGCGCTCGGCGCCAAGGTCAAGCGCCGCGCCTGATCCCGCGCGGTCCCGTTCTAACCGGAGAATCCCCTTTGCAGCGCCGCACCTTCCTCGCCAGCTCGCTGGCTCTTGCCGCCGCCGGCCCCGCCGCCGCCCAGGCGATCCGCCTGCCGGCGGGCGCCGATCCCGAAAACACGCTCGTCATCGAGCTGAAGGACGGGCCGGTCATCATCCGCCTGCGGCCGGACCTTGCCCCCAAGCATGTCGAGCGCATCAAGATCCTGGCCCGTCAGGGCTTCTACAACGGCATCGTCTTTCACCGCGTCATCGAGGGCTTCATGGCCCAGACCGGCGATCCGCAAGGAACCGGCATGGGTGGCTCGCCGATGCCGAACCTGCCGGCCGAGTTCTCGCGCGAGCCCTTCGTGCGCGGCACGCTCGGCATGGCCCGCTCGCAGAGCCCGAACTCGGCCAACTCCCAGTTCTTCATCATGTTCGCCGAGGGCTCGTTCCTGAACGGCCAGTATACGGTTTTCGGCAACGTCGTCTCCGGCATGGAGGCGGTCGACAAGATCAAGCGCGGCAATCCGGCCGCCAACGGCACCGTCGCGCAGCCGGACCGCATGGTCCGCGTCCGCGTCGCCGCCGACATCCGCTGACGCCGATATCCAACGACAACCACCAAGGAGGCCACCATGGCCCTCGACGCAGAAAACACCCTGATCCTGGAAACGACCAAGGGTCGTGTCGTCATCGCCATGCGCCCGGACCTGGCGCCCGGCCATGTCGACCACATCAAGAAGCTCGTCCGCGAGGGCTTCTATGACGGAATCGTCTTCCACCGTGTCATCGACGGCTTCATGGCCCAGACCGGCTGCCCGCACGGCACCGGCACCGGCGGCTCGAAGTACCCGGACCTCAAGGCCGAGTTCAACGCCGAGCCGCATGTGCGCGGGACGACGTCCATGGCCCGCGCCCAGAACCCCAATTCCGCCAATTCGCAGTTCTTCATCTGCTTCGATGACGCCCGCTTCCTCGACAAGCAATACACGGTCTGGGGCAAGGTCGTCGAAGGCATGGACAACGTCGACGGGATCAAGCGCGGCGAGCCCGTGCGGGATCCCGACAAGATCGTCGTGGCCAAGATCGCCGCCGACGACCTGGCGACCTATGGCGACGTCATCGCCAAGCTCTGATCCCCTGTGATAGGGAGCGCGGCGCCCGGAGCGATCCGGGCGCCGTTTCTTTTTGCTGGAAGCCCGATCGCCCCAAACCATGCGCGTCGACCTCTTCGATTTCGACCTGCCGCCCGACCGGATCGCGCTGAGGCCCGCGAGCCCGCGCGATGCCGCACGCCTCATGGTGGTGCGGCCGGGCGAGGGAATCGAGGATCGCGTCGTGCGCGACCTGCCAGAGCTTCTGCAGCCGGGCGATGCCCTCGTCTTCAACGACACGCGCGTCATCCCGGCGCAGCTTGAGGGTATCCGCGAGCGGGCGGGGCAGGTGGCCTCGGTTTCCGCGACCCTGCACCGGCGGCTCGGCGACAACCGCTGGCTCGCCTTCGTCAGGGGCGCGAAGAAGCTGCAGCCCGGCGACCTCGTCCGCTTCGGCGAGACGCCCGAGGCCTGCCTCCTGTCGGCCTTGCATGCCACCGTCGTGTCCAAGGACGACGACGGAGTCGTGCTGGAGTTCGAGTTCGCCGGAGCCTATCTCGACGAGGCCATCGCCCGCGTTGGCCATATCCCGCTGCCGCCCTATATCGCCTCGAAGCGGCCGGAGGACGCGCAGGATCGCGCCGACTACCAGACGGTCTATGCGCGGGACGAGGGCTCGGTGGCCGCACCCACAGCCGGCCTGCATTTCACCCCGGAGCTACTGGATCGGCTGCGCGCGCGGGGCGTGGGCCTGCATTTCGTGACGCTCCACGTCGGGGCCGGTACCTTCCTGCCCGTGAAGAGCGACGACACGGCGGACCACCGGATGCATCCTGAATACGGATGGGTGGCGGCCGAGACGGCCGCAGCCCTTAATGCGGTGCGCGCGTCCGGTGGGCGCATCGTCGCGGTGGGGACCACCTCGCTGCGGCTTCTGGAAAGTTCCGCGACCGAGAATGGCACGATCCGGCCCTTCGCCGCAGAAACATCCATCTTCATCACACCGGGCTACCGGTTCCGGGCCGTCGATATCCTGATGACCAATTTCCACCTGCCGCGCTCGACCCTGTTCATGCTGGTCTCGGCCTTTGCAGGGCTCGAGACCATGCGGGCGGCCTATGAGCAGGCCATCGCCACCGGATACCGTTTCTACTCCTATGGCGACGGTTCGCTTCTCTTCCGCGAGGATGCGCGATGACCGGCTTCTCCTTCGCGATCCAGGCCCGCGACGGCGCGGCGCGCAACGGTATCGTCTCGACGCCGCGCGGCGCCATCCGTACGCCCGCCTTCATGCCGGTCGGCACGCAGGCGACGGTCAAGGCCATGTACATGGATCAGGTGAAGGCGCTCGGCGCCGACGTGATCCTCGGCAACACCTACCACCTGATGCTGCGCCCCGGCGCCGAACGCATTGCGAAACTCGGCGGCCTGCACCGCTTCGGCGGCTGGTCCGGGCCGATACTGACCGATTCCGGCGGGTTTCAGGTCATGTCGCTCGCCAAGTTGCGCAAGCTCACGGAGCAGGGCGTGACCTTTTCAAGCCATGTGGACGGCACGCGCTTCGAACTGACGCCGGAGCGCTCGGTGGAGATCCAGGGCCTGCTCGGCGCCGACATCCAGATGCAACTCGACGAGTGCGTTGCGCTGCCGAACGAGCGCGCCGCCATCGACAGGGCCATGCAGCTGTCGCTGCGCTGGGCCGAGCGGTCGAAGCGCGCGTTTGAGGTGCAGCCGGCGGGCAGGGCGCTCTTCGGCATCGTGCAGGGCGGCGACCAGCCGGACATGCGCATCGCCAGCGCGAAGGCTCTCGCGGCCATGGACTTCCCCGGCTATTCCATCGGCGGCCTTGCCGTCGGCGAGCCGCAGGAGGTCATGCTGGCGATGATCGAGGAGGTCATGCCGCACCTTCCGGACGAGAAGCCGCACTATCTGATGGGCGTCGGCACGCCGGACGATCTGCTGGCGGCCGTAGCGCGCGGGGTCGACATGTTCGACTGCGTCATGCCGACCCGCAACGGCCGTCACGGGCAGGCTTTCTCTCGCTTCGGCCGGATCAACTTCCGCAACGCCCGCCACGCCGAGGACCCGCGCCCGCTGGACGAAGCCTCGTCCTGCCCGGCGGCCCACGATTATTCGCGCGCCTACCTGCATCACCTCGTCCGCACCGAGGAGATGCTCGGCTCCATGCTGATCACCTGGATCAACCTCGCCTATTACCAGGACCTGATGGCCGGCGCCCGCACGGCGATCGCCGAGGGCCGCTACGCCGACTATGTCGCCGAGGTGAGGGAGGGCTGGGTGAGGGGCGATATCGACCCCTGGACCGGTTGAGCCTGCTTGCGCTCCGGTCCCTCTACTCGATTGTGAAGTCCGACGCCTTCCACGGCACCTTCGGATATTGCGGGTTCATCGTCTCCAGCGTGTCACGCACGATAGCTGCGATGATGGCGTTGCGCGCCCACTTCCTGTCTGCGGGCACCACGTGCCAGGGCGCATGGTCGGTCGAGCAGCGGGTGAGGGCGGTCTCATAGGCCTTCTGGAACTCGTCCCAGAGCTTGCGGTCCTCGAGATCGCCGGCGTTGAACTTCCAGTTCTTGTCCTTCTGGTCGAGCCGCTCCTGGAGACGTTCCGCCTGCTCCTCTTTCGAGATGTGCAGCATGAACTTCAGGATGACCGTGCCGTTCTCGGAGAGAATCCGCTCGAAATCGTTGATCTGGTCGTAGCGCTGCTCGATGGCGGCCTTGGGCGCCAGATTGCGCACTCGCCCGACCAGCACGTCCTCGTAGTGCGAGCGGTTGAAGATGCCGATTGTGCCGCGCCGCGGCGCGGCCATGTGCACACGCCAGAGGAAGTCGTGGGCGAGTTCCTCCTCGCTGGGCCGCTTGAAGGCGGTAACGGACACGCCGAGTGGGCCGGTGGTGTTGAAGACGCCGCGGATCGTGCCGTCCTTGCCCGCCGTATCCGTTCCCTGCAGCACGACGAGCAGCGCGCGTTTGCCTTCGCCATAGAGCCTATCCTGCAGCCGGTCGATGACGATCACATCCTCCGCGAGCCTCGCCCGCACGGCCGCCTCCTCCCCGAGGAAGTCGACCTCCCGCGCGTCGATATCCGCGAGCTTCACCCTGGTGCCCGGGGCCACCATCAGATGCTTCATGTGCTTGGGGCAGGATTGCTGCATCGGGCTCGACCACTCTCGCTTCTGGGCGAGCATTGTTCCTGCGCGACGTCTTCCGGCGCAAGCCTTCATTCCCTGCGTCTCAGCGGTGCATCCAACGGCGCCGGTCGCCGTGTAGACCTTGTGGAAGTTCGCGCTGACGACAGGGAGCAAGGCAATGCGGGTTGC
Source organism: Phreatobacter aquiterrae (assembly GCF_053471285.1). NCBI lineage: Bacteria > Pseudomonadati > Pseudomonadota > Alphaproteobacteria > Hyphomicrobiales > Phreatobacteraceae > Phreatobacter > Phreatobacter aquiterrae. The sequence goes on along the minus strand of NZ_JBJPHW010000010.1, from coordinate 141,090 downwards.
GACGATCGTGCTGATGGCGGGCCTCGCGCTCGGCGGATCGACGGCCGGGGCGGTGGAGGACTACGCCCGCTGGCCGCTCCTGACCTACCCGTTCCCGAGCACGGGCGGCGGCGGCATCATGATCGGCGGCTATGATCCGGTCGTCGCCGACGGCCGGTGCCGCACCGCCTTCACCGCGACCACGCCTGACGGCACGATCTACCGCAACACCGTCGAATTCGACGCGGTTTCCGAACAGGGAGGCATCCTCTGCACCAACGGCCGTTGGCGCTCCGCCGACGGTTCGGCGTCAGGTACCACCCCGTTCCGTCTGTTCATCAGGGATGGCGTCAGGCGGATGGCGCCTGACTGAATTCAGGCCCGCGTTATCGCGGTCCGGCGGCGGCGACGCTGGACGGGGGCTATCAGAGCACGGCCGCCGAGCCACCCGATCAGGAATCCCGCGACTGTTGCGACCAGTCCCTCGGCGGTCACGGGGATGGCCGGCTCGAAATTCTCGGCGGCGCGGCGCACGATCTCGGGCTCGTGGTTGCGGGCGAACGTGGCGAGCCGCCAGAATGGGCCGGCGTCGCTGTAGGATTGAAGCTGCCGTTCGAGCCGGGCCGCGCGTTCCGCAACGCTACGAATCTGCTCGCCGCGCTGCCGGACGAAGTCATCGGTGTTGCGTAGCAGCCTGTCGAGCCCGGAGGCACGGTCCATCTGCATCCGTGCCGCGTCCGCATCGAACTCGCCCGTTATCCGGTTGAGTTCGTCGATGGCTCCGCCCAGTCGCTGGCGGTACTGCTGGGCGAATTCCGGCACCTGCGAGGCGATGAGACCGAGCAAAAGCGCGAGAAAGAAGACGATTCGTCGCAGGATCATGAGGGGATTCGTCCTTGTCGGGCGAGCATCCTGGGCGCCTGCGCCCCGAGGGGCAATCGCTGCCCCGTAGCAGAACTGAACAATCGCGCTCGCCATGCGTTCCAGTCTGACCGCCACAAGCGGAAGGGCTGCTGCTCTCGCAGCATGCCGACGGAACGATGAGGGAGTCTCAGATGACCAACAGACGAATGTTCTTCGCGACCATCGCGGGCCTCGTCGCCCTGGCGACAGGTGGAGTGGCTAGCGTGGCTCAGGCCGCTCCGGTCCAGGCTGCCCCCGCACCGGCAGCGCCCGTCGAAATGCAGTCCGAGCAGTCGCCGCGCGGTCGCGTGATGCGCCGTCGGAGCCGCGGCGCCTACCGCCGTGACTGGCGCAACCGCCGCCAGCGCCGCCGCTACTGGCGCCGCCGTGCCTATCGTCGCGGCTGGTAACTGCGAAGCCGCAGGGCCCGTTCCGAAAGGGGCGGGCCTTGCCGTTGTTGACTGTCGTTATTGCGGGGCAGGGGGCGCGGCCGGATGTCGCCCGGCGTTGACTTCCCCGTGCCAATCCGCCAAACCCGCCGCCGGATGGGCGGGTAGCTCAGCGGTAGAGCACGTGACTTTTAATCATGTGGTCGAGGGTTCGATCCCCTCCCCGCTCACCATTTCCAGCAGCAAGATCAAAGACTTGAAGCCTCCCCTTCGGGGGTTGGCACCTCAATCGGTTGGCACATTTCGGAAATGGTTGGCACCCGGCCTGTTTCTGGGCCCCCGCCGAGGCACCGGGGATTCGCGGCTGGATGCTCCTGAGCGGGTCCGCTCGATCCACATGCGCGTGCTCAATCGGTGTCGTTGCCTCGGATGAGCCGGCCCAGTCCGGCGCGGGCAGCGTGGATGGCAAGCTGGGCCTCGCGGACCGCTCGCCGGGTGTCCGCCTTGGCGGCATAGTGGTTCACCATGGCCTCGCTCATGCCGACGATGATGGAGACCATCCCGGTTTCGATCCCGGCCTCGCGCAGCAGAATGACGGCGTTCTTTCGCAGGCCGTGGAACACCAGCCCGGCTTCCTTGATCCGCCGTAGCTCCGCGCGCCTCTCCTTCTCCTCGGGGGTCCGCCCTGGATAGGTGCCATTGAACAGCCGCTGCCATTCGCGCTTGAAGCTGGAGAGGGTCCAGGGCTCGCCGTCGCCTTTCAGGTGCATCGCGGCCGCGTCGGCCGGGCAGAGGTCGGCGATCATCGCCCGATAGTCGGCATGGATGAGGATGGGGACATACACGCCGGTCTTCTGCGCGAAGACGTCGATCTCGGTCGCATCCTTGGCGGGCCGGACCATCTTCATGACGTCCACCGACCTCTGGCCAGTGTAGAGGGCCGAGATCACCGGGAGGTGGAAATGCGTCGGCGCGCAGGCGAAGAAGGTCTTGATCGCCCAGTCCGGCCAGGGCTCATAAGGGACCGAGTCCGCGATCTTCTCGGAGGCTTCCGCCACGTTGGTCAGGCAATAGCCGCGCGGGATGCCGAACTGCAGGACGACCGAGAGCACCGCTCGAAACAGGTCCGCCGATCTGGGTGTGGCCGAGTGCGCGTCGATCGCTGCCTGCACGTCGACCGTCGTGAGGTCCGCAACGCGGGCATCGCCCCAGACCGACGAGATGCGGTCGAGATACCGGCCATATTGCTCCTGGGTCGAGGGGGCGAGGACGAGGAACCCCCGCGCCCGCTTCTTGGACCGGCGGCCGCGCCGCTTCGGCTCGTCACCTTCCGGCTGCGCGCCGCCGAAGCTGCGATACTCATCGACCAGCGCGCGGAATGTCTTGCGGCCGAGGGCGAGGTCGGAGGCCCTCTCTTCAGCCGCCTCTACGGCCGCCCAGAAGCCAGGCGCGTCCTGCTTGGGGTCGGGGAGAGCGTGCGCCGTGCCGCCGCCGTCCATGAAGCTCCAGGCCCACCTGTCGCCCTCTTTCCTGGCATAGAGCCGCTCGCAGAGTTTGGCGCGGGTCCAGAAGAGGGGGTCGGTTGCGTTGTCGGGCAGGCGGACAGGCGGCCAGCGGTCCGGCCGGCGCCGATGCTTGGCGAAATAGTGGAAGATCCTGCCGTTCGCCTTTTCGACGCGGTTGACGTGCGGGGGCAGGGGGACGGTGCTCATGCCGCCTTCGTCTTACGTTTCCCGACCTCCTGTCTATAGCGTTCGCCGAGGGTGAGGGGGGCGGCCGCCTCGGGCGATTGCAGTTGGCTCTCCTGATCCATCCAGGCGTCTATCGCCTTCAGGTCATAGTTTCCCGTCGTGGCATCCGGCCGGGGGAAGCCCCGGCGTTCGAGCTCCTGCCGCTTCTCTTTGAACATGCGGGGCGTCAGGAACAGCCGGCGCGCGGCCTTCTCCATGGGGATGTGGCGCGGGTCCACCCGGAACTGGATTTGGTTGGGCCGGATCATGCTGCCTCCCACATCCCCTGCGCGACGCGGCGGAACCGCCCCCGCTGGAGCGTCTGCCTGATCTTCGCCTCGACATTCCGGTTGCCGCGCGCCTTCGGATGCTTCGAGAACTGGCGATACAGGTCGTCAAGCCGCACAGGGCCTCGCTGAGCGCGTATCCAGCCGCCGACGACCTCCGCCCACGTCGCGGCGAAAACGGCCGCCACGAGCCTCGGCAGCGTCAGCGGCACGAACTGCCCTTTGATGCCACACTGGGCCAGAACGTCCGCATCCTCGACGCCATAGGCGCAGAGCACCGAGGGCGCCCCGGCGTTGGCCGCCGCCCGCCGGCCGTCGACATAGTGGAAATGCAGCCGGCCCTCCAGGAACAGCACCGCGGACGACTGCTGCCAGACGAAGCGGGTGAAGGCTTCCGTCTCGGTCCGGGCGAAGATCAGGGCGACGCCGCATCCGTGCGCCGCCATCCGGCCGAGCCACTTGCCGATCAGCGCCGTCGAATAGGGCGGGTTCAGCCAGACCCGGCCGTCCCATCGCTGGAGCAGGCCGTTGTCCTCGACGGTGAGATGGCGCGATGCCGTCGGCCATGGCCGGGTGACCGGCGCGCAGGGGTCGAGATCGAAGGACGCTGGCCCGCCGAGGGCCGCGATGACCTCCGGCGGCGTCAGCCACTCGTTCGTGCCCGACGCCGCCGAGTGATGCCCGCCCATGCTGCCGTGGATCGCTTCAGTTCCAGCCATCGCGGGCCTCCCGGACAAATGCTTCGCTGCTCAGCTTGCCGGTTGCGCCCGGCGCGGCCCCGAGCAGTGCGCCCCAGCCGGGGAGCGTCGGGAAGGCGTCGTGGACCTTGAAGTCGATCGTGCGGCCGCTCAACCGCCGGCCGGTCCGCCGAACGGTTGCCCCATCAGGAAAGCGGAAGTGCTCGCCCGGCCCCCCGACCTCGCTGACCGACACCCACTCGCCGTTCTGCTTGTGGTGGAACGCCTTGCCGGCGGCCGCTGCCTGATCCCGCAGACTGCGGAACCAGTCCGGGTGCGAGGGCCGCGCCTTGTGGTCGCCCTGGTCCGTCTCGCCGCCGCTGATGATCCAGTCAGGCATCCAGCCGCCCTGAAAGTCGATCATGCCGAGCAGCGGCTCGAAGCTCCCGAACGAGAAGAGCGCGCCAACCTGCCCCGCCGCCGCCTGGAGCTTCGATCCATCACGCAACCATTCGTGCTGATTGGCGAAGGTCGCCCCGATGGCGACGTTCGGCGGCAGAGGGCGCTCGCCCCGCGCCGGGTCGGTCAGCTTCACGACATTGCCGATGCGCTTGGTCAGCAGCAGCCAGAGAAGGTTGGGGGTCGCATCCATCAGCGCGATGAAGCGATGACGCCATTCGGCCGGAACCGCCGTGTCGAAGGGGTCGCAGAGCGAGGGGAAGACCCACGCCCGCTCGGTGCTTCCGGCGGCCGCTCTGCTCCAGGCGAGGGGCTTCTTCCAGTAGGCGTCGGACATGATGGAGCGGGTGCCCTCGCCAGCGCCCGGCTCGCCCCAAGCGACGCGCCCCATGCGGGTGTCCATGAGGTGCGCGGCATAGCAGCCGTCGCAGGCCGGCGAGACGCGGCTGCAGCCCGTCCAGGGGGAGAACGTGTATCGAGCCCAGGAAATGTCGGTGCGTTCAGCCACGGTCGCTCTCCTCGTCTTCCTGCGCGGGGAAATCCTCCGGGCAAAGGCGTTCAAAGGGGATGAGCGCGAGGCGCGCACCTTCGGGGGTGAGGGAGAAGCAGGCGTTCTGCCCGCCCGAATTGGTGTCGACAGCCGCGAAGCCGGCCTGAACCATCTCGCCCCACGCGACGCCGATCATGCCGCCCGGCGCGCAGAAGTAACGGTTCCGGTAGCTCCGCATCGTCTTGTTCGGCAGGCCGAGAGCATGGCGGGCGAGTTCGATCTGGACGGGGGTCATCGTCATGGCGTGCCGACCGCCGTCGGCGAGACCCCCGGCAGCGGCGAGAGCTTCGGCTTGCTCGCGTGCTTTTCCCGGATCGCCGCGACCTTCGTCCAGACCCGGTTGAGCTCGGTCTCCGCGCTCTTGCTCTGATCGACGTTGAGGGCGGTGCAGAGGGCCGCGAGCGTCACCATCACGCCGCCGACCTCCTGCTCCTTCTCGCCCTTCGGCCTGGAATAGACGTAGGCGATCAGCTGGCTGGCCTCGTGAGCCGTGCAGCCGGCGACCTGAGCAAGCTCCAGCGCCTCCTCGAGGAAGCGATGGGCGCGCTCGCGGCGGTCGCGGGGGACCTCGCGGCCGAAGCATTGGTTCATCCAGCGCCCGACGCGCTTCTGGAAACTAGGCGGAGCCATGGGCGGCCTCCATCGCAAAGGTGGGGGTGAAGAAGCCGAGCGCGCCCTTGCAGGGCGTGAAGGGCAGGGGCCTGGCGTTGCGGATCACGAAACCGCGCGCCCCGACGAACCAGGGTGATGTGGATTCGGTCACGCAATCGACGATCTCGCAGATGCCGACGATCCCGCCCCGGTCGAATGGCGGCGCCATCGGGTCGAGGATCTGGACCGGCTCCCCGGTGACCGGATGGACGCCGCGCCAGAGGTCATCGGCGACGTCCTTGTCGAGCTTCTGGCCGGCGTGGATCAGCACCTCGCCGCGGAACCTCGTCGGCCAGTCGCGGTTTTCGATGTCCTTGTGGCCGTTGGCGATGAGCCAGGACCACGGCTGGATGATCGAGAGGGCTCTAAGCCCGCGCTGAAGGTCGGGGTGGAGGCCCATCACAGGCCCGCCGACGCGAGCAATGGGAGGGTGGCGGTGCGCTCCGGCGGGATGTCCGCCGCATTGACCGGCACGAAGCGGGCGATGCCGTCGGCTTCCTCCAGAACGTGCGGGATCGCCTCGGACCAGAAATAGCCCTCGACCTCGAATTCGAGGGGGAAGTCCGACGACATGGCGTTGTCGATCTCGTTCTGGACGCACTCGTCAAAGCCGCTGACGACGGTTTCGTAGTCGCCGTCCGAGATGAAGCAGTTCGCATCCGGCCTGATGCCGAGCACCGTGACGAGGCGGTCGTCGCTCACCTGGACGATGGCGGTGCCGCGCTTCTCGTGCCAGCCGAACCCGATGCGCTGGCCGACCTGGACGGTCTGCTGGCCCTCTCCATCGTCGAAGCCGTCGATGATCCATCCGCCTTCGGGGTCGCGCTCCCTGATCCATGCGCTCGGTGTCGCCCGCAGGCTGGGGACGCTCTCGTCCAGAAGGTCGAAGGGTAGCCACGATCTGGCAGTGCTGGACATGCTTGCCTCCTTCAGAGAACTGCCGCGCAGGCGCGGGCGAAAAGGGAAATGGAATGGGAGGCCGCGACCATCACCAGCGCCCCGAGCAGGCCAGCGGCGCAGAACGCCACGGCGAGGGTGAGAGCGCGCAGGGATTGGGCGCGCACCACGCTGAAGCGCGGCTCGTGGCTTGTGGTCCGGCCGGGGTTGTTCCGTTTCCACATCACGCCGCGCCCTGCAGATGGGCGAGTGCCGGCTCTGGAGCCGGCTGGTAATGGATCGGGTGACCGGCCGGGAACCGGCTCTGGTGGTCAGCGACAGCCTCGGCGAGGGTCGGGTGGCCCTGGCTCATGCGGGAGGTCTCGGTGCGAGGCTCCCGCTGGTGAAGGGTGATCTCCAGGCATCGCATCTTCGGGGCGACGGCGAGCCGGATGGCCGCGTCGTGCGCCATCATCACTGCGACGGTCAGCTGGTTGAAGTCGAAGGTCGCGAGCGGGTTGCGCCACTGGAGGACCATGTAGGTCTTGCGCCAGACGACCGTCTCCCAATCCACCGGGGCGTTGTAGATGCCGTTGCCGATGACGCCGATCAGGGTGATTGCCCGGCGCTGGAACGGGTTGAGGACATCGGGTGCGGCGAGCCAGCCGCGCGCTTCGTTCGCCCTCCTCGTTTGGAGGGCGGTGGGCTTGCGGCGCTTGGCTGCCGCAATGTTGCACTCCATCCAATCGACGTGATCCATATTGTCGTAGCTCATCGGGCGGCTCCTGCGGAGGGAAGGGGGCCGGCTCCGAGAGGGAGCCGACCCTGTGGCGCGGTGGCCGTCAGGCCATGCCGAGCGCCTGCAGGTAGAGGTCGAGGATGCTCTCCTCCTCCATCCGCTCGTCGCGGTCCTGCTTCCGAAGGGCGACGATCTTGCGGAGAACCTTCGTGTCGAAGCCGTTGGCCTTGGCCTCGCCATAGACCTCCTTGATGTCCTCCTGCAGCGCCTTCTTCTCCTCCTCGAGGCGCTCGACGCGCTCGATGATGGACTTCAGCTGATCGGCTGCGACGCTCTGAGTGTCGACCATGGTCTTCCCCTTTCAAGGGTTCGCTGGGTGGTGGGGTGGATCACGCCGCCGTAAGGGCGGGGTGGAACAGTTCGGTCTGTCCGGCAGGCCAGAAGAACCGGCAGTTCTCGTCCTCCGAAGGGGCCTCGCCGGGGACGAGAAGGGGGTCATCGGAGAGGATCAGGAACGGCTGCCGGTCGGGGGTTGGGGCGGTGCCCGAGTCCTGGTGGCGGTAGCAGTTCGGGCGCATCGGGCACCTGCGCGAGCGGCACATGGCGATGTCGGGCATGTCAGGCGCTCCTGCTCTGGCCGGCTGCCCGCCGGCTGGTTTCCTGCCCCCGCGCGGCGCGGCGGACCTGCGAGATGACGTTGGCGCTGGCCCTGCAGGGCTCACCGTCCCTGATCCGGCGGGAGACGACCGCCACGAGGCGGCCCCCCAGCCTGATCTTGCTGTGCTTGGCGCCCCGCTCGACCGACCAAGGGAGGCCGGTTTCATCGAGCGCGGAGACAAGGTCCGTGGGAAGCCGGCGCATGTCAGGCCGCCTCCGCCATGGTCTCGAAGAGGTTCGGCGCGGGCCGGGAAGCCTGTTCAGCGGCGATCAGTCGTCGCTTCAGGACGTCTCCCCATGGCTTGTAGGTCGGGGCCGCCTTCAGGCTCGCCGCATTGGTGACGTTCGCCCGGACGAGGGCCTCGGCGACCTGCGGGCAGACCGAGTTGCCGATCATGCGGGTCTGCGCGCCGCGCGAGAGCGGCTTGCCCCGGAACATGATGTCGAGCTTGTAGCTGTCCGGGAAACCCTGGGCCCGTGCCAGTTCGCGCGGCGTGAGCATCCGCAGGCCGATGTCGGCGACGATGAAGTCGCCCACCGTCACGAATTCCCGCTCGTCCCAGCACCCGAAGCCGCGGAGGAAGGCGGCAACCTGCCGGGCGCGGTCAAGCTGCGCGTCCGTCATCGGCGGCATGGAGGCCGAGACGTCGGCGAGGGCGAAGCGGGCCTTCGACGTCACCACCCGGACCGGCTCATCCATGGCCTGACCGTCACGCTCCGTCCCGTAGTAGGGGACGAGGGTTGCGCCGATCCTGCCCTGATGCCCGCCTTCCGCGGTCACCGTCGACAGGGGCTGGTCGATGTCACCGTTCCCGGCGACGTTCGAGCCGTAGAAGTTTGTGAGGAGCGCCGCTTCCACCACCGACTGCGTCGAGCCGAGGCCGACAATGGTCGAGAGAGGATCTTCGACCGCGTGGCCGACCATCCCGGTGTTGTTCTGCGTCAGGAAGACGGCCGCGAGCGAGCCCTGATTGCCGGTCGGCACGACCGTCCCGATGGGCTGGTCTGCCGCCATCGTGCGGGGCTCCTGGCCCGGCCGTTCGCCGTAGCGAGGGACGAGGAAGGGCGCGACCATGCTGAGCCCCGCCCCTTGCGAGGTGACCGTGTGGGACGGCTCGTCCATCGCCGTGTGCGGCTTCTGGCTGTTCCTCATGGTCATGAGGTGCGGCGCGATGATCTGGTTCTGGTCCTTCACGCTCGCGGTGATCGTGTTGACGGGGTCTTCCGGGCTCCGGCTGCGGCCGCCCTGCTGCGCGTAGGAGAGGACAGGGGCGATGAGCCCGAGGGGGGCCGCCCCGCCGGCCCGCTTCAGGAACGAGTTGGCCGTGATGGTCGGCATCGGCGTTTCGAGGCTCTGGCCGTCGGAGTCGTGGCGGAAGATCGCGAGCGTCGGGGCGACGATGCTGGAGTCCGCCTTCGACGTGACGGTCTGGAACGGCGCGGTGACCGGGCGCTCGGCGCTCTGGCCCATGCGGCCGCCGACGCCGACGATGAAGGGTGTCGCCGCGTCGAGGACGTAGCGTTTCACGCCCTTGGCGATCCTGGCGAGCGTCGCCTTCTCCAGCGGCCGCTTCGCGCGCAGCTTGTGCTGGGCATAAATCTGCTCGGCGGTGTCGAAGATCGAGGGCGTGACGAGGGACCAGTCGATGATCCCGGCGGCCGTCTTCCACGGCAGCTTGGCGCCGCGCGCCACGGCGGCGGAACCTGGCGCGGCGTGGGTGCCTTCAGGCCAGACGATCGGCAGGCCATCGCAGCGCGCAACGATCACGAGCCTGTCGCGAACCGTCGGCGAGCCGTCGTTGCAGGCTTTCCGCATGCCCTTCTCGACGCGGTATCCCTGCCGCTCCAGCTTGGTGACGAAATCGGCGAAGGTCTGGCCCTTCCGCTTCAGGCACGGCTTGCCGTCGCGCGTCAGCGGACCCCAGTCCTGGAACTCCGAGACGTTCTCCAGGAAGATCACCTTCGGCCGGACCGTCTTGGCCCAGCGGAGCGCGACCCACGCGAGACCGCGAACGGCCTTGGAGACGGGGGCCGACCCCTTCGCCTTCGAGAAGTGGCGGCAGTCCGGCGACATCCAGAGCATGGCGACCGGCTTGCCGGCGGCGAGCTTCGTCGGGTTCACCTTCCAGACGTCCTCGGTGAGATGCACCGTCGTCGGGTGGTTCGCCTCGTGGAGCGCGAGGGCTTCGGGGTTGTGGTTGATGGCGAAGTCGGGTTCGCGGCCGAGGGCCGCCGTGATGCCGAGCGAGGCGCCGCCGCCGCCAGCGAAGGAGTCGATTACGAGACCGTCCATGGGGAATTCCTGCCGTCTGAGGATGGGGAAGGCAGCGGGCGACGATGCCGCCCGCCGGTTCGGGGTCAGACGCGCATCGGCATCAGGACGAAGATCGACAGGGGGTTGCCCGGCTCGGTGAGCTTCATCGGCGAGCCCGGCGTGTCGAGATGCAGGGCGACATTCTCGCCGGTCATGCTCGACAGGATGTCGATCAGGTATCGCGCGTTCATGCCGATCTCGGTGCAATGCGGGTCGACCGTCTCGGTGTCGACGATGGAGACGCACCGGACGAAGTCTTCGGCGGCCCCGCTGTCGGGGTTGATCGTGGACAGGCAGATCTCCTCCGCCTCCGCGTTCACCGTCATCTTGACGGCCCGGCCGCGCTCGGTGGCGATTGTCGACACCCGGTCGATCACGGCCGCCAGTTCCAGCCGGTCCAGCGTCAGGATGCGGGGGCTGGCCGAGGGGACGACCCGCCGCCATTCCGGGAAGGTGCCGTCGATGAGCTTCGAGGAATAGGACGTCTCGCCGACCTTGACGGTGATCTTGGCGGCCGAGATGCCGAATTCGAGCGGGGAGCCGGCGGCCGCCAAGTCGATGATCCTGGCCACCGAGCCGCGCGGAACGATCACGCTCTTCATCTCGGTGAGCCCATCCGGCAGGGCGACCGAGGTCTTGCAGAGCCGGTGGCCATCGGTTGCCACCGCATTGAGGTTGCCGTCGGCGATCTCGATGAAGATGCCGTTCAGATAGTAGCGGGTTTCCTCGGTCGAGATGGCGAACTGCGGTCGGCGGAAGAGTTCGAGGACAGCCGCCGCCTCCAGGGTGAAGGTGACGTCCGGGACGTTGTCGGCGATGTTCGGGAAGTCGGAGGCCGGGATCGTCGCGAGCGACATGCGCGACCGGCTCGACGAGATGTCGATCCCGTCGTTCTTCGCCGTGATCTTGATCTGCGCGCCCTTGGCGAGCTTCTGGACGAAGCTGCGGAGCTTGTCGGAGGGGGCGGTGGTGTCCGCGCCGCCCTCGACCTCGGCCGGGACGGTGACGCTGACCATCTCGTCGAGGTTCGTCGCGTGCAGGGTCGCGGTGGCGCCAGAGAAGGCCACCCGGACGTTCGACAGGATCGGGATGGCGCTCTTGCGCTCTACGACCTTGTCGCAGAACTGAAGCGCCTTCAGGAAGGCTTCGCGCTCGAAAGTGGCGTGCATGAGGTCGGCTCCGGTGGTCAGGTGAAGTTGTTCTTGTTGACCTTCCGAATATAGGGAAAAATATCCGATCTGTAAACAAAAAAATACCGATCTCAGGCAGAAATCTGAGATTTTTCCTCATCTCCCATGTTGTCGATGTGGCTGGCGCAGGCTGTGACGAGGGCCAGATACTCGGGGCTGCCGTCATCGATATGGTTCTCGAAGCGGTGGTGCGCCGACTCCTTCCACCAGCGCCGAAGGTCGTCCGCTGACGTCGCCTTCAGGATCGCCTTCAGGGCCATCTGGACATAGGTGTCGCGCTCGCGGCGCTGTAGCTCGCGGTCGGCATTCCACTTCACGTCCGGTTCCATGTCCGACCTGTCCCTGAGCCAGATGAGATAGTCCTTCGGGGGCTGGTCCCACCCGGAATTGCGATGCTTGCCGAAGGTGATCGTCGGATAGACCGCCGGCTCGGCCGACCACGCGATGAGCGTCTCGACGTCGTAGCCGTCCTGCAGCATGTGCTTCAGGAGGACGGCCGTGACGATGCCGTCATGGAGCGCGCGGTGGGGTAGGGGGGCGATCGTCTCGTCGAAGAGAAGGCCGAGGTGGTATCGGAGCGTCTGGTTGCTGTGCCCTGGCGCGTCGGGGTAGGCGCGCATCGCGCACTTCCATGTGCAAATCCAAGGGACATCGCCGGTCATGGCCGGCAGGACGAAGCCTTGCTCGAAGGCGGCGTTGTGGGCGGCGAAGGCTCGCACTGGAGGGCGGCCCGGCGGCTGGCCGATTACCGCCTGCCACGAGCAGGCGAAGGGCGGGCAGTGCGCCACCTGATGATCCCGGATGTGATGCACCGCCATCGCGCCGGCCGGGATCGGTGAGCCTGGATTGAACAGCGCGTCGCGCATGTCGGCGATCATGGCGCTGCCGTCCGGCCGGAAGAGCAGATCGACCGCGGCCGCTTCGACGACCTTGGCGCCGGGCTCGAGACCCGTGGTTTCGAGGTCGACGACGGAGATCAGGAACCCGTCCATCAACCCCTCCGATAGCGGGATAGACCCATCAGGATGCAGAGGCCGAGGATCGTGCCCCCCATGATGACCTGCCCCCAGCCCTGAGCCGTCGCCATGAGCAGGATGCCGCCGGCCGCGAAGGTGAGCATCATGAACATGGGGGTGGCTCCTGGCGCAGATCGTAAATGGGCTCGAAACGGCCGTCATAGAACTCTTCGGAAGGGCGAGCCCAAAGATCCCCCGTCTGCTCGCAGCGATAGACGGTCACCGGCTCCATGTCCTTCAGCGGTCGGGCTGTCTGGACTCTGGCCATCCCGACGACGGCATAGGTCGTGCCGCGCTTCTTGTGGCCGTAGCGCGGCGAGGGCGCTGTCAACCGTGCGAGGGCGGCTTCGGCGGCCTCGGCGCGCTTCTCGGCCTCCTTGCGCTGCTCGGCAGGCGTCTTCGCCAGCACCTTCTGCACGGTCACGATGTATCGCTCGAAGGGCTCGCTCTTGGCGCTGAACGACATCTCGATGTTGTTCCGAGCCCCTGTCTCGCGAAACCACTCGACGAAGACCAGAGACATGCGCTCGACCACAGGGCCCGCGACCGCCATGTCGAGCCGGCCGTTCTCGAGGTGCATGTGCTGGAGCGTCGGGTCTGTGGCCCGCCGGAGGTCGGCCATCGCCTCGTCGCGCGCCGTCTCCGTAGTTTTCAGCATCGCTCGCAGCTTGGCGATCTCACCTCTGGCCGCCTGCGGGGCCGGCCGCGCCACCTTCTCGATCTCGTCAGGCATGGTGGACTCCTTGGCGCGTAATGCCGCCTCTGCGGCCTCGATCCTGTCGAGCAGCGCGATGATCGTTTCGGGGTTCGCGGCGGCGATGAACTTGGCGTTGCGCGCGTGCTGGGCCTCGGGCCGGTTGCTGTCGTCGAAACCGCTCCACGCGACGACGGGCGTCCGCTCGCCGCACTGGACCTCATTGATCTTGCCGCCCTTCATCCAGGGGCGGAGCTTGTTGCGGTAGTGGGTCCACGGCCCGCGCGTTGCCGCCTGGGCCAGCTTCCGCAGGGTGTCATCCTTCACGGTCGGCCTCCTTGGCGCGGAGGAGGGCGGCGAGAGCGGAGTGGGATTCGGCGGGTGTCATGCGCTGCCACTTACGGTCCTCAATGATCGCAAGAGCTTCGCAGGCAGAGAGCCCCCCACGTTCCGCAAGTCTTGCCAGGCTTTGCCCATGGTTCTCGCGAGCCTGCCGTTCATGCGGTTCCATGATGTGCCATGGGACGCTGACGACCACGACAGACACACCCGCCGACCTGACCTCGCTGATGATCTGCTCCGCGCGCCATCCGAGCATGATTGGCATCCGCTTCAGCCCCTCCACGCGGTCTGCAAGGTTAGCGGTCATCGGGACTTCGTCCGGGTGATGGCGCGGGCCTTCTTCTGACGCTTGCGGGCGGCCGCCTTGACGGGGTCGGCGCGCTGCCGCCGGGGCTCCGACGCTCCGAGCGGCGTCCGGTGGTAGCTGACCCAGCCGTCGCGTCGATAGTCGCTGTCCATGGCTGGTGTGAAGGCGGCCCCGCCGAGAACGGCTGCTGCCGCGGTCATAATCAAACGCCGGTCTCTCATTTTGCCGCCCTCCAGGGCATCGGCCGAAGGTCGGCGCGCAGATAGAGCGGGTGGCCGGGGTGGCCGCCCTTTGTCCACGAGAGCGCCTGCGGCTCGCGGCCGCTCTTCGCCCGGATGAGGTCGAGGACGGCCGCGCCCCGGCCCTGGAACTCGCCATGCACGCCCCAGCCGCAGACGATCTCGCCGCTGCTCTCCTGCACGATGTTGCGGAGGTGGGCGTCGTTCTCGGGTCCGATGGGGTCCGGCGCCGCGCGCATCACGGCGGGGTCGGTCGCCCGGAAGGCGAAGATGTTGCCGAGGACCAGCCGACCGAAGCCCCACGCCTTGGCGTAGGCGATGCAGCGGCGAATGGTCGGATCGTCGTTGTCCTCGTCCGCGGTCGAGGGGTTGAGCAGGACAAAGCCGACGCAGGGGCCATCCCGCCATTGCCGGCGGAGCACGTAGCGCCACGAGCGGCAGGTCGAGAAGACGGCAGCGGGCCGGTCGAGGGGGATAAGGGTCACGATGCCACCTGCGCGCGGGAAGATCCGATCCACGTCACCCACCAGCTGCTGTCCTCGTCGAAGGGGCCGACCAGCCCCCCGCCGTCGGGGTGGGGGTCGTGGACGATCTCGCCGTCGGCGATCACCACGGAATGGCCGAAACCGCGCGGCGACTTGCCTCCGAGGATGGCGCAGAGGCCCGGACAGAAGGCCCCTGTCGCGGCGAGAACGTCCTTCAGCGATGCGTCGCTGCCGTAGGCGACGTTGATCGGCACGAGGCCGAGGCTGGCGAGAAAAGCCCGCTCGTTGAGGCTCGCTTCTGCCCCGCTGATGCCCCCGTCATAGACATGCGGGACGTCGGCGATCGGCATGTCGAGGATGGTTGCCAGCGCGGCGCGGTGACAGTCCCCATACCGGCCATTCGCCGGGTCGTGTGCGATGCTCTGCTTCTGAGGGGTCATTTGGGGCCAACCTTCTCGGGCTTGTAGGGGCGCATGTCGATCAGGAACCAGATGCCCGTTCCGGCCATCCTGGCGTGGGTCATCAGCCATTCGCCCGGATACATGAGGCTCCGGTCCTTCCATTCCGACGAGAGCGTCATGACGCTTTGACGAACCGGGCTCATCGGGTGACCTGTGCCTGGAACAGGCGGTCGAGGGGCGTCGGCTGCCATGCGACGGCGACCGGGTCGGGGCGGGCCGGCGGCGGGACCGGCTCGTGCAGCGTGGTGCGGTCGACGGTCCATGCGGTCCGGGAATGCGCCTCGCAGTAGGAGCCCTGGTTGGGCCTCGGCCAGTTGCGCTTGATCCGACCGCAGAAGAGATGCCGCCCGCGGTCATCCTCCGAGACCGGGAAGCGGCAATCCTCGGGCTTCAGGTCGATCAGCGGCACGCACTTCATCGGCGCGTCGGAAAGCCCGATGGCTGCGGCCGCCTCCGCCACCGTGTCGGCGACGCGGGCCTTGGCGCGGTATTGGAGCGGGGCCTTCGGCGATGGCGCTGGGCGCTTCGGCTTAGGGGTGGCGGGGGGCCTCTCCTTGATGACCCGCGCCTTGCCCGCCCCGATCCGCAGGGAATGGCTCTCACGGCTTGCCGGTGCCGGGAACTGGCGGGTGTCGACACCTCGGCCCTCTCGTTCACGCCGGACCGCACCTGCAACCATGCTGCGCGTCACCATCTGGCCGAACTGGTGCTGGACGTCGGCGGCGATCTCGGAGAAGGACGCCCCGCCCGCCGTCTGGCGCTCCAGCCATTCGCACATGGCCGGTGCGCGCCACGGGATGCTGACCGGGCGGGCTGCCGCGAGGTCGGCGATGGAGACATGGGCGTTCATGGCGTCTTCCCTTCGATGATCCGTCGGATGGCGAGGCGGCGCTTCCGGTCCGGGATGCGCTCGGCGAAGGCGGTGTTGATCGCCCTCCCCAGTTCGATCCGGGCCCTCATGCGGGCATCGGAGTTGGGCTTGGTCTTCCCGACGCGCGCCTTCAGCGCCTCGAATTCTTCGAGATCGACGGCCATGCCAGCCTCCTTCAATCCAGCGCCGCGACGGCAGCTGCGACTTCCGGTTCGACGACCATGCTGCCGCGGATGGGGTCGTCGTGCTCGGCCTCGACATCGGGGGGCTTCACCCACCTGGCCCTGGGAAGGCGGTGGACGCTCGCCGACGGCGGCGCATTTTCACGGTGTCGCGCGGTCATGCCGTTCCTCTCTTGCTGCTGAAGCTGCGCTGGCCACGGCCGGGGAACGGCCGGGACGGAATCTTCCTCTTGAACTTCTGCCGCTGCGGCTCGGCGGCCGGCTCGCCCTTGGCGAGGATGCGGGCGCGGAACTCGGCCTGAGAGGTGGTGAGGTGGCGCACATGGGCGGCCTCGCCGATGTCGGAGCCGCGCGTCGTGATCCGGGACGTGCCCCCGAGGCCGAACGTCCTGACGTCGTGCGCTTCCGTCGCGATGGCCTGAATGTGCTTGGGGTCGTTCTGCGGCGGGACGAAGTCCTGCGCCTCGTTCGACCAAGGGCGGTCCTGGAGCGGGGGGCGATGATCGAAGCGGACCTTGGACGCCTCGGTGAGCGGGGCGCCCGTCGCGGCGCAGCGGCCGCCTTGGTTCAGCAACACCTGGACCTTGACGGCGGCCGGGATCGCCTTGCGGAGATCGGAGGTCTTCAGGCCAGCCGGGCGGATGGGATCGGTCACGCGGCGTTCCTCTTCATGCCCATCTCTTCCTTGACGGCGCGGATGAAGGTGTCCGTCCGCATCCCCTTGAAAATCTCGCGGCAGATGAGGTCGATGGCCGCGTCGAAGAACTGCTTGAACTCGGCCTGATCCATGCGATCGAGCGCGATGGAGGCGGGCTCCTTGATCTCTGTCCCGTCCAAGAGGCGGATGCGCTCGACGTAGCCGAGGCCGACCTTGATGGCCTTGTGCAGCTGCTTGACGTTCATCCAGTCGCTCGAATTGCGAACTGCAGAGCCGAGACAGGCCCAGTAGAGGTTGAGATGCGGGGCGGATCGGCTCTGCCAAATCCAGACCTGCACCTCGCGGCCGAAGCCGTAGCCGGCGAGCCGCTCCTGATCGAAGGGCGTTGAGGGCTCGAGCCTCGGGCCAAGGCCGACCCGCATCATGATCGGAGGGTCTTCCGGGTCGCGTTTGCGGGCGGCCTTGGCCATGCTCATCGCTCCCCGGTCGGCTTCGAGGGGAAGGCGGCGCTCGCAAAGAACACCACCGCGACGACGCCGAGCGCGCCGAGCGTCAGGAGGATGTCGACGCCGAGCGCGCTCACGACTGGTTGCCCATCTGGCGGGCCAGCGACACCACCCTGACGCCGTAGGCGGTGCATCGCGGCCGCGCATACATGCCGAGGTTGTGGCGGGCCACGTAGGCACATGCCGTCGATCCGCCGGAGGCGAGGCGCAGGTGCGTCAGGCCCCAGTGAAGGTTGGTCGCCGGGTCGAGGAGCGCGCTGCAGGCGCCCCGGAAGCCGATGCCGCGCGCCGTCGGGCACTTGATCTGCGTCAGGCCGTATTCGCCGGCAGCGCCGCGCACCGAGGGTCGATAGTTGGACTCCAGCAGCACGACCGCATGGGCAGTCGCGACGTCGACCCTGACGCGACGGGCCACCTGGCTGACGAGAGCCCGGACTTCGGCGGTGCCACCGAGAACCCGGCCGCGCGGACGCGGGACCGGGACAGGCGCGGCGAGCGGGGCGCGGTGCCCGGCCCAGAAGACCTGCCAGAGGTCGTCGCCGGCACGAGCCGGAGCGGCGATCCCCGCCATCAGGATGCAGGCGGCCGTTGCCGCGAAAATGGTTCGCTTCATGAAAAGACCCCAGATTGTTTCAGGTGATGGAACCGAGCGCCCTCAACGGCGCTCGGCGAAGAACTCGGAGCCGCGCTTCATTGTCGGGGCGACCTTCATGGCCGTCTCCAGGCGCGGGTCGATCTTGCCAGCGGGGGTGAGGCGGGCTTCCGCCTCCTCCCACTGGACCTTCATGGCGAGGAACCGCGAGGGGTCCTTCGCCTTGAACCCTTCCAGCGACGGCCGGTTCTGCCGCTTGAACGTCGTGATGTCCTCGGCGCTCTGGCAGTCCTTCTGCAGCCAGCTGACCACCCGGTCGAACAGTTCCGGGATGGCGACGTGTTCGATGGGCTTGGACGGGTCGAGCCAGTCGATCATCAGGCTCTCGGCCTTGGGGCCGACGCGGGTGATCCGGCGCTTCTCGTCCTCCTCCATCATCTCGGTTGCCGAGAGGTCGAGGAAACGCTCCTTGTCGACGCTCTCCTCGGCATAGACGCCGGCCGTCTGGTCAGGCCAGCCCTTGGCCAGCGCGTTCGCCTCGGCGCACTTCGCGATCATGTGGCGACCCATCCGGGGCCAGAGCCCCTTGCGGTCGATCTCGTAGCGGCCGGTCGGGACGTTCTTCTCGGCCTCGCGGTCATAGGTCCAGATTTCGCGCACCGGGGCATACTCGTCCCAGTGGGCGACCCCGGTGATCTTGTTCCAGACGCCGCTGTCGTCGAGCTTCCAGACGCGCACGACGCAGCGGTCGATCCCGAGCGGGTTGGTCGCGATGTCCTTCAACCGCTCGTCGAAGTGGAGCTCGAATTCCTCCTCGTCCGGCCGATAGTTCTTCTCGCGGGCGGCGCGGGCGCGGAGCCCCTGGATCTTCACGATATGCAGCACCGACCGGCGGGCCGGGTCGTGCTTGTTGAGGACGACCGCGGTGATCTCGTTGAGCAGCGGGTCGTGGCCCGAGCGCCGGGCGACCTCGATAAAGAAGTCGAATTCCGGGCCCGTCAGGTCGGCTGCCTGATTGCGCTTGATCAGGTCGATCTGGCGCGGGGTCCAGCCGAGTTGCCGGGCCTGGGTGATGGGGAGCGGCGCAGAGATCGGCGGTGCCGCTTCGGTCGAGATGGCGAGGGCGCTGGCTGACATGGTCACTTCCACGACAAGGTGAGAGACTGGCCCTGATCTTCGAGATGAGCGCCGGGGACGGGCGGGAATTCGATCTCGACCGAGGCGCGCTGCGCGGCGGCCTCCTCGTCCGTGACCTTCTTCTTGGCCACCGCCTTGTCGATGGCGGCGAGCGCCTTGGCGCGATCGCGCAGGGCCTTGCCGAGGGCCGTCTTGTCGAGCTTGGCCGGCTGGGCCTCGTAGAACTTGGCCGGCACCTCCAACTCGTCGGTGATGAAGAGCTTCGCGGCCGACCCCGAGAGGTAGATGGACGCCATGGGGAAATCCATCCGCTCCTTGCCGGAAATCTGCAGCGCCTGCTCGACCAGCGCGCGGGTGGCGTCGATCCTCTTGTCGAAGCGGGATTTCCGCTCCTGCATGGCCTTCAGGCGGAGCGCGGCGCCCTCGACCAGGATCAGGTCGTTCTGCATCAACTCCAGCGCGCGGGTGATCTGGCCTTCCAGATTGACCTCGCCCTCCAGGGTGTCGGCGACGGCCTCCTGATCGACCTCGACGCTGTTTGCATCGCTGCCTTCCGGGACCGGGCCGCGAAGCAGGGTCTCGATCTGCGCCCGGAGCGTGCGGGCGGCCATGATCTCCTGATGGAGATAGTGGGGTGCGGACGACATGGTCCCCTCCTTCAAGCGGCTTGCTGGGTGGTGGCCGCCTCGGCGGCGGTGATCTCGGAACGCTGACCGGCATTGAGCAGGTCGATGTCGATCTGGCCGGCAGCGACCTTGTGCCACGCGGTCGTGGTGCTGCCGCTCAAGCTCCGCGGAGCTTCGACGCCGGAGATCAGGATGCTCGACGACCGCTGGTCGAGGCCGGACTTCAGCCGGAAATCGCCCTCGCAGCCGCGGGGGCGGCGGATGGAGACCATTCCGTCATCCCGGCCCGCGCCGATCCAGACGCTCACCATGCCGTCGGGCTGGAACCCTGCGGCGGCGACGACGTCCGGCGCGATACGGAGGGCAATGGTGTGCCTGGAATGCCGAGCGACGCGAACCGCGCCCTTCAGGCTGTTGTTCGTCGCCCCTCGCTTGGGGGTCGCCTCAATGACCGAAAATGACATGCTGCCCTCGTTGTCAGGTGGCCCGGCCTTCTAAGGAGGCTGTTGGGCATGACAACGAGTATAGGGAAAAATATCAGATTGTCAATCAAAATATAAGAAAAGAATACCGTTCTCGACACCAAAGCAGGGAAATTACCCGAACAACAACCCGCCGCCTGCTCAGGCGAGGTGAGCCGGCGTGTAGAAGCCCAGCACCAGATAATCGAGCGTCACGCGCTGGTCATCGGAGCCGACGACCTTCAGTTTCGGGTCAATCAGGATGCTCTCCTGATGCTGAGGGTCGGTTGAGACGGGCTTCAGTTCGTAACCTCCCGCTGTATAGATCAATTCGCGCACCGTGCGCTCGCAGAGGGTGCCGAGCCAGCGCGAGATCACCAACAGGTCGTGGTTCGCCGGCTGGTGCCTGGCATCGGCGAACGGGGTGACGATTACATAGCCACCGTCGCCCACCTTTCTATTGACCGAGTTGCCGTCAACACGGAGAGCGAACTGCTCTGCATTTGCGAAGCGCGGATCAGGACTTGCTGGGATAAGCGGGTCCGCGAGTTCTACTGCTTTACTTGAACGAAACGCCCCGGCTTCCACGACTCCCACTACAGGGACCCCTCGAATAAATGTTGCTGATGCTCTTAGACCGGGAAATTTCTCCTCCGTATACCCCATCAGATATGAGGGAGAACACTTAAGTATTTCCGCGTATCGAGCAATCATCTCTGGGCTGTTGGGCAGCTTGGATTTCCCCTTCTCCAAGCTGTAAACAGACGACACATCAACCCCAAGAAGGCGGGCAAGTTCCGGCGCCTTCATGTTTATGCGGTCGCGTTCTTCGCGGACTCGCTCTCCGAAAGTCTTGGTCACTGCACGTCACCCCTCAATACCACTGCCGCGCCCTATACTCCGTTGGCGCGGGCTGAGCCATCGGCCTAAAAACCCGATCCGAAGATTTCTGTTGCCAGAGATCGGTAAACTTTCCATATTCCGACTAGAGACTGCTTTCCCGGCCCGAGGCCCGCCTGATGTCCAACTCCGAGAGCGTGCTCAGCCGGCTGCAGATTGCAGACGCCATTGACGCATACGATGCTGAAATTTCCGTTCTTCAGTCGGGCAAGCTCTGTACCTTCGTTTCCTACCGCGAAGCGTTGAAGGGTCAAGGGGTTGCTGCCGATGCTGTGCGTGCGGAAGTTGCCGCCCTGAAGGCCGCGATCCGGCAGCGCCGCGCCCTGGCCAACCCATCGCCCGGCGCCGAGGAGCGTGAAGCCCTCGCCGACGAAATCCTCCTGGAGATCACGGCCTCCTCGCGCGTGGCGCACGGCGCGCGAGATCAGTCCAGCGGATCGCGCCAGTCCGACCAGCCCCGAACCGAGGCTGTGAGGTCGAGCGGCGAGGGCGGCGCTGGGGAGCCGACCGCCCTCGTCCTCGACACCGGCGCTGGGGAAGCCGCCGATGAAGAGATCGGAATTCCTGCGTTCCTGACGCGCCTGCCGTCTGCCGGAGCGTCGTAGATCATGTCCCGCCCAACTCGTTCGACAATGGCCGCAGCAAGTGCCCCGATCGAGTTGAACTCATTCATTGGCGTCCTCCCGTTCCAACGAGAGGCAATCTGCCCGTCATCGCTTTGCTGGAGCGCAAAAAGGTGTGGCGATGGGCAAAGTGTGGAGGGGTGAAATGTCCACGTCGGATGAGCGTTACATCGACGTTGCGGCCGAGCGGGTCGAGGAGATCGTGCGCTGGAATTCGCGCGGTGGCGGCGACACCCAGAAGGCCATGAAGCAGGTGTCCCGCCGCTACGGCATCCCCTACGGGGTCCTCTGGGCGCTGCGATACAGACGGCCCAAGGGGATCTTCTGGGACGTCGTCGAGAAGATCAAGACCGCCTACGCGGCCGAATGCCATCGGCAGGCCGTGAAGATTTCAGAGCGCATCAACGACATTGCTGGGGAGCATGGTCATGAGATTGCTGAAGCTGTGGAGCGTCCGATTGGCGATCTACTTCGCCGAGAAGGCGCACCTGTTCAATATCCGTCCGGGTCATGCGACGGCGTTCTTCGGAACTAAAGATCGGACCCGGCCGTGAGCGCCGCGGTGGGACTGTCCCCCGACGACGTTCGTCCAGCCAGGGAGCGCCCGGCGGCCTTCGCCCGTCCCGTCGCCCGTCCCGTCGCCTCTGCCATCGTCCGACTGCCCGGTGGGGGAGTGGGGTTCGCGCATGACGAACGCCTGAAGGCCGCCATGCTGGCGCGGCGCCGGCAGGCGGCCATGGACAGCGACCGGCGCGAGGCCGATGCGATGGAGCAGCACCGGCAGATCGTCCAGAACAGCATCGCGTCGGCAGCCCCGGTCGCGGAAACCCTCGTCCGCGAACGGGCCCAGTCCGTCATCCGGGCCGGTGTCTCCAGCAAGGCGGCATGGATCGAAGCTGTCGGCCAGACCGAGATGGTCAAGGCCCTGTTCCTTGTGGCGGTCAGCGACGATGACGCCAACCGGCTCCACCGCTTGCTCGAAGGCTTCACCTCCTTCACCCGCTACCTCTGCCTGAAGCGCGGCATCCCGGTCGACGCGGTCATCAACACCACGCGCCTTGCCCGGATGATCGTCGAGCACGTCGCCGAGCGACGGGGCGTGACCCCGGCCGACATCTATAGCCGCATCTGCCGCCGGGAAGTGTCGCGAGCCCGGCAGGAGGTCTGCTTCCTCCTCCGCAAGCACACGCGCTGGTCCTATCCCGGCATCGGCCGGTTCCTTGGCGGGCGCGACCACACCACCGTCCTGCACGGCGTTCGGACCTACACCGGGCTCGTGCTGGACGGTCGAGAGAAGGACATCGGGGAGATGCACTCATGAGCGCCGCCGAATTCAAGCTGCCGGACAACAATCCGAAGACCGCGTTCGGCATTCTCAAGCCGAGCTTCCATGCGATCCCGCCGGCCGCGATCGTCTATATGGGCCTCGCCTTCGCCGACGGCGCCCCGCGCTATGGGCTGATGAACTGGCGGGGCAAGAGCGTCAGCTTCAGCGTCTATTACGACGCGATGATGCGGCACATGATGGCCTGCTACGATGGCGAATGGCTGGATCGCAAGAGCGGGAAGCCGCACCTCGGCCACGCCATGGCCTGCCTCGGCATCCTCGCCGATGCGTTCGAGACCGGCCGCCTCAACGACGACCGGCCGATCCCCGGCAATTTCTCGGAGATGGTCGACCGGATGACCGCAGAGGCGACCGCCCGGCAGGAAAGCCTCATGGCCGCGAACGACGACCAGTCCGACCCTGGAGACGAGAGCCCGGCGGTGTCGGCAGCCCTCGGATCAGCGCCGTGAGCTTCTGGGGCCATCCGACCCACACGCCGGCCACGCCGGAGTTGATGAAGGCGATCAACCAGTTCCACGAGCGCGCCCGGACATCGGGGCGCGACGTGGCGCTGAAGGTTGCCCATGTGACCCTGAAGGCGTCTGCGCTGTTCATCGCCTCGACCGACCCGAAGGACGCCATGGCATCGCTCGACGCCGTGCGCCACACCGTCGAGACGGAACGGATCGCGCCTGACCGGCCCCGGTAGGGGGGCGCGCGATGAGGCGCGGGGGCAATTCCAAGGGAACGCGGGTCGCAACCGTCGTCAACGAGATGTGCGCCTACGACCGCTTGCCTTCAGAGGTGCGAACGGCCGTGCGCGATGCGGTCTTCGCCGTGTCCTCCCTGGACGCGATGGAGTGGCTCGCTACCGGGCTGGCCCCCGACATCGTCGCGAGGGCCGTCAAGATCAGCGACGCTGACCGCACTGGCCTCGCCGCCTTCGTCACCTATGGGAGCGACCATCCGGCCGCACACCCGGCCCCTACGCCTTCGCTGCTCCGCGAGTATGGCTTCATCGAAGCCGCCGCGAGGCTGGAGATCAACCGGACAAGGCGCACACCATGAGCGACCACGAGACCATGACCGGGGTTGAGCGCGGACAGGCTCGCGCGATCCTGATCGACCCGCCCTGGTTCATGTCGGGCGGCACCAAGCACCGGCCGCAGCACTATCCAAGGCTCCGCGACAGCGAGCTCGTGAAGATGCCGATCCGCGAGCTTGCCCACCCGGAAGGCGCATGGCTCTTCATGTGGGCGACGCCGCCGAAGCTGCACCATGCTATCCGGCTCGGTGAGAAGCTGGGCTTCAAATACTCGAGCCGCGCGTTCGTCTGGATCAAGACGCACCGCAGGCTCAACGGGCTTCAGAGCGCGATGTTCGTCCACCCTGACAGCCTCCACCGGGGGCAGGGCTACACGACCCGCAAGAACGCCGAGGACGTCCTGCTGTTCCGCATCGGCAAGCCCATGCGTCAGGCGAAGGACGTCTTCGAGGTGATCCTGTCTCCGCCGCGCGAGCACTCCCGCAAGCCGCGTGAGACCCAGGACCGGATCGAGAGGTTCTGCGCCGGGCCATATCTCGAGATCTTCTCCCGCGAGCCCCGGCACGGATGGGCCAGCTGGGGCAACGAGACCGACAAGTTCGCCGGGGACACCCATGCCCTTGCAGCCTGAGCTACGGTCATGACCCGCTGGTATCGGGCCTATGAGGGCACCGTCACCGACGCCAAGCTGCACGAGGCGGCTGTCGTCGCTGGCGTGTCGCGCTCGGTCGCCATCGCCACCTGGCACGCATTGCTGGAGGCGTGCGCCTCGGCGCGCGGCGGCCAATACGACACCTCGCCGCGCCGGATCGCCGTCATCCTCGGGGAGCCCATGGCGGCCATCGAAGGGCTGTTCGCGGCCCTGACCGAACTGGACCTTCTGGCTGACGGGCAGGTCGTCGCGTGGGCGCGGCGGCAATTCGAGAGCGACAGCAGCACCGAGCGGTCCCGGAAACACCGTGAAACGAGACGCAACGCCGATGCAACGTTGCAGGGACGTCGCGCGACGCCACCAGAGACAGAGGCAGATACAGAAGAGGTGGGGGGGGGACGCGAGAGCGAGCCAGCGGTTACCGTCGTGGCAGCCCCGGCGCCGAGCCCCGCATCGCTGTCACCTGCCATCGCGATCCGAAAGGCCCTCTGCGCTGCCTTCGAGGAGGCGGGCCGTCTGCCGCCGGCCATGCACGACGTCACCGTCTGGGTCGAGCGCGGCTATGACCCCGAGATGGTCATCGGCATCTGCCGGGCGGGGATCGCGAGGGGAGCGAGCACCCTGTCCTACTTCTCGGCCCAGCTGGACCGGGAGCACGCCCGCATCGCCGCCGAACGTGCCCGCCCACCGCCAACCGTCGTCGACCATCAGCCGGCCGTCGTCTCGCTCCAATCGCCCTACCGAGGAAACCGCAATGGACGCCCTTCCGTGCAAGACGTCGCCCTCCAGGCCCTCGAACTTGCAGATGGCCGAGACGCTGCCCCTGACCGTCGGGATGACGACCTCGTTCTCGTCGCCTCTCCCGGTCTCCCTCACTGAAGGTCCGTCGCAGCGGGCCTGCCGTGACCTGCTGGCCGCCATCGCCGCCGAGCCGGAGACGACACCCACCCGCGAAGCCTTGGCGCTCACGGTGCGCCTGATGGGCTCCTACACCCGCACCGACGTCGGCGACCCGGCGGTCTATAGCCAGGGCATCGCCACCATCATCGCGGCCTATGCGCCGTGGGTCACGAGGGACATCGCCCACCCGCTGCGCGGCCTGCCTGCCTCGCTGCGCTTCCTCCCGGCCATGGCCGAGGTGAAGGGGTGGTGCGACGCGAAGCTGAAGGAACTCGCCGAGATGCGGGCGCGGGCGGCTTGCCGCCTTGCCGACTTCGAGCGAGCGGCCGCCGCTGCGGCTGCGCCCAAGGCCGAGCCTATGACGGACGAGCAGCGCGAGGCCCGCGCCGAGCAGGTCCGCGCCCTCATGCGGACCCTGGATCGTTCCCGCCGCGCGGCGGCATAGGGGCCGCAATCCGTCCACAGCCCCTGTGAATGGCGCGGGTCCAGTGCAAGACAGCGCGCGCTCGGATTCCACCATCGCGCCATCTGCCGCAACCCGGATGCACGCCCAGACGAGGGCAGCACTGGGGAAACAGCGCAATGTCGACGGGTTCAATGAACAAGGTTCTGCTGATCGGGAGGCTCGGGGCCGACCCCGAAATCAAGCGCCTGAACAGCGGAGACCGGGTCTGCAACATGCGGATCGCCACCTCCGAGAACTGGAGGGACAAGCAGACGGGCGAGCGCCGCGAGAAGTCCGAGTGGCACAACCTCGTCATCATGAACGACAAGCTGGTCGGCGTCTGCGAGCAGTGGCTCTCGAAGGGCGATCAGATCCTCGTCGATGGCAAGCTCCAGACGCGGAAGTGGCAGGACGCCAAGGGCGAAGACAAGTTTTCGACCGAGGTGATGATCTCCGGCTTCGGCGGTGGCATCACGATCATCAGCGCCCGGCGCTTCGACGAGAACCGCGATGCCCGCGCGGCCGGTGGGGCAGGGGCGGCGCCCAGCAGTGACGGCTCGCGCACGTCGCGCTCCGATGGCGCGGCTTCCTCTCCCGGCGCTGGCAAGGGGGCTTCTGGCGGCAGCCCCTATGACGACGACGAAATCCCGTTCGGGCCGGAGACGCGGTGATGAGCATCATTCTCACCATCCTGATGATGCTCGCCATCATCGTGCTCTCGTGCGTCCTCGCGATCCTGATCCCGGTGCTCGCCATCGCCTGGCGGGTGTTCTGCCTGATCCGCGAGGCGCTCGCCGAACTCGACGCCGACGAGCCCCGCCATCCCACCACCAGCGCCGGCCCGCCCGGCCGTTCGGGAGTCTGACGCCATGGCGACGATCAGGATGTCCGGCACCGTCCTCGAGGACGGCGCCCCGCGCCAGTGGGAAATGCGCTGGAGCCTCTTCTCCTCCGCTGCCGACTGGATCGCCGAGGCGAAGGCGGGGGACGCGACCGACTACTATCAGGGCGACCTTGCCCGAGACCGGGCCGTCGGCCTCGGCTCGCTCCTCCCGTTCACGACCGGGGCGATGCTCAACTCGATCGCGCAGGTTCTCCTGGACGCGGCGGCGGCGAACCCGCCGCTGGTCCGGCTGGCTCAGGTTCGGGTGGCCCCCGGCGTCCGGCGGTATATGGCTTGGCGCACGAGCGCCGACGCCGCGAGCTTCGTCGCCGCGGTCCGAGAGCGCGCCGCCCCGGCGAAGAGGGCCGCGTGATGCGCGCCCTCACGACGGCCGAAGGCATCTCGATCTACTGGGCGGTCCAGAACCGTGTGGCGTCCGCGCCCGACAAGGGGGATGGCGACGACACCGTCATCCGCAACATCCTTCTCTCCGTCATGGAGCGGGCCGCAGGCGCGCTCGAAGCCTTGCCCGGCAAGCCGCACCTGAAGCGGCTCTATGCCCTGCGAGGGGTCCTCCCTGGGTCCGCAGCCACCGCCCTCGCGGTCGGCGAGGAACTGGCGGCCGCCAGACTGAAGGGGGGTATCCCGGTCCCAGGGCTGGAGCCCGGAGCCGATCAGCTTCGTACCCTGCTGCAATCGTCGGCCGGCTCGGTCGATGGCATGAAGCGGGCGACGGCCGAGGACCTCATCCTCGCCGAGGTCCTCACGGAGGTCTTCCCCCTGTTCCTGCCGGAGGCGACCCGCCGCATCGACTTCGCCATCCTCTGGCTGCTCGCGGAGGGGCTGCCGCAGGCGGAAGTCGCCCGCGTCGTGGGGACATACCGGATGAATGTGCAGCGCCGCTCCAGGGTGGCCCTAAACTCCATCGCGGCGGGCCTGCTCGCCCTCTGGCCCGACATCTTCTCGCACGAGTCCGAGGTGGGGTGACATGGACAGGCCGCTGACCGATGCCGAGCTTCTCGACGCGATGCGCCTGCCGCTGCTCCGCGCCATGGAGGACACCTATGCCGACATCGGCTCGGCGGCGACCGACCGGGCGATCCTGCGCCAGCTTCTGAAGTCCGCGTCCGACACCGAGCGCCGGCTGCCGGACCGCGAGAAGGGCTATGTCTATTCGATGCGGACGGTCTGGCCTTCGGGCATGGTCGACCGTGAGGGGGAGTTGGGCGCCTACGAGGAGACGCTTCGCTCGATCCAGGATGGCACCGTGTCGACGGATGCGCTCGCACCGCGGTTCCGCGTCACGGCGGCCGAGGTGACGACCTACGAGATCGTCACCATGGTCATCCCCAAGCTGCTCGTCGGCAGCCAGCGGAAAGACGACTGGACGGCGATGTGGCTGGCGGCGCGCGGCATGGAGCGCAAGGCCATCGCCAAGGTTCTCGGGCTCCACTGGAGCACGGTCGGCAAGCGGCTCGACCGGCAATGGCTCGCGGTCTCCGTCCGGCTGAAGCCCTACTATCCGACTGCCGCCCAATGGGCCTTCGTCGAGAAGCGGCTCGGACCCCGTAACATCCTGCCGAATACGCACATCTCTGGCAGTTCTTGACAGAGGGCGGCTTCAGCGTGGTCATGCGGGCATGATGCGCGCGACGCAACCCGCGCAGGTCCAATCCATGATGAGGGCTCGACATTCCGCCGGGTGAGGCCCATAGCAGGCCGCGACTGCGGGGCATCCGTCCCGTTGGTCAGGTGAAACTTCCCGCCCCGTCTCCTCGTGAGGCGGGGCTTTTTCATAGCCGCCCGGCCCGCTTCCATCCTCGCGGCTCTTCGCCGTGACGCCATGGCCCCATGCCTTCGAGCGGCGGGGGCGAGAGCCGGGATGCCGATTGCAGCGGCGGCCAGTCCGGCCTGTCGTCGTAGGCGAGCCACGCCGCCTTCATCGCCTGCAGGGCCTCGGCCCGCGTCCGCTCCGCGCCGTTCGGCGGCGGCCCCCCGGTGCCGCCAGACGAGGGGATGATGATCGACCAGACCCACCGCTCATTCGGCCTGCCGGTCTGTTCGGCGCGGACGCTGCCAGCCAGCCGGTTCCGGTTGGCGTCGATCACGCGATAGCGGTTGCTGCGAGCTTGGCCGGCGTGATCCGGTGGGTCTTCCACGGCGATCAGGGGGCGGGGGTCCATAGGGGAAGGGTAGAGCGTCGCGCGGCGCTGATCCAGCCGGCCCGCCGCCAAGGGACGACGGGCCGGACGATCAAGGGGGCTATGCCGCCAGCTTTCGCCTCTTCATGGCGAGACGGCGGTTCGCGCCGGTCGCGATGAGCCGCGCCCAATACATCGCCGCGTCCTGCGACGAGTAGGTCTTCCAGGCGATCCGGCTGCCCGCCATGCGGCCGTTGATCCGCACGACGACCATGGGCTTGAAGCCGATGGGCGAGGGGCGCGTCGCCGGAACGTAGGTCACGCTTTCGGCGGCCATCACGCCGCAGCCTTCGGCGCGCTGCTGGCGAGGATCTTCTTGTAGCGGGCGATGTCCCGCTGGAACGGGCGGCCATCGCGCAGCTGGCCCTCGACGGAGGACATCCATTCGATCGCGCCCAGCAGCGCGCCGCAGAGACCGTCGATCTCGTCCTGGACCGACCCGCGCTGGTTCATGACGCCAGCCACCCGCTCCGCGATGGCCTTGGTGAGCGCCTTGCGCGCTTCACCTTCGCCCTCGACGTTGAGCAGGGCCACGACCGCGACGCAGCGGCCGTCCGGGTGGTTGAGCACCAGCCCGCCGCCGACGATGGATGAAAACGGCGTGACCTTCGCGGTCAGCTTCTCGACTTGAACTTCCTGGCGCGGTCTCATGTCGCTGCTCCCTTGGTGGGTGATGGCTCGCCGAAAGAGGCGAAGAGGTCGGTCTGCCGCGGCCGGGCCGCGAGTTTCGCCGCGATCAGTTGCCGGCGCCCGTTGGCAATCCATTCCATGAGCGTCGCGTGGAATCGGGTGCCCCTGCGCGCCCGCGCTTCGCGCATCAGCACCTTGATGTAATGCCGGATGAATTCCGGGTTTTTTCGCATGGCGACATGGTCGTGCGACATGGTCTCAATCCCCGTGCGGTCTGGTGGGGGCGGCCGGCATCGGCTGCCAGAGTTCGGCTTCTGGGCGCTCCATCGGGCGGCCGCGCTCATCGGTGAAGTCCTCGTGGACCCACCAGTATCCTCTGGTCGCCCCGCTGCGCTTCTGCCAGCCGGAGACCATGATGCGGTCAAGGTCGGGGGCCGGGAACTGCCGCCATTCGTCCTGAGCAACGGCGATGGCCGCGCGCCCAGAGCGCCGGGCGTTGTCGAGCTCGATCAGCGCCTCTGTCGCTCCGGGGTCGGCCGAGACCGCGAAGTAGGCGGCCGTCGAGCGGATCACGGCCAGCCGCTCGCAGGCGTCCTCGAGCCGCTTCAGTGCCGCGCGGACCAGAGGGAGGCCATGCAGCTTCTCGTCTGGCGTCGGTGCCGGTGTCATGTCGCGCTGCATAGCTCTTCGTCCTCTTCGGCTTCTTCGCTGTAGTCGCTGTAGGGGCAGGATCGCGGGCCGGGGCAGCGCCCTGGCATGTCGGGGCCGCACTGGCAGACCCGGCTCCTGGCGAGGGCGCGGCGCTCGTCGATGGCGTCGCGGCGCTCGTCGTCGTCGATCTCGCGGCTCATATCCGGCCCGATCCGGCCGGGGGGTTGGCAAGGGCCGGGAAGACCGTCGTCCCGGTGAGGACGATGCCGTTCAGGCGCTCCGCCTCCAGGGCGGCGTGTGACCAGTAGCGCGAGGCGCCGGGGGTGCGCTCCACGCGGTCCCTGCTGACGACGCAGGCCGCCGCGCGCATGGCGACGATCTGCATCAGGATGATGTGGTCGGCCGGGTCGAGTTCGATGCGGACCTTCACTGGACGCTCCTTACGCTGCGATGCTGAGGGACGGGGTGGAATTGGCGACCGCCCAGCGGGCGGCCTCGTTGATGGGGTTGAGGGTCTCGGTCGCGATCTTGAGGCCGCGCCCGTAGCCACAGCCGCCGGGGCCGAAATGCGCGCTCACCGCCGGGATCGCGTGGCCGTCGAGCCAGAGGACCGCATCCGCGAAGGAATGCAGGTTGGCGATCTTCTCGATGCAGGAGGTGGGCTGCGAACCGCGGGCGATGAAGCACGGGCGGCCTGCGTCGAAGCATTCGACCGCAAGGGCGAAGTCATCGCCGTCGTGCCAGTTCGTCCCGATGATCTGCTCGACCGGGTGCTTGATGCGGGTCGCTTCGACGTAGTCGGCGCGCTCGCGCTTGGCCGCCTTCCAAGCCTGCGACATCGCCGTGCGGCGGTAGAGGTAGCGGAACTGCCGGGCCTCGGCATGGGCTGCGAGCATTACTGCCCGCCTGCTGATCTGGCCGTCCTGGGTGAGGTAGCTCGCCATTTTGGGGCTCCGTGGTCGGGTGAGGGCCGTTTGTTCTTGTTGATTGAATATAGGGAAAAATATCAGATCAGGCAAGGAAATAGCGCATCTATTCGGGAAAAAAGACCGATAATTTCACGCGGCTTGCCAGGGCAGGAGCCACCTGTCACTTGCTGGATCGGAGGAGACTGCTTCGCCATGGCCACACGGACCGCCACGACGTTCGATCATGATCTGGTGCAGCGGAAGGACGGGCTCTACCTCTTCCCGCGCTGGCAGCGCCTTGCCCTCGGGGCGGTCCGGGTTCTGGTCGCCGGGCTCTGCCTGGCCGCCGCGGTCATCGCCTACGTGCTGGCGGCCGATCTCGGCTATTCGCGCTGGTTCGCCGTGCTGCCGGTCGCGGCCGCTGCCATCATCCTGCGGTGGCGGCGCAAGGAATTCGTCGGCTTCTGGCGGGGCGCGTGCCCGCAATGCCAGACCGAGATCGCGCTGCCCGCTCTGGAGAAGGGCCAGCTTCGCTCATTCCACGACTGCCCGGCGTGCAGGCGGCGGGTGGCCGTCACGCCGGGCGCCTTCGAGGCGTTCTAGCCCCTGATGGCCCGAACGCCGCCCTCCTGACCCACCGGGCGGGAGAACGAGGCGCGGTCTCCCGCAGCCCTGCCGGCGCCATGCGCGTTGCGGTCGACGGTGCGCGTCTGCCGACGTGTGCCGCCCAGCGTGATGCCCAGTCGCTTCAGTTCAGCCAGAATGAGCGACTGCTTGGAGACGATGAGGCTCTTGCCGGTGCCGCGCGCTTTGCGGCGCTCCGCTGCCAGTTCGTAGAGCCGTGTCGAGATCCTCCCGGTCGCGCCCATGATGAAGGATCGCTGGAAATGCTTGCGCTCGCCGCCTGTCCGCATGGCGGGCTGGGTGACGATATACTTCATGAACTCGCGGCGGACGAACTCCTCCAGCATGTCGAGCAGCCAGCCGGCGAACAGCACATCGGACTCGAGCCCCACATAGTTGATGTGGCCGTCGAGGCTGCGCCACGCCGTCGTCTCGGTGAAGGATGCGACGCCCATGGCGAGCGCCGTGGCAATGTCCATCGCATCGCGCTTGCGCTTCTCGGTGACGACGCTCTCGCCGTTGAAGGCGAGGTCGCCGTCGCTGACGTTGTAGAGGTCCATCAACTCGCCGGCCTTCTGCATCGCGGCCATGGCCTCAGCCTCGGTGCAGCCGTTCTCTACGGTCTTCAGGAGGATGGCCTTGATGCGGGCCAGCAGCTTCTTGCGGTCGTCCATCGCTCGTCTCCGTTGGGCAGGTGCGGTCGTTTCTTGGTTCAAGGATCATAGCACCTTGACTGTCTGGAGGCACCTAAATAACTGAATTGCCTCAATAATTTGTCGGCCTTCCGTCCTGCCGGATGGCGAGGATGACGGTGTTCACGTTCGTCCCGACGCTGGAGAACGAGCCCGCGGGCAGGTCTCGGAAGCTGCCGTTCATCTTCTCGACCATGGCGCGGAAGGCGACCGACTTGCGCGTCTCGCGGAACTCGGTCCCGGCCGACATGATGGCCACCAGCCGGCCGTCGGGCTTCAGGAACTTGAGCGCGTGAACGACGTGGTCGATGTCGCGCTCGCGGTCGAACGGCGGGTTCATGACGACCCGGTCGTAGAGGCGATCCGCGGACGGCAGGAGGGTCAGGAAGTCCTGGCATGTGACGCGCCGCGCGCCGATCCCGCGCAGCGAATTCGCCCGGTCCTGGTGAAGCTCGACGGCATCGACGATAGCGCCTTCCTTCAGGGCCAGCCGGACCAGCGCGCCATCTCCGGCGCTGGGTTCGAGGACGGTCAGCGCCGGCTCGTCGTCGCGACGATAGAGCGAGGCGCGCTCCAGAAGGGTCGCGGCGGCCGCGTCGGGGGTGGGGAAATATCCCATGTTCTTCGCCAGCGACGTCTTCGGCGTGAACAGCCCGCCATCGTCTTCCGGCTCGCGCTCCTGCGGAATGCCGGCGTTGTAGTAGGCACCGAGCAACTGGTTGACCTTCTCCAGCAGGTCATCGCGCTTGAACCAGATGTGGCAATTGCCGTTCATGAAGGTTCGGATCTTGAAGTAGTCGGACTCCACGTCGCCCTGTCGCCGGCCGTGGCCGCCGCCGCGTGCGGCGTCCACCGCGCCGACGATCCCGGCATAGGCGTGCTTCGCAGATCTGCCGTCCAGCACGAGGAACGTCCGCTCGATGTCCATCAGCGTGTCGCGCTGGCCCCGGTGATGGCTCCACGAGCCCCACTCGTTGAACGCATAGGAGAGGATGACCCTGGAGCCGATTTTCCATCCGTCATGACTGCGGAAACGACGGTCGAGGTTCGAGAAGCACTCGGCGATGCCGCGCTGGAAGATGGTGTCGGCGGTCGAGAAGAACTGCTCCAGCGTCGCCATGACGTTGCCTTCGGTAAGCTCCGGCGGCTCTTGCTGCATCTGGGCGCGGAACTCGTCCTTCGCCTTCTTGTCCATCAGGCGCTCCAGGTCGGTGATCTCCATGATCCGCGCCCAAGCGGTCGTGTCGATCATCCGCGTCGCCTGCTTCATGAAATTGGCCTGCTCCGGCACATGCAGGCCAGTGAGGAACGACGTCTGCTCGTCGCGGCTGGCGTGGGTGTAGGAATTGGACGGGGAGGCGCTGAAGCCGACCGCCCTTGCCTCGGCGAGCGCCCGGCTGGTCTCGCCGAGCAGGATGTGCGCGCTCTCGAAGAGGGCGATGGCCTTGTTGCGCTGCAGGACCATTTCGGCGATCGAGGCGCGGGGGATGACGGCGTTCATGGCTCAGGCTCCCTTGCGCGCTGCAGCGGCGGTGGCTTTCCAGTCGCCCCAGCGAATAATGAAGTCGCCCAGCCACGCCCGATGACTGTCCGCCCGCGTCGGGCGGGGTGTCAGGCGATGCACAGCGGCGAACTTGATCTCGGCGAGCGGTTCGTCGGCCCTGAGCACCGGGAAGGGGGGCGCGGGCGCATTGATCTCCGCCAGCATCTTGTCTGCGCTCTGCAGGGCGAGACCATGCACCGCCGCGAAGGCTTCGAGCTCGTCGATCAGGGCCGCCTCCGTTCCGGCACCGTGACGCGCTTCGCTCGCATTCCGGTTCCAGTCGTCGACATAGCCCTCGTCCAGGGCGAACTCGAACAGGCCGCTCTCCAGAGCCGCAATGTCCGGGCTCTCCTCATACTCGCGGCCGATCAGCAGGCTCCAGCCTGTGGCCGTCTTCTCCAGATAGAGGACATCGACGTAGAGGCGGCCGGGCACACCGGGCAGGGTGTCTTCCTGCAGGGCCGCGCCAAGGTCGGCCTCGTCGCGTCCGGTCGCAGCGAAGTCGGCGAGGGTCTTGATGAAGGAATGGGCCATGGCTCAGCGCCCCGCTTTGCGGTCGTGGTCGTAGGTCGGCAACTCGGCGACGATGCTCGCGTCGGCATCGAAAAGGATGTAGTCGCACCCGCTCGACTTGGCGTGACGGATGCACTTGCGGAGGTCTTTCGGGAGGGCGCCGAGATTGTCCGCGTCATCCTCCATGCCGGCCCAGCAGAACCAGCCATAAGGCATCGGACCCATGAGGAAAGCCGGTGACGGGTCCGTGCCCGTCACCATGCTGGCGGTGATCTTGCCCTGCTCCCGCATCCAGCGGTGCGTCGCGGGCGACAGGTGGCCGGTCGAGAGGTCGAGGAACTTGCGGATCATCGGACGTATCCTTCGCCTTGGCAGACCTGGCACTCGATATGCTCGCCGGTCGGCCGCCCTGAGATGAAATCGAGATTGCCGGCGGCATCGCGCAACGCCGGCACATGGCCGTCCCCGGCACAGAGCGAGCAGGCCCGCTCGCCGAAGCAGTCGTCGCAGAAGGGGCCGTTACCCTGGATCATATGCTGATCCTCCTGGCACCGGCCGGTGGGCTGCTCGCAGGTCGCGCATCGCTGGAGTTTGGCCATCACGATGAAGCCTTGGCCGCTTCGGTGATGTCCGCGATGCCGCCGCCGCCGGGGCCGAAAGCCTTCCGCAGGGCGTCGGGTCCGATGGCCCGGCGGGCGCGCTCCGCGCCCTCCGGGGTCGAGATGTCGAAGGTGGCGAACGGCTTCGGCCCGTCCGGGAAGGCCCGTTTGTAGGCGGCGTTGGCCTCTGCCTCGCAGGAGAGGCAGCCGCGCCCGCCGCACCATTTGCAATCGCGATAGCGATGTCCGTCAAAGCGCATTGTCATGACGCCGCTCCCTTGGCCTTGGCGATCGCTTCCTTGAAGCGCGTCCGCAGATCGCGGGCGACCTCGCACTGGTCCTCGATCACCAGTTCGCGATCCTCGATCAGCACGTCGAGGATCGGAACCGCGTCCTCGAGGAGCGCCAGAAGCTCGGCCCCGGCATCCTCAACCCGCTCCCGTTGCGACGGGGCGTAGATGTCGGCTATCTCTCCGCTCGGCTCGTTGTTGGCGTCCAGTCGGTCCATCATGACGGTGAAGCAGCCGCCCGGATGGAAGTCGGTCTCGAACGCCGCGCTTTCGGTCGGATGGCCGGGCGGCGGGGCTCCGATCTCGCGGACCGTCTTGGCCACATCCTGCGCGTGGGCGAGGGCGGCCGCGTCGTCGGCGAACTGCATGTCAGCCTTCAGCCAAGCCCGGACGTCGCAGCCGAGAGCGATGCGGTAGCTCTTGAGGGCCGCCGCGGTCGCAAGGCCGGCGACCCACTCGCGGCACCGGACCACGGTCGAGAAAATCGCGACCCTGACCGTGGGGGTATAGACCTCGAACTGGCCGCCGGGCGTCGCCCAGATAGCAAATTCGCCGATGTCTTCGATCCAGCGATGCTTTGCCATGGTCACGCCCTCCCTTCGGCGCGGGCGATTGCGGCGGCGAGGTCCAGCCGCAGCGTGGAAATCAGCGCCAAGGCTTCGTCGCGCGAAATGCCGTCAACGTCGGTGCTCACCTCATGGTGCGCGTCCTTCAACGCCGCCAGCATTTCCGCCTTGACCGGATCTGCAGGAGCGGGCTCCTCCTCATCGTCGGCCCCGACTTCACGGCAGAGGTCGCGGGGCGACGTGTCCAGCGGCATCGCCCGGTCCAGCGCGGCGTGATACCAGACGGGGCCATCCTCGCAGCGATCCGGCGACGGGTCGCGATCGACCTTCGCCCAGCCAGCGGCGACGGCAGGCGCATAGTCGTGGTCGAGTGCTGGCACATCCGAGGGGGCCGGAGGCGCAGCGGAGGGGGCAGGCGCTGCCAGCTTGGCGAGCGTCTCCCGTGCGATTGAGGCGCAGCAATGCAAGCCCACGTCTTCGCCGTTGGAATAGGCGCTTTCGGTGTCGTCGTAATTCTCCGGCTCGGGCTCCCCCATGTCGGCGGGCCAGCGGCCGGAAATCTCCTCCAGCCCGGCAATCGCAGTAGCGAGCGCGGGCGCATCCGAGGGGGCGGTGGGCGCAGCGGGCGCCGCGAATTTGCGGGCGATGCTGATGGCCCTGAGCGTGGCGGCGAGGTCGCGCCGCTCGTCGGTCTTCGCCTTCATCGCGTCCGGGTGATCCATGCCGCTTGCGCGGATGATGCGGTCGAGCCCGGCGATCTCGGCCACCAGCAGGTTCTCGATGCACTCCAGGTCGCGCAGGCTGAGGCGCGGCGGCAATGCAAGCGGGACGCACGCGACGACGGCCATGGCTTCGGTGCGCCAGCCAGAGAACCATTCGACGAGGTCGGCCCCGTTGATCTCCTCGTCCATGTCGAACGCTTGACCGAAGGCCGAGATGGCGCTCCGCAGCGTCTGTTGCATCAACGGCGCGGCAATCGCCAAGAGCTTGTTCGCCTCCCGCTCGTCGATGTCGATGTCCGGCGAGCAGTCGAAGTCGGCGACGGTCACGCGGCTATCACCGGAGCCGGCAGCGACGAAGCCGTCTTCGTCTTGCCACCACGGGCCGGGGGTCGGGTTCGCGGTCATTGTGCTGATCCTTCAGGGTGATCGAACGAGAGGACAAAGAGGCGAGCGGCCCGGCGGAACCTGCCGCGCTCGGTCTTGGCGAAGGGTGCGGGGTGGGCCCGCCAGAAGCGGCCGGCGAGCATCGGGCGGAACGCCGAGTTGACTTGCTCGACGCGGCAGCCGCGCCACCAGTGGCCGTCGTGGTCGTTGCGCTTGCGGTCGCGAGGCATGGCCCTGGCCCTTCAGGTGAAGATGAGAAGGCAGGCGTGGAACCCGCCGAGGAAAAGCGTGAGCGCGGCACCGTCGCGGACCATGAAGAGGATCTCGCGGGTCATGCCGCCACCTGCGCGCCGAGAGGCACCGGGTCGCCGGGACAGACAGACCGATAGACCGGGACCTCGACC
Source organism: Phreatobacter aquiterrae (assembly GCF_053471285.1). Classification (NCBI taxonomy): domain Bacteria; kingdom Pseudomonadati; phylum Pseudomonadota; class Alphaproteobacteria; order Hyphomicrobiales; family Phreatobacteraceae; genus Phreatobacter; species Phreatobacter aquiterrae. Next base: position 103,610 of record NZ_JBJPHW010000010.1, on the reverse strand, counting down.
TTCTGCTCGGTGCGGCGGGTCTCCTGCCGGGTGCCGACCTTGACGAGGCTGCAGGCGGTGCCGGTGCTGGGCACCGCGAAGACGGCGACGCTCAAGTAGGCGTCGTCCACGAAGGCGCGTGAGGTGCGGACCGCCTCGTAAGCGGTGCTCTCGTCCTTGACCTCGTTCCATTCGGCCGGCCCGCCGGCCAGAGCGGCCGTCAGAGCGTCCTGCGCTTCAGCGAAAGCCTCCTCGGCGTCGCCGAAGCTCTCGCCCTTGCCGAGCCCAAGGCCGAGATGGACGCCGCGGCCGAAGACATAGACGCGGGTGACCCGGCTGGGGTCGCCGGCCCGCCAGCAGGCGGCGAGCGTTTCGGCCGCGAAGGCTGCTGCGTGCATCATGTCGAGGTCGCGAAGGGCCGCCTCGTGCTCGGCGATGAGCTTGTTTCGGGCGGTCTCGAAGGCGCTGATCGTGGTCACTGGCTCATCTCCATGGAGGCGTTCTTCGCGCGGGCGCGGCGGTGGGACTCGGCGAGGAGGACGTCGGTGGCGTTTTCGTAAGCCTCGTCCTGGGTCGGGTAGAGCGGGAAGGGGCCGAAGCTGTCGCAGACCTTCCACTGGTCCCCGGCCTGGAACACGAACCAGTCGATGCCCCGCGACCAGCGGTTGCCCACCAGACTGAAGTCGCCGCTGGAAAGGGTGCCGAGGTAGGCGAGCGCCTTGGGCGCCACCAGCGAGGCCCTGTGATCGCGGAGTTGCTGGGTCACGAACTCGTCGTGGTAGGCGGCTTCGCGGGTCTCTGCCCGAGATGCGCGGTCGCGGGCTGCCTTGATGGCGGCCTCGGTGGCCTCCAGCGTCTCCGGCAGGGCGACCCTAATGGCGAGGGGGGCGGTCACAGGTTGACCTCCATGTGGGTCTTGGCGGCCTTGAAGCCGTTCGGGGCGCGCTCGTTGCGATCCAGCGAGATGTGAACCTGCGCGCCGTGGCCGGCGGCCTTGGCCTTCTCGGCGAAGACGGCGAGGGCCTGGAGAGCTTCCGCGGTCGTGCGGGCCTCGACGGTCTCGGTGGGGATGGGCTTGCTGGCCGAGGTGATCTCGATCTGGATCGAGCCACCGGGCATCTTCTCGGCGAAGTAGCTGATGAGGCGGAAGCGGGCCATGGATCAAGCCTTCAGCGAGAGGATGGAGCGCACCTGGAGCAGGACGCCGGAGAACTGGGGGGCGAGAGCGCGGGCCGTCTGCTGGGCCTCGCGGGCCGTCTCGTAGATCGAGCCGATCCCGAAGGCGGGGGCGGTCGGGGCGTGCCGCCCTACGATCTCGAACTGGCAGGGGGAGAAGGCGCTTTTCATGGGGTGGGCTCCGTGGTCGGGTGAGGGGCTTGCCGTGTTTTTCTTGTTGATTGAACATAGGGAAAAATATCAGATATGGCAACAAAATAGCGCGCAAAATCGGGAAAAAAACAAAGAAAAAGCCCGCTTCCGGGGCGGGAAGCGGGCTCGATGCCTGGCAGAAGGGGAGGGCTGGGATCAGGGCTTCAGGGGGCGCGAGGAGACCGCCTTGTGCATCTTCTCGAAGGCCCAGACGTCGCTGCGCTCGCAGACGATCTCGTATCGCTTCGAGCCGTCCGGCAGGGTGAACTCGTATTCGACGGGCTTGCCCATGATCGTCTCCGCTGGAGGGTCGAGGGGACGGGGCATTCGCGCCCCGTCTGGGTTCAGGCGACGCGCAGGACGCCGCCGTCATAGGTGGCGATCGTCTCGTAGTCCTTCACGAAGCTGATGAACTTGGCCTTGCCGTGCAGCTTGGCGGCGAGGTTGGCGCGGGCCGTATAGGCGCCGAGCGCCACGACCCCGGTGTATACCCTGCCGCTGGCAATGTGGCGGACATCGTGGGTGGTGAGGGTCACGGTGGTCATTGGGGCTGCTCCTGTTGCCTTGGTTGATGCTTCACAATAGGGAAAAACATCAACATTTGCAACAAGATAACGCTCTAGATCGGGAAAAAAGCGCACAGAAAAGCCCGCCCCTGGTTGAGGGACGGGCCAATTTGCCGGCGCGGGGGAGGTGGATCAGGCCGGCGCGAACCGGGCGAGGATCACCTTCTGGTCGACGGTCTTCCGCAAGGGGCCGCACTCGATCACGATCTGCGAGGGGTCCGCGCGGTCGGGCTCGGTCACCAGCCAGTCCCGGCCCTGCGGGTCGCGCAGCGCCTTGCCGAGGAACGGCGTCAGGTCGAACGCGCCCGGTGCGCCCGCCTGGCGGTGGGATGCCGGCAGCTTCGGATGGCTCCAGCCGAACCCCTGCGCCTCGTGCCCCAGTTCGGGGACCTCGAGGCCGAGCTTGTCGTGGAGCCACGCCGAGACGTAGCCGCGATGACACCATTCCTCCGGCTTCAGCGGGCTCTCGTAACAGACGAGCACCGCGGTCCGACCCTGGGCCATCCCCTCGATGTCCGAGACGGTCTTCGCCGGGTCGAGGGGGCCGAGCGTCTCGTCGAAGTAGCGCTTGCGATACTCGTCGGCCGGGACCGAGTTGAACCAGACGCCGGGCGCGAGGATCTTGAACAGGCGATAGCCGGCGGCCATCCCGCGCGGCGTTCCTCGCGAGATGCCGATCTTCAGATGGTCGGGCGGCAATTTGCCATACCACCAGCTTGTCACGATTTTAGCCGTCATGTGGGGCCTCCAGGCCGGGGGGAAGGGAACGCGGGAACTCGGTGGGGAAGGGAAAGCGGCGCCCCGTGCGCTGGGGAGACACGGGACGCCGAGTGCAGGCTGTGAGGTGAGGCGAGCTTACTCGGCAGCCTGAAGGAGGATGTCGCCCTGCGCGGCGACGGAGCGGAGGTCGCGGGTCATGATCCGCAACATCTTCTGAATGGTCTCCAGCTTGTCGGCCATGAGCCGGGCGCGGTTGGCGTCGACCTTGGTGGCAATGACGCACTCGCCGTCCTTCCAGCCCTGATTGACCATGCCGATGATGACGTCGACCCGCTTCTCCATGCCGGTCACGGTGGCGACGTCCTTCTCCAACGGGGCGTCGGGCATGTCGCCGAAGAGCGCCTGCTGGTCGACGAGGCCGAGGGCGGCATCGACTGCCGAGCGGATCGACTTGAAGCCGACGATCTGGCCGGAATTGATGAGCCGGGCGATCTTCGTCTGCATCGCCGGGTTGGTCAGGCGGGAAATCTCGCTGGCCGCTTCCTGCGACAGCTGGCCGCCTTCGTAGAGGGTCATGAGCGAGGCTTCGAGGTTCAGGAGGCGCGTGCGCTCCTCGATCCGGTGGGTGTGGCGACCGACGCGGGTGGCGAGCTCCTCGACGGTCATGCCGCCGCAGATCATCCGCTGGAAGGCGCGAGCCTCCTCCAGGGGCGTGATGTCCTTGCGCTGCATGTTCTCGACGATCGCTTCGATGTCGCGCTGCTGGTCGTCCATCCGGCGGACGTGAGCGAGGATCGAGCCAGCCGGCAGGCGGCCGGTCTTCTCCAGAAGCTGGTGAGCCCGGAAGCGGCGCTCGCCCATGACGATCTCGAAGTTGCCGGCGGGCAGGGGGCGGACCGTGATCGGCTGCTGCAGGCCGTTCGCTGCGATGGAGTCGGCGAGGTCGCTGATCTCCTTGGCATCGAAGAACTTCCGCGGCTGGTCCGCGTTCGGGACGACTACTGAGAGGGAGAGGCGCTTCATCATGGGGTGGGCTCCGGTGGTCAGGTGAGGGCTCTTCGTTGGCCTTGAATTCATACTATCGGGTTTGGCGTCGGAGACAAGGGAAAAATTCCCGATTTCCGAAAATAATGCAGCAATCGCAACAGCTTAGCCGGGGCTCTATCGGCGGTCCGGTCAGTGGCCGATGCCGGCGGCGCGGGCCTGAGCAGCTTCGATCTCCGAGAGGGGAGAGCCGGATGCCGATGCCTGGGCGGTGTTGAGCGCGGCGAGCAGTTGGCAGACGGTCGCCGCCAGCTTGGCGAAGGCGGGGGACAGGGCCATGAACTCGCGGCCGAGCCGGGTCTTGTCGGCGTCGGAGCGCATCACCTGCGCGTCGTTCGCGAGGATCAGGCCGGCGCGGCTCATCTCGGACTGGAGGTGCGCGATCTGCGTGAGGACGTCGAGGGCCATGGGGTAGCTCCTGATGGGAGGGACAGGGGAGGGCGTCAGTCGCGGCGGAAGGCAGCGCAGTCGTCGTGGTCCGGGGTGGCGCGGCAGGCGTCCTGATGGCGCTGGCGGGCCTCACCGACACCGGGGGGCAGGAAGATCGCGTCGAGCCAGTCGCAGGCGGTCCGGTCGTCGTCCCGCTCGCACGCCTCGCCCATCTCCTCCTCGCCCATCTCGAAATAGACGGGGTCCAGCCCGTAGGAGCGCAGGAGAGCCTGACAGGCCGCGTCGGTGCCGCAGGTCTCCGCCCCAGACAGCGCGACGTTCGCCTGAGCCACACGGGAGCGCAGATCGGCGAGGATCGCGTCACGGGGCGCGTCAGAGGCGCCGGCAGGCGAGAACAGGACCAACCCGGAGAAGGCGAGAGCAAGAAGGGGACGAACCAGCACGGAAGGCTCCGAGGAAGGCCAGAGAAGAGGCGGGAGCCTGGAGGCCGGGCCGCCGGGGAAAGGGTGTCGTCCTGTCCAGGAGCCCGATGACCCACCGAGCGAAGACGGACGAGACCCCGAGAGGTCCGGCGCGGGGTGAGCCTGTGGGCGCATTCTCCTTGCCGTTCCAGACATAATATCCGATTGTCGCAGAAGAACAAGGGAAAAATACCCGATCACAAAGAAAAGACGCGCAATCTCAAAGACTTAGGCAAACACGAGGGCGCGCTGATCGCAGCAGGAACCATTTCGGCGAAGTCAACGCCTTGGGCATTCACGGGCGGCTACGTGCTCACGAGCGCGGGCTGGCTCATCGCTGGGGAGGGCAAGGGGATGCGGATCGGTGCGGCCATGCCACGCGGGGGCGTTCTGCCTGTCCCCCTGTGTGCGGAGAGGAAACTGGCGGCTTTCCGCGATCTTCTGGCCTCGGCCGATGCGGATCGGCAGCCTGCCTGCCTCGCCAAGGCCCTTGCCGGGCTGACAGCTGCTCAACGTGTGCAGGCGAGGGAGACCATCGACGCCTTCCTCGCCCGTCTGGCGGCTTCGAGGCCCCCGGCGACCGCTGACGGCGACCCTGGATCGGGAAAATAACGCAATCTCAGGTTGGCCTGTCCGCCTGAAGCCCCCGAAATAGGGGGTCAATACCTACCGCCGGTTGAAAACGGCCATTCCGAGGGGGCTGCCATGTATGCGAAGGGCTTTCAGGGCGCGGTGCCCGCTGGATCACTCCAGCAGATCGCTCGCATCATCGACTTCTCGGCTTGGCCGGAGGTCTTCGTCGCCTGCTCGGGGACGTTCCGCATCGAGCGGGCGCTGCTGTCGAAGTGGCCGGGCCTGTCGATCCACTCCAACGACGTCTCCCTGCTCTCCTGTGCGCTCGCGGGGCTGGCGCTAGGCAAGCCGGAGACCTTCACCTTCACGGGTGATCTGGCCTTCATCGAAGACATGGGGCTCCAGCGGCCCGTGGAGCGCGTCGCAGCCCTCATGGTCGCCCTCGACCTCGGCGGCTACGTCATGGGCAAGCCCAACCGCTACAAGGAAAGCCACGCCGCGCACTACCGGACGCACTTCGCCAGCTTCGTCGAGAAGACGGCGGCCGATCTCGAGATCGCCACCCAGGAGATGCCGCTGGCCTCCTTCTCGCCCGTCGACTGGCTCGACCATGTTGACGCGGCCATCGCGCGGGGCGCCGGCATCGTCACCTATCCGCCGACCTACAAGGGCGGCTTCGAGAAGCAATTCGTCTGGATCGCCGCAAACACCGGCTGGGAAGCGCCTGGCTATCGGGTCTTCGATCCGAAAGACCTGCCGGCCATCGTCGACCGCATCCAGGAGAGCGGCGTTCCGTGGTGCATCCTCACCGACCAGCTGCTCGAAGGCCGATCCGCGGTCGCCGAGTTCCAGTCGGGCCGGGCCAAGCCGGTCTATGCCTTCGCCGGCTCGACCGAGACCGCCTTCGACCACAAGACGCCGGTCGGCCAGCCCTTCCCCTACAAGGCGCTCGACGTCGGGGCCCTGACCGAGAGCACCAAGGTCGCCATCGTCCCCTGTGACGGCGCGAAGGTCACCTTCCTGAAGAACGTCTTCCTCAAGAAGTCGATCATCCATGCGCCCGGCATGTGGAACGCGCTCGTCTATCTCGACGGGATGCTCGCGGGCGCCATGGTCTTCTCCCTCTCGAAATACGGGGCGAAGAACGAGGTCTATCTGATGAGCGACTTCTCGACGACGCGGGCAGGGCGCGTCGCCAAGCTGATCGCCCGCCTCGCGACGAACATCGCCGTGACGAGCGAAATGGAGCGCCGCTGGCTCGACCGATACACCAAGGTCATGACGACGGCCTTCTCCGATCACCCCGTCTCGATGAAATACCGGGGCTCCTACGAGATCGGCAAACGCACCGAGGTCAACGCGCCCGAGGGCAAGTTTCTCCTCAACTACTACAGCCCGGTCCGGGCGGAACCTCTGGAGGCCACCTATCAATGGTGGTGGAAGCGCGATGGAAAAAAAGCCGTGGCTGCCTATCGAAACCGAGATCAGGACGGTGGACCCGAGGTCGCTGAAGCGGCGTGAGGTCAACGCCCGCTTCATGGAGCCCGCCCAGTTCAAGCGGCTGGTCGCCAACGTGCGCGTTGACGGCAAGCTGACCGGGACCGTGACGGTGTGCCTGGAGCCGGACGGGTCGCTGGAGATCCTCTCCGGCCATCACCGCACCGAGGCGGCGATCGAGGCGGACCTGCCCCTGATCGAAGTCCTCTGCATCACCACCCCGCTCGACGAAGAGCGCAAGGTGGCGATCCAGCTGTCGCACAACGCCATCTCCGGCAACGACAACCCCACGGTCCTCGCCGAGCTCTACGCCTCCCTCGACCTGAGCGCGAAGAAGTTCTCCGGCCTGACGGACTCGGTCATCGCCGCCATGGCCAAGATCGACGTCGGCGCCTTCGGTGCGGCGGCCCTGCGCTACGAGACCCTCACCATCCAGTTCCTGCCCGAGGACGTCGCAGCCTTCGAGCAGATGTGCGTCAAGCTCGCGAAGTCCGCCGAGACCAAGCCGCTGCCGCCCACACACTTCGCCCACATCCAGTCGTTCGAGGGCATCTTCGACGCCATCGTCCGCGTCAAGCACCAGCTGGCCGTGATGAACAGCGCGCTGGCCATCCTCGTCATGGCGGAACTCGCCACCGAACGCCTCGACCAACTCGAAAAGGAACGGGCCGATGCCCAACCAGTCGCCGCCTGAAGCCGCTCCGGCGGCCACCAGCGCCCACGGTCTCGAACCGGGGTCCACCGCCTACCGGGATCGCTTCGTCCACCACAAGCTCACCCCCGAGCGCGTGATCGAGGCCATCAACCTGAAGGGCGGCATCATCTCCGAGGTCGCCAAGGCCCTGAACATCTCCAGGGGCACCCTCTACAACTACCGGGACCAGTTCCCCGAGGTGGCCGAGGCCCTGACCGAGGTGCGCGAGGTCCATCTGGACGCCGCCGAAGCCGTCCTCATCGACCTCGCCATCAACCAGAAGAAAGAGCGGTCGCTGCACTTCTTCCTGGAGGCCCTCGGCAAGGCCCGAGGCTACGTCAAGCGGACCGAGACGGTCGGCAAGGACGGCGGCCCCATCGAACACCGCGACAGCACCCCCGAATTCACCGACGCCGAACTGCGGGCCATGGAGCCGGCAGAACTGGAAGCGTTGATCGCCGCCGAGAAGGTCAAGCAGAATGTCCGCACCCGTATCGAGGCTGCCCGCGAGGCTGGACCGGATGGAGGCGGCGCTCCAGTGGCAGGCTGAGCGTGCCGAGGCCGAGCACAGCCTGTCCTCCTTCACCCGTCAGGGCTGGAGACATGCCGGCGAGCCCGCGTCGATCTCGTGGAACTGGCACATCGACTGCATCAACGAGCATCTCGAGGCCGTGCTCGACCGCCAGATCAAGCGCGTCATCTTCAACATCCCGCCCCGGCACATGAAGAGCCTCGGCGGCAACGTCTTCATGCCAGCCTACACCTGGGCTCAGAACCCCGACCCGGACAAGACCGGCCACGGCCTGCCGATCCGGCCTGGCACCTGGCGCGGGCCGGGCACCAAGTTCATGTCGCTCTCCTACGACAGCACCCTGACGACCCGCGACAGCGTCAAGTGCCGGCTGCTCCTCGAAAGCGACTGGTATCAGGACCGCTGGGGCGACCGGGTGACGCTCCGCACCGACCAGAACCAGAAGACCTACTACGAGAACACGCATGGCGGTCACCGCTGGTCCTCGTCCATGGGCGGCCGCATCACCGGGCACGGCGGCGACATCATCGTCATCGACGACCCCCACAACGTCCGAGAGGGCGAAAGCTCCGCCGTGCGCGAGGAAGTCCTGCGGACATGGGACGAGGCGCTGCCCACCCGTCTCAACGATCCCGAGACCGGCGCCTTCATCGTCATCATGCAGCGCATCCACGAGCGCGATCTGGTCGGCCACATCCTCGCCAAGGAACTCGGCGCGACGCTGGTCGACCTGACCGAGGAGAACCGCTTCACCGCGGTCTGCCTCCCGGCCCTCGCCGAACCCGATCATCCGGTCGGCATGAAGACCACGGTGCTCCGCAAAGGCACCGATGAGGTCTGGGCGGACCGCCGTGAGCCAGGGGAGGTGCTGTGGGCCAGTCGCTTCCCCCAGAAGGTGCTGTCCCCGCTCTTCGTCACGTTGGGCTCCTACGCCGCCGCTGGCCAGCTTCAGCAGCGACCGGCCCCGCGTGAGGGCGGCAAGTTCTCCCGCTCGATGTTCCCCATCGTGCCCTCCATGCCGCTCGGCGTCGTCAAGCGCGTCCGCTCATGGGACTTGGCCGGAACCGAAGCCGCGAAGTCCGACCCCGACTGGACCGCTGGCGTCAAGATGGCGCAGGGCATCGACGGCTACTTCTACGTCGAGCATGTCCATCGCTTCCGGGCCAACCCTCACGAGGTCCGCGTCGCGCTGAAGAGCATGGCCGGCGTCGATCCGGCGGGCACCACCATCACCCTGCCGCAGGACCCCGGACAGGCCGGCAAGTTCCAGGTGCTCGACTTCGCACGGGCGCTCGCCGGCTACACCTTCCAGATCATCCAGCCCACCGGATCGAAGGACGTCCGGTCCGACCCCTTCGCTGCCCAATGCGAGGCCGGGAACGTCCGGCTCGTGGCTGGGCACTGGAATGACGCCTTCATCGACGAATTCATCGGGTTTCCGACGGCATCGCACGACGATCAGGTCGATGCGACCGCGGACGCCTTCAACACCCTCATGGCGGGCTTCTCTGGCTCGCTCACCGGACAACAAAGGCGCAACTGATGGCCCGAGCCCCGACCAAGACCCTCCCGACGCAGGGCAAGACCACGACGACGACGTCGGCGGTCAACCCCCTGTCGCAGATGCCGAACGCATCCCCTGAAACCCTGTCCACCCTGGCCCTGTCCTCCGCCTACGAGTGGCAGATGATCCGCGACATCCTCGGCGGCGCGCGGCAGGTCCGGGCGAGGGGGACGACCTATCTCCCCAAGTTCCCCTCCGAGGATCAGAAGGACTACGACCAGCGCGTCCGCACCGCTCCCTTCATCGGGCACTTCTCGGACTCGCTGGAGGGCATCACCTCCAAGCCGTTCACCAAGCAGGTCGAGGTGAAGGACGACGAGACCCCGCAGATCAAGCAGATGGCCGAGGACATCGACGGGGCCGGCCGCTCCCTGCACTCGTTCGCCAAGGACGTGTTCGAGGAAGGCGTCGGCCTCGGCCTTGCCGGCATCTTCGTCGACTACCCGACGATTGCCGAAGGGGCGACCCTCGCCGATGAGCGCGCGGCCGGCGCCCGCCCGACCTTCCTCGACATCCCCGCCGAGGACATCCTGGCCTGCTTCACCGAGCAGCGGGGCGGCAAGCGCGTCGTGTCCCACCTGCGGTTCCGCCAGCGCGACGTCCGGCGCAACGGCTTCCGCGAGCAGCCCCTTGTCCGGGTGCGCTCCTATACCCACGACGCCAGCATGGCACGACCGGAATATCAGGTCTTCGAGCGGGTCCTGAACGGCTCCTGGGTCATCACCGAGCACGGTAGCCTGAGCATCGACGAGATCCCCTTCGAGCCCTTCGTCACGGGCAAGATCATCAACGGCCGCTACGTCGCGCCGCTGATCGCGCTCGCCCACCTCCAGATCGAGCACTACGAGCAGTCGTCCAGCCTGAAGAACATCCTGCTGCTGGCCGGCTTCCCCATGCTGTCCGGCAACGGCGTCACCCCGCCCGGACCGAAGACCCTTACCGACGGCACCGTCGTCGAGCAGTCGGTCGTGGTCGGCCCTGGCATCGTCCTCTTCGCCCCGCCTCTCCATGGCTCCTCGTCCTCGACCAGCGGGTGGAAGTTCGTCGAGCCGGAAGGCACCTCCATCGAGAAGCTGCAGGCGCATGTCCTCGACCTGGAGCGCCAGATGGCCAAGCTCGGCAAGCAGCCCCTCGTGAGGCAGACGGGCAACGTGACGGCTACCGGCGAGGCGGTGAACGCCGCCCGCGCCCATGCCACCGCCGAAGCCTGGGCCAACGACCTCGCCAAGGCGCTGACCCGCTGCTTCCAGATCGCCGCCAAATGGCTGAAGACCACCACCACGGCGAAGGTCTCCATCAACACCGACTTCGGCATCTCCGACGCGAACGGTGAGGTCGAGACCCTGCTCAACGCCGCGAAGGAAGGCAAAATCTCGAACGAGACGCTCTGGGACGAGTGGCGCCGCCGCAACGTGCTCGGCCCGCAGTTCGACCCCAAGGTCGAGGCGGAGCGCATGAGCGCCAACGAAGCGGCCGCCACCGAACGGGCTATCAAGCTCGCCGAGGCGGAGGCTGCTGCGAAGGCCAAGCTGGCAGCCGCGCTCCCCGCCAACCAGAACGAGCCGGTGCCGGGGAAGCTCCCCGCCGCCGCCTGATCCCTCGTGCGTAGCGCGCCACGCGCCACGCGCATACGCGAGGGCCAACCCCAGCCGCGCCGGAATTCGACCGGCGCGGCCTTGTTCGACCGATTCGCATCGCCTACGGTCGCCCCCGATGGAGGCTCGCATGGCGACAGATCGACTTCGGCGGCCGCGACGCTCCCATGGGTGACGTCCTCGCCTTTCCCCTGACGCCCCCGACCACGCATGACACGGCGGAGATGGACGGCGAGCTTTTCACGCTCTGCGACCGCTGCGAGGAGCTTCGCCTCGACTTTCCGCCAGTCGTCACCGTCACCCGGCGCGTGATCGACGGGGTCGCCTTCGACGAATTCCGCTGCAAGCCCTGCCGCAAAATGGTCGAACGTCGCCGCACCCCGTCACAGCTGTAACGTCTGTAACCGGCACCGATAGGTCTTCAGACAGGGCGGCCTTGCGGCTATTGTGCAGCTACGGTCGGCACATGGCGCGTCGGCCTTCCCCAACCACCTGAATTCGCCCCCACGGGGCAACGTCGTGTGCCGAACGTCCTCGCCTTCGACCGGCGCTGGACGACTTTCCGAGCCCCGCCAGTGTAGCTCACGCCGCTGGAGCAGGGGGATAGGTAGCGCTGCTAGGCCGGCGCATCGACCCTCGGACCCTTTCGCGGAGATAGCTCAACGGTAGAGCGCTTGCTGTCCAGGCAAGAGATGTCGGTTCGATCCCGGCGATCCGCTCCATTCTCCCGTGAGGACCCGGCCATGGCGCAGATGTCGTTTGCGCTTTCGGGCGCTCATCCCCTCGGCGGTGCCACGGCCTTCATGGGCCGCAGCGCGTCGCTGACGGCTCCGAAGCTCGCCATGTGGACGAGCGCGCCTTCGCTCATCACCCGGTTCCCCGACCACCGCAGCGCCGCGCTCTACCGGCGCTTCGGGATGCCCCACGAAGGGGCGGGCCTCGCCATCGTCCAAATCGACATCCCTGGAGGGAAGCGCCGTGATCCTGACACTCGTGCGAACCGATAACGGCCTGCTCGTCCCCACCGTGAACGGGGAGGAGATCACCGGCTGCCAGATGATCTCCGTCCAGGCCAACCCGGCCGGCGGCGTCGTGACGCTGCAGTTCACTCTCGCCGACGTCGACTTCACGGTCGAGACGCCCGAACAACTCCATTCCTGATCGCCGGCACCGCCCCTCCTCGGTGCCTGGCGTGGGATGCCGGCCCACTGGGTCCGCGTCCCGGCGACGGGCGAATGCGCGATACGCCCGCCGGTCGATAGGCCCGAGCTTCCCCAAGCCCGCGCACCCGGCCGCCCGTCGCCACCTCTTCATCTCCCGGAAGGACGCCGTCATGGACCTGTTCATCGTCGCAGGCTCCGTGGGCGCCTTCCTCATTCGTTCCGCCGAAGCGGTCTGGTCGATGACCGTCCGCCTCGGCATCCAGCATCTTGAGCGGGGCTTCCCGTTCAATAGCCCTCTCCGGCGCGAGACGTCGGCTTCGAGGGCGGCTCGCCGAGCCTAAAGCGGCCTCCACTGATCCGATGGATCGCGCGCCGGGCGCATCTCCGGCCTTCAGGGGCGACGCCCCGCAATCCCGAAAACCCTCATGGCCCTGAAAGCAATCCTCGACGCTCTCGACAGCGTGCCCGAACCGCAGCGACCGCTCTATCGTCAGGTCACCGAAGGCGACTTCAAGGACAAGTTCGTCCTCGACGTCGAGGCCGTCGGCGACTGGGCTCTGGAGCACATCGGCGGTCTCAAGAGCACGCTCGCCAAGACGCAGGACGAACTGACGACCGTCAAGTCGGCCTCGGCCGGCTTCGCTGGTCTGAAGCTGCAGCCCTCGACGATCGCGGAGAAGCTGAAGAGGCTGGAGGCGCTGGAGAAGCTCGACCCCGAGACCGAGGCCGGCAAGCTCGCCGCTGCCAAGATCGAGGCTGCCACGCTGAAGCTCGCCGAGACCCACGCCGTCGAGCTTTCGGCGCGCGACGGGACCATCGGCGCCTACCGCGGGCAGATCGAGGCGCTCCTCGTCGACAACGAACTGACCACCGCCGTCGCCAAGCACAACGGCATCGGCTCGCTCCTCACCCCGGCCCTCCGTCCGAGGATCAAGGTGACCGAGACCGACGGCAAGTTCGGCATCGCCGTTCTCTCCAAGGCCGGCGTCCCCGACGTCGTCGTCAAGGAGGGCAAGGTCATGCCCATGACCATCGACGATCTGGTCGTTTCCATGAAGGCCGACCCGGACTTCGGCGTCGCGTTCCGCGCATCTGGAGCTTCCGGCTCCGGTGCCAAGCTCCCCGCCGCCGGTGGCGCGCTGGGCGGCAAGAACCCCTTCCTGAAGGAGAGCTTCAACCTGACCGAACAGAGCAAGCTGAAGCGCTCCGATCCCACCATGTACGAAGCAATGAAGGCCCAGGCCGGCGTCTGATCGACGCCTCTCGGTCAGCGACCTTCCTCCCCAACCAAGCCCGCCCGGCCAGAGCGCCGTGGCGGGCTTTCATTTCTGACTGAGAGAACACCATGACCGAGACCCGCCTCTCCGACGTCATCGTCCCCGAGATCTTCCGCCCCTACATGATCGCCGAGACCACCCGTCTCGATGCGTTCCTGGAGTCCGGCGTCGCCGCCGACGTCTCCGACGAGATCGAGGACTGGGGCGTCACCGTGAAGGTGCCGTTCTTCAACGACCTGTCCGGTGACTCCAACGTGTCCGACGACACCGCCGACATCGCGGTCAAGGGCATCACCACCGGCCTCGACGTGGCTCCGGCGCTGATGCGCGACGACGCCTTCGGTGCCACCCAGCTGTCCGCCGAGCTTTCCGGTGCCGACCCGGCCAGCGCCATCGGCTCCCGCATCGGCAAATACTGGGCCGGCGAGCGCCAGAAGGTCCTCCTGAAGACCCTCACGGGCATCTTCGGCGCGGCCTCCATGTCGGCCAACGTGTTCGACATCTCCGCCCTGACCGGCGGTGCCGAGAACTTCGGCGCCTCCGCCTTCATCGACGCGACCCACGCGCTCGGCGATCACTCCCGCCTCCTGACCGGCATCGCTGTCCACTCGGACACCGAGAAGGCCATGAAGAAGGCCGACCTGATCGACTACATCATGCCCTCGCTCGGCGGCCTGCCCATCCCGTTCTACCAGGGCAAGCGCGTCGTCGTGGACGACAGCCTCCCGAAGGTCTCGACCGTCTATACGAGCTACCTCTTCGGCCAGGGCGCGATCGCCTACGCCCAGAAGGGCCGCGAGAACGCCGTCGAGGTGGGCCGTGACCCGCTGAAGAACGGCGGCCGCGACTACGTCATCACCCGCGAGCGCTTCTCGTTCCACGTTCGCGGCGTGAAGTGGATCGGCACCCCGGCCCTCTCGACGCCGTCGAACACCGAACTCGCCGTCGGGACCAACTGGACCCGCGTCTATGATCCGAAGCTCGTCCGCGCCGTCGCGTTCAAGCACAAGATCGCCTGATGAACCGGCGGGGCCTTCGGGCTCCGCCGACCATCCCCACAAGGAGACAGAGGCCCATGGCCGAAACCGAATTCGTCAACCCGTCCGGCTGGCGGGCGAAGGAACTGCAGGCGAAGCTGAAGGACATCTCGGCGATCCAGAGCCGCAGCCAGGAGGCCCAGCTTGGCGCCTTCGGCCGTGTCCGCTCGCTGACCCTCGAACTCGCCTCGCTCGCCGAGGGCCACCCGGACCGGGAGGCCGTCCAGATGGCGCTCCTCGAGGCCGAGGACGTGCTGGAGCGCATCCAGAACCCGCCCGCCGCCGCCCCGGTCGATCCCCTCGCTCCCGAGGTTCCCGCCCCCGCCGCCTCGGCGAAGGGTGTCAAGGCCCCGGAACCCGCTCCCGCGAAGAAGGACGCTGCCCCGGCGGCGTAAGCGCGCCATGGCAGACGTCATCGACTTCAAGACCCGCCAGAGGCTCGCATCTTCGGATGCGGGCCTGCCCGCGCCGCCCGCCGTCCAGAACCTCGCCGCCATGCGCGCCGTCCTCGATCAAGCCTGGACCGCCGCCTACCGAGGCGAGTGCTGCGCCATCGTGGTCGCCATGGTCCCAGAGGACGGTGAGGCCACCATCCTGCGCTCGGACCAGCCCATTCCCTCGACGCCGCCCAGCGCGGCCTGACCGCGGAGCCGTCCCATGCCCTATGCGACGGCAGCCGACATCGTCTCGCTCTACACGCAGGAACTCGTCGATAAGATCGCTTGGGACGAGATCACCGAGGCGGTGAACACCCCCGCCATCGAGCGGGCGCTTTCCGAGGCCGCCGCCGAGATCGACACGCATCTGTCCGGCCGCTACCCGATCCCGATCCATCCGGTGCCGCCGATCCTGCGGAAGCTCAACGTCGACATGGCGATCTACCATGTCGCCTTCGGCTACTCGCGGCGCACCGACGAAATGCGCGTCCGCTACGACGACGCCCTGAAGATGCTGCTCCGCATCGCCGACGGCAAAGCCGGTCTCGGCATCGCCTCCACCGTGGCAACGGTCGACGGCGAGGGCAACGTGATCGCAGGCGGCAACTCGCCGGGCACGGGCATCAATGCCTTCGGCTCCCTGAAGACGCGCCGGGCGAACTGACATGGCCGGGCTGTTCGGCGTCAAGTTCTCCGGCATGGAGGCGATCTATCGCGCCCTCAACGGCCTGACCAGCCTCTCGTCAGACCAGCGTTATGACCTCATGCGCTCCATGGCGAGGGCGGTCGTTCGCCAGACGCGCGAACGCATCATCTCGACCAAGACCTCCCCGGACGGGGCCGCCTGGCCTGCCCGAACCCGCTCCTACTCGTGGCCGCTCATGGTCAAGACCGGAAAGATGGCCGGCTCCGTGAAAGCGTCGATCTCGGGCACCTCCGCCCAGGTCCGCATCATGGTCGACTACTACGGCTACCACCACACCGGCACCCGCAAGATGGCCGCTCGCCCCTCGCTGGGGCTGAACGAGGCCAATGTCGACGAACTCTGTCGCATCTGCGACGCCTGGATCGCTCGGAGGATGGCGGCATGAACTCTGTCATCCTCTACCGAAATCAGGTCCGCGACACGATCAAGGACGCGCTGCCTCTGGTCCGCACGGTCAAGACGACCGCGGGCAAGGTCACGCCGGCCGACATCAAGAACCTCTCCACCGACGCCCCCGCGATCCTCGTCTGCGCCATCGGCATCACCGAGACGAAGGCCGACAGCCGGGGGATGATCTGGGGCAAGCTGAAGCTCGGCGTCCTCTGCATCGTCCGCGACCTTGGACCCAAGCTGCCGGCGGAAGTCGCGGCCTGGGAACTCGCCATCTCGGTGACCAAGCTCGCCGGCATGAACCGCTTCGCCTTCGAGCCCGTGTCGCCCGTGACCGGCTTCGACGTCGACAACATGATGAACGACGACACCATCTCGGACGGCCTCGGCGTGATCGGGCTGTCCTGGGACGTCTTCATCGAGCTTGGAACCGACTTCGGCGCCGCCGAGGCCGCCGTCGGCGGCTGGACGAACGCGATGTTCCCCGAGGACGTCGCCCTGACCGTGGTCGAGGAACACCCCGAACCCTGAGCCATGCGAGGCCGCAATGTCCGACAACCCCTTCGTCGACATCCTCCACCGCATGGAAGAGATGGATCGCCGCCTCCACGGCATGATCCGCATCGGCAAGATCTCCGAGGTCAACCCCCAGCGCGCTCAGGCCCGCTTCTCCGACGCCTCGGTCCGCTCGACCGACTGGCTCGACTGGCAGGAGCCCGGCAACGGCCACAACCGCACCTGGACCGCCCCGCGCGTCGGCCAGGAGGCGGTGATGTTCTCGCCATCCGGCGAGCCGGGGCAGGGGCTTCTGATGCCCGGCTCCTACAACAAGCAGAACAAGGCGCCGTCCTCCAACCCGAATGAGGTTGTGCTGGCCAGCGTCGGGAACGCCCGTGTCTCGCTCCTCAACGGCACCCTGACCGTCAAGAGCGGCGGCACGACGTTCGAGTTCGGGGCCAACGGCTTCAAGCAGACCGGCGGCCAGATGGCCCATGACGGCCAGAACGTCGGCAAGACCCACACCCACAAGAACGTCGAGCCCGGCGGCGGAAATTCCGGCGAGCCCAACTGACGCTCAAGGAGCTCACATGCCCAAGCGCGACTACCTCGTCCTCGTCGATCGCTGGATCGGCACGACCTTCTTCCACGCGGGCGATCCCGTCTCCCTCACCGACGCCGCCGCGCAGTATCTCCTGCTCGACGGCTCCGTGGACCTCATCAAACCGGCGGTGACCCATGACGACGCAGCGGAAGCCGGGGGTGGCAAGCGACGTTCGGACCGGGATTGACCGCCGGACCGGCAAGGTTCTGACCGGCTGGCCCCACGTCGTCCAGTGCATCGAAGTCATCCTCACCACGAGGCTGAAGGAGCGCCTGATGCGGCTCTCCTTCGGCTCGACCGTGCCGAACCTGCTCGACCGCCCCGGCAACGAGGCGACGCTCGTCATGTTCTACACGGCCATGGCTCGAGCCCTGCGGCTCTGGGAGCCGGGCTTCGTCCTGAAGCGCGTCAACATGCTGGCCCTCTCGGGGGACGGCCGCGCGACGCTCCAGATCGAAGGCATCTACTACCCCTACGGCCACCTCGGAGATCGGACGACCTCCTTCGAGACTTCCTCTGATCTCTCGGTGTGAGGCACCCGCCATGAACCGCTTCGACTCCGTCGACCTGTCTCAGCTTGTGCCCCCGGACGTGATCGAGCCGCTCGACTTCGAGCGCCTCAACAGCGAATACCTGACCGCCTTCGTCGAGGCGGCCGTCAAGGTGGGCTTCTCCTACGACGTCACGGCGCTGGAGACCGATCCGGTCGCCATCATGAGCCAGGCGTTCTCCTACATGCGCCTGCTCGACCGAGGGCGCGTCAACGACGCCGCTCGCGAGGTCATGCTGGCCTTCGCCATGGGCGACAACCTCGACCACCTCGCCGCTCTCTACAAGGTGGGCCGGCAGGTGGTGACCCCGGCAACGCTCACCGAAGCCGCGGTCATGGAGGACGACGAGCGCCTGCGCCTGCGCGTCCAGCTGGCCCCCGAGGCGCTGTCCTGCGCCGGCACGCGCGGCGGCTATATGTTCCATGCCTTCACGGCCGATCCGACCGTCACCTTTGTCGGCCTCATCGTGCCGACGCCGGGACAGGTGGACGTCATCGTCCAGGCCGGCGAGAGCGGCGAGGCATCGCCCACCGTGGTCGAGAACGTCCGTCTGCGCCTCATGCGCGACGACATCCGGCCCCTGACCGTCGCAGTGACGGCCCGCGCCGCCACCATCAAGCCCTACAACGTCACGGCCTCCCTGAAGGTGCTGCGCGGCCCTGATGCTCAGGTGCTCCGCACCAATGCCGAGGCGGCCCTGCGAGCCTACGCAGCCCGGCGCTTCCGCGTCGGCAAGGCGATCCCCATCAGCGGCATCATCGCCGCCCTCAGCGTCGCCGGCATCGACAGCGTCGTCCTCCAGTCCCCCGCCTCCGACTTCGAGCCCGGCCCTGACGGCCTCGCTCGCCTCGGCACCGTCACCCTGACGTCGGAGATCGCGCAATGACCGCCCTGATGTCTCCCGGCGAGCTTACCCGGCTCGTCGAGGAGGCGACTGGGGCGCTCCCTCGCAACGCAACCCCGTTCGAGCGCGCCTCTCTCGCCGCTCACTTCTTCCACCAGATCGACGTTCCGCTGGAGACGCTCTGGAATCCCATGCTCTGCCCGGCCGAAGTCCTGCCGTTCCTGGCATGGGCCCTGTCGGTCGACGTCTGGTATGACGACTGGCCCATCGAGAAAAAGCGGTCCGTCGCGGCCGCCAGCCTGGAGATGCACGGCATCAAGGGCACGCTCGAAGGCATCCGCCGCTATGCCGCGCTGGCTGGCGGCGAGGTTGCCCGCGCCATCGTGCCGCCGGCCAAGTCCTACCTGTCGGCGTCCCTGACTGCCGAAGAGCGCCGCGACTTCATGCGCCGCCTGCCGGAAATCAGGATCAGGTCGCACGCCGACGCCTCCGTGGACCGGATGAGCACCTTCTCCGGCCCTCTGGAGGGCAGCATCTCCTCCTTCGACGTCGATGCCGGCGGGCTCATCCCGTCCTTCTACGTCGAGAGCGAGGCGCCCCAGCTGATGGGGCGGCGCGCAGAGCTTCGCGATCTCGGCGAGATCACCCCGCTGGTCATCGAGACCGTGCGCGACGACGTCGGCAACCTCGTCTCCGGTGCGGAACGGTTCCTGATCCCCGGCGACGGGGCAGGGGGCTCGTTCCTCGACGCCGGGCCCCTCTGGACGCTCTACTTCTGCGAGCCCTTCCAGGAGGCCCGCCTTGTCACCGTCTCGCTCGGCGCCTCGGCGCTGGACGAGAGCGACGGGATGACCGCCGCCCGTGACAGCATGTTCCCGGTGCCGCTGATCCCCGAATACGTGCATGAGACCGGCGTCGTCCCCGACGGCGTCTTCTCCGGCACCTTCGCCGACGGCTTCCACTTCGTCGAAAGCCGCGCCTCCCTCTTCCTCTACACCAGCATCCGCCTTCACGACGCGCGCCGCGACGTCCTGAACCGGGTGGCCATCTCGTTCATGGGGACGGAGCGCTTCGGTATCGACGCGCACACCGCCGAACTCGCCATAGCCGTCAACGGCGTCCGGTCGCCCTGGGCTTCCGACGACTTCGTCTGGGGCTTCTTCGTCGAGACCCCGACCACCCAACTCGACCGCGTGCTGGATGCCGTCATGGCAGCGAAGGCCGCTCACGAAACCATCCTCGTCGACACCACCGTTGACCGTCCTCCGCTTCTCGGCGGCGACATCTTCATCGGTGCCTTCCGACTTGGCCAACCCGTCAGAGGCTAGAGCGATGCTCAAGAAGGTCAAATTCCGCAACCGGCAGGAGCAGCAGGCCGCAGACCACAACAACATCCAGGATTTCACTGCCGAGACGTTCGACCGTCTCGTCGGCGACACCATTGCTGTTGAGAAGCGGTTTGCCGGGTTCGAGGTCACCTCGGAGACCGCGACGGCCATCAACGTCGCCATCGGCCGGCTCTACTCGAACGGCGAGATGTATTCCTCGGACGTCGTCGTGCCGAAGAGCCTCTTCGACGAACTGCCGGCGGCCGCCAGCAAGATCGTCACCGTCATCGTCTGGACCGGCGTCGCCGATGTGGACGTGCAGCCGCGCTCCTACCTGATCGACATCGACACCCGGACGACCCAGCCGTCGTCCGTCGCGATGCAGACCAACCGGATCGCCAACGTCGGCATCATCTCGGGCATCGAGAGCGCCGATCCGCAGCGGGCGCCCATCGGCTCCCAGTATCTCGCCGTCTGCGACATCCTCCTGACGCCGGTCGGCATCGCCGACAACGGCATCACCATGATCGCCGCGAACCGCATCCCGCGCCTCACCGCGGTCGACAACCGCGTCTCCATGCTGGAGGCGTTCCAGGCGTCGGCCGAGCCGCGCATCCAGACGATCGCGTCGGACATCTCCGCCCTGAACAACCGCGTTCGCGGCACGTCCAGCAACCGCGCCCTGATCGAGATCGCCTCGGACGTGGCCCGGCTGAAGGATCTCGCCGGCATCCCGGACACCGCCGCCTCCTACGCCGCCGACTTCTACCTCAACCCCGGCGAGAGCGACGTCGCGAACCTCGACTACCTGGCGAAGGTCGAGGAGGGCATCCGCTTCTCCGATGCCGGCGCGTCCGACACCCAGATCGCGGTCTATAACCCGCTCGACCCCGCCCATGCGGTCCGCAACGGCATCCTGCTCCCGGCCTTCACCTCGGCTGCGCGGATCAACGTCACGGAATATGCCGGCGAGCTTCGGCTTTCCCAGTATCAGTTCCAGACGCAGACCCTCGTCCAGAAGACCATGTCGCGCCGCCGCATCCGCTACGGCCAGACCTACTCGGTCTGCACCAACAACCGGAATTACTGGACCCAGGGTCAGATCGACCCGGTGTCGAACGTCTTCACCAAAGCCGGCGAGACCTTCACGATCCTCAACCCCGAGGAGCTTCGTGGCGGTCACTCGTGGATCAGGCTGCAGCAGTTCTGGGACGACAGCTACGAAGAGCCCTACTGGGACGTCCTGACGACCACCACGGCCATCAACGGCCAGACGGGCGCGCAGACCTTCCTCAACTCGCAGGACGGCTGGTGCACGGGCATCCGCGTCGGCTTCACCCGCCTTGCCGGCTCCGGGTCGGTCACGCTCGCCCTCTGCGAGACCTATCGCGGCGCTCCGGCGCTCGACAAGGTCGTCGCTCAGGTGACGCTGCCCCGCGCCGACCTGAAGGTCTATCCGGGCGATGGAACCACGCTGTTCCCGCTGCCCCCGACCTTCCTCTCGGCCGGCTCGCGCTATGGTGTCGTCCTCATCACGACCGCCGACCACTATGTCGCGGTCGCATCCGGCGGCGCCTACGCTCAGGGCACCCTGTTCTATTCGACCGACGGGGCATGGTTCGAGGGCGACTTCACCAAGGATCTCGTCTTCTCGGTGGAATTCGCCCGCTTCGAGCGCGTCCGCACCGTGGTTGCCCTCCAGCCGCTCACCCTGAGCGGCGGCATGGCGGCCATCGACATCATGGCGGGCATGGTCATCCCGTCCTCGTGCCAGGCGTTCTTCGAGGTGCAGGCTTCCGGTGGAACCTGGGAGACGCTCGACGCCATCACCCCGGCCAAGCTCGTCGGGCTGCCGCCGCTGCTTCAGTTCCGTGCCATCTTCATCGGCACCTCTGACGTCGCGCCCGGCATCCAGATTTCGGGTTCCCGAATCCTTCTGCACCGTCCCCGGACCGACTTCGTCCACGTCTCGACTGCCCGGACGCTTCCCGCGCCCACCAGTCAGGTCAAGGTGAAGACCCGGCTCGAGAACTGGGACGCCGGCCACCACACGCACGCCATGGTGCTGCTCTGCGGTGCCGGCTTCGCGACGGTCGAGACGGCGGACGTCACCGACACGACGCCGACGGAGGACCCGGACGCGATCATCCGGGAATACACCTTCAACCTCGCGGCTCCCCAGACGACGTTCAAGATCAAGCAGACGGGCGGCACCACCACGGCGCTCGACACCTATCTCGTCTCCAGCCGCGTCGACGTCGCCTTCTAAGGAACCCCGCACATGACCAAGAAGCCCAGCGCCGTGGCACCCGCCACGGCGACCCCCGACGTGTTCTTCGAGGTGACCGTCAACAAGGTCACCCAGGCGGCGAACACTTACTTCCGGCCGGGCAAGACCTACACGGTCAAAGCCCACGTCAAGGATGCCCTTGGCAAGGCCGTCGAGACCTCGGCGCTCGTCCCCGACGTCTCCTGACACCCCCAACTCTGAGGAACGGCCATGGCTTCGCGCTTCGAGAAGTATCGGCTCAAGGATGGCGACGAAGCCAACGCCGAGCGCTTCAATCCCATCCTCCGCGACCTCGATCTGCGGACGGCTGCGGTCGAGGAGAAGGCCGTCGGCTTCGACATCGAGAAGGCAAAATTCGTCACGGCGGGCCTCGCTCGCCTTGACGAGATCATGCAGCCGATCACCTCCAAGCTGACCGATTACGCCTCGCTTGGCGCGATCCTCACCACCCAGTCGGCGAGCAACATCGAGACCGGCGACGGCCAGAAGACCTTCGTCGTCTCCGAGGCCCTCCGCCTTCAGTTCGCCCCGTCCGCCTACCTCGCCGTCATCAAGACCGGCGACCCGAGCCAGGCGATGCTGGGCGTCCTGAACGCCTACGATCCGCAGTCTGGCGACCTCACCGTCACCATCGACCGCTTCGAGGGCTCCGGCTTTCATACCGGCTGGACGATCACGGCAGCGAGCGCCACCGACAACGCGGCCGCCATCGCCGACGTCTATGCCTACAAGGTCGACGCCGAGACTGCTGCCGGTCAGGCCCTTCTCCGCAAGGACGAGGCCGCTGCCTCCGCCGCCGCCGCGCTCGCCTCCAAGAACTCCGCCGAGAACGATGCCGAGACGGCCGACGACGCTCGCAATCAGGCCCAGATCGCGCAGGCCGCGACCGAGGCCGCCAAGAACCTCGCCTTCGCCTACATGACCGGGTTCCTCGGCGCCCATCCCTCGACCACCCC
Organism: Phreatobacter aquiterrae; assembly: GCF_053471285.1. NCBI lineage: Bacteria > Pseudomonadati > Pseudomonadota > Alphaproteobacteria > Hyphomicrobiales > Phreatobacteraceae > Phreatobacter > Phreatobacter aquiterrae. Next base: position 80,546 of record NZ_JBJPHW010000010.1, on the reverse strand, counting down.
GCCGACGCTCCGCCTCGACGGCGGCGCGCTCCAGGTGAGCGACTGGTATTTCAAGGAAGTCGTCGGCCCGCCGGCCACGACCTACATCGACTACGTGTCGAGCGTCGGCCCTGTGGTCTGGCGCTCCCTCGTTGCCGCGTCGGACACCTCCGTCACCTCGTTCAACGGGCGTGTCGGCGGCGTCAATCCCGTGACGAGCGACTACACCGCAGCCATGGTCGATGCGACTGCACCCGCAGGTCTCACTGGGGCGACCGTCCAGGCCGTTCTCGATGCCATCGGCACCGCCATCGCCCTGAAGGCCGACAAGGCCGTCACGGTCGTCGGCGGGGGCCTTGCGTCGGGCGGCGGCGACATCTCCGCCAGCCGCACCATCACCGTCACCAAGTCGTCGAACGCTCAGGCGATCGCTGGCGTCGATGACACCACCGCCATGACCCCGGTCCGGGTCAAGGACGCGATCATCGCTCTGGCCCCGGCCCCCGGCGCCTCCTCGGAGACGGCTTCCGGCATCGTCGAGCTCGCTACGGCGGCCGAGACGATCACCGGTACTAGCACGACGCTCGCGATCCATCCGGCTGGGTTCAAGGCAGCCGTTGACGCTCGCTTCAACGCCCTCGTCGGCGCCGCTCCCGGTGCGCTCGACACACTGGCCGAACTGGCAGCGGCGATCGACAACAACGCCAGCTACGCCTCGTCCATCACGGCCGCTCTCGGCAACAAGCTGAACAGCTCAGCGTTGACCGCATTCGGCCTTGCCTTCGTTGGCCTGGCGGACGCGGCGGCGGCGCGGACCAATCTCGGCCTCGGCACGATGGCGACGCAGGCGACCGCTTCGTTCGTCGCCGCAACCCGCACGGTCAGCGGCGGGGGCCTCGTCAGCGGCGGCGGGTCGCTCTCCGCCGATCTCACCCTCACGGTGACCAAATCCAGCCTGGCGCAGGCGCAGGCTGGCACGGACGATACGACGGCGATGACGCCGGTGCGGACCAAGGATGCGATTACGCAGTTCGCCGCTCTGCCCGCGACCTCGATCAGCGCCGGCACCGGCCTGTCCGGCGGCGGCTCCCTCGCAGCCTCCCGGACCCTGTCCTTCGACGTGGCGTGGGGCGACACACGCTATGCCCTGACCGGGCACACGCACGCGGCGGCCACGACCTCCGTCGCCGGCTTCCTGTCGGCCGCCGACAAGACCAAGCTCGACGGCCTTGTCGCGGGCGGGCCTGACTATCAGGCGTTCACCGCCTCGGGGACGTGGACGAAACCGGCCGGGCTCACCGGAAACGAGATCGTCGTTATCGAGGCATGGGGTGCGGGCGGCGGCGGCGGCATGACCGGCGGCGACGGCAATGGCCCCGGCGGCGGTGGCGGCGCATACACGCGTCGCGATATGCGGGCTGCGGACCTACCCGGAACCGTCTCCGTCACCATTGGCGCGGGCGGGGCTGGCAGGGCCAGCTTCGGCGGTGCGACGAACGGCGGCACTACCACCTTCGGCTCATACGTCACTGCCTACGGAGCAATCGACCGCTACGGTGGCACGAACATCGCCACCATTGGCAACGGCCACGAGACGCCACTCCAAAACATCTTCTTCGGCGGCGGCGGGGGTTCCGCCGCAACCGCCGCGCCCCCGGTCATCTACGGCGGCGGTGGGGGTGGCACCAATGCGTCGAATGCCACCATCCGTCTCGGCGGTGTCTCTATGCACGGTGGCGCTGGTGGCTCCGGCTCCGCGAGTAGCGGCGCTGCCCCCGCAGCGGGCAACGCCCCCGGCGGCGGCGGCGGCGGCGGCTGGAATACCACCGGCGGGGCCGGCGCTCGCGGCGAAGTTCGCGTCACCGTCATTCGCTCGTAAGGGGACCCCATGCGCTACGCCCTCATCAAGAACGGCCTCGTCGACAACGTCGTCGAGGTCGAGACCATCACGACGGCTGAGGCGGTCGCGGCGGCCCTCGCGAACGGCGAACTCCCGGTCGGCTATGTCGTGCCGGATGGGTTCACTGCCGTCGAGGCGCCCGCCGATGTCGGCCCCGGCTACACCTATGACGGCGAGACCTTCTCGCCCCCGCCGGAGCCGGAGCCGCCCGCTCCGGTCTTCCCCGACATCAGCGACAGGCAGTTCTACCAGGCGCTTTCGCTCCCGCCCTACTCCATCATCACGAGGGCGGAAGCGCTGGCAGCGGTGAAGGTGGGCGACCTGCCGGCCTCGCTGCAGGCGATCGTTGACGCGATCCCTGATGAGGACACCCGCTACAACGCCGAAATGCTTCTCTCTGGCGCGAAGCAATTCGAGCGGTCGCATCCTATGGTCGCAGCGATCGCGGGGGCCATGCCTACGCCTTGGTCCGGCGCGGAGGTCAACGCCTTCTGGGCCTTTGCCCGGTCTCTCTGACGCCCGAACCCCACCAACGCCCTCTCCGAGCCCGGCCATCGCGCCGGGCTCTTTCTTTCCGCCCGCTCAACGAGGCACCCCACGATGACGCTCCAGTATCTCCACGGCATCGAGACCGTCGAACTTGACGACGGCCTGCGCCCCATCGAAACCGTCCGCTCGGCCGTCATCGGTATCATCGGCACGGCTCCCGACGCCGACGTCGATCTCTTCCCCCTCAACGAGCCGGTCCTGATCCCCGGCACGCCGTCCGCCGCTGCGGCGCTCGGCCTCACCGGAACCCTTCCCGACGGCCTGGACGCCATCTTCGACAACGGCTCCTGCACCGTCATCGTCGTCCGCGTCGATCCCGGCGTGTCGGTCGATACCGCCTTCTCGGCGATCATCGGCAACTCGGCGCTGAAGACCGGCGTCTGGGCCTTCCGTAAGGCACAGGCGAAATTCGGCCTGACGCCGAAGCTGCTCGTCGCCCCCGGCTACACCTCCCAGCGCCCGACGAACGGCATCGCCTCGATCACCCTCAACACCCCCGGCACCGGCTACGTCTCCGCCTCGACCGTCGTGACCCTGACGGGCGGCGGCGGCTCTGGCGCTGCGGCCAAGGCCATCGTCAACACCGACGGCACGCTTGCCGGCATCGTCCTCACCAAGCGGGGCTATGGCTACACCAGCGCGCCGACCGTCGCGATCACGGGCGTCGGCCTCAACGCTGCCGCGACCGCGGTGACGGGTGCCGTCGGCAACCCTGTCGTCGCCGAGCTTCTGTCGCTCGCGCCGCAGATCCGCGCCATCGTGGGCGCCGACGGTCCGGGCACGACCTACGAGGCCGCCGTTGCCTACCGCAACGACTGGTCCGACATGCGCCTCCACATCATCGACGGCGGCTGCATGGTCTGGGACACGCAGGTCGACGCGGCCGTCCTGAAACCCGCCTCCGCCCGCTGGGCCGGTGGCCAGGCGGTCATGGATCAGAAGCGCGGCTTCTGGTGGGCCTTCTCCAACCAGACGCTCCCCGGCATCGTCGGCGTCGGCCGCCCCATCGACTGGTCGTTCTACGATCCGAACCTCGAGGGCCAGCTGCTCAACGAGATGGGAGTCTCCGTCGTCGTCCATGACGAGGGCTACCGCCTGATGGGCATGCGCTCCGCCACCTCCGATCCGAAGTGGCGCTTCTACTCGGTCCGCCGCACCGCCGACATGGTCTATGAGAGCATCGAGAAGACGCTCAAGTGGGCCGTCGACCGCCCGATCTCGGTCAACCTGATCCTGGAGATCGAGGAGAGCGTCAACGCCTACCTGCGCCTCCTGAAGCAGTATGGCGCGATCCTCGGCGGCCGCGCGTGGCTCGACCGGGCCGTCAACACGCCGGCCGAACTGATGCAGGGCAAGCTCACGATCGACTTCGACATCGAGCCGCCGGCTGGCCTGGAGCACCTGATCTTCAGGGCTCGCCGCAACGCCGGCTACTACACCGAGATGGTCGAGAACGCGATCCGGCAGGCGACGCTGATCCAGCAGTAACCGCTGGCCTCCATCCCTGAACCCCCTCCTGGGCCGTAGCCTTCGCCGGCTGCGGCCCTTCTCACTTTCCCGAGGCCGCTATGCTCGACAACATCCTCCGCGACTTCACCGTCTTCCTCGACGGTGTCGGCAAGCTCGGCGACGCCGAGACCGTCAAACTCCCCGCCCTGATGAAGAAGACCGACGAGTATCGCGGCGGCGGCATGGAATTCCCCGTCGAGATCGACCTCGGCATGGAGAAGCTCGAAGCGGAGATCACGCTGTCCCAGTGGGACCCGCAGGTCTATTCGCTGTTCGGGATGCACTCGAACATCGAGGGCACGCCGCTGACCTTCCGCGGTCACGTCATCTCGTCCACCGGCACCGCCAAGTCCTGCATCGTCCACATGCGCGGCTTCATCAAGGGCATCGCCCAGGACACCATCGCCCCCGGCAAGAAGAACGAGAAGGTCTTCACCTTCGCGCTCTCCTACTACAAGCACGTCCTCGACGATCAGGTCCTGATCGAGCTCGCTGCGCGCGACATGATCCATGTCGTCGGCGGCCAGGATCTCGCCTCGGCGAAACGCTCCAGCCTCGGCCTCTAAGGCCGGGCCAGACCACCCACGACCAACGCAGCCCAAGGAGAGATCATGGAACCCCAGAGCGACGGCGACCGCAAGACGTTCACCTTTTCCGAGGCGGTGACCGTCAAGAGCGGAACCTACACCGAACTGCGACTTCGCAAGCCGAAAGGGCGCGATCTTCGCACCCTGACCACGGTCAGCGAGGCGCGCGGCTCGACTGCAGGCTACTTCGACGTCATCGCCAATCTGGCGGAGGTCCCGGTCGACGTCCTCGACGAGGCGCCGCTGCAGGACTGCCGCGCCATGATCGCCTGGGTTGACGGTTTTTTCGCCGCGCAGGCGGCCTGACCGTCTGGCGATCTAAGGCGATCCAGCTTGCCAACGCCTTCCACTGGTCACCCAGCGAACTCTCGGGGCTCGACCTCGACGAGTTCGCCGAGTGGTTCGAGGAAGCCGAATGGCTCTTCGACGAAGTGAAGAAGCGGCGCGAGGCGGCAATCCTGGCCGCCACGACCGGCAAACCCCTGCAATGACGACATGCTGAAGGAAAAAAGCGATGGCCTCCTACAGCATGTCCGTCAACCTCTCCATGAACGGCGACCTGACCGGCAAGGCGAAGCAGGCAGCGGCCGCCATCAAGGACATGGCCAACTCCGGCAAGATGCTGGAGAAGCTGCGGGCTGACCGCCTCGCCACCGACCTCGACAAGTCGCGGAAGTCCGCCCAGGGCCTCGCAGGCGACCTGAACAAGGTCAAGGCCATCGACCTCGCGTCCCCCTTCTCGAAGGGGGCCTCGGCCGCCAAGCAGATGCAGAGCACGCTCTCCTCGCTGCAGTCGGCGATGTCGAAGCTGGTGCAGTCGCAGCACCAGATGAACGCCGCCAGCGGCCGGCGCGGCAACTCGTGGGCCGAGCGCGAGGCCCGCGCGATGGAGCGGCTGATCCAGCTTCAGTCCCGCGCTTCCCTCAACTATCAGCGCATGTCCTCCATGCGGATGCCGTCTCCGGCCGGGAACGTCCCCCGGACGCCCGGAACCCCCGGCGGCCGCGCTGGCGTCCATGTCCCGCGCCTCGGCCACCGCACGCAGGCCCTCCGCCACGAGACGCTGACGCAGGCGGGCTCCCTCGGCCACGAGCGCGCCCTGATGCGCGCCAACAACATCCCTGACGCGGAAGTGGACCTCTACGAGGCGAACGCCCGTCGCGTCACGCAGCAGACCCGATACGGCACCGTCGCCGAGGGCCTGAAGATGCAGTCCGACCTCCGCATGGGTCTCCAGGGCAATGGCGCGCACGCTCGCGAATTCCTCGGGACGCACATGCAGCTGGACGCGGTCATCAAGTCGCTGATGTCGCGCGGCGCCTTCACCCACGGCAACGTCAGCGGCCACGACTTCACCTATGACGCTGTCAGGGCGGCCGAACTCTCCGGCGCCACCGCCACGACGCCGCGCTATGAGCAGTTCATGGACTCGATGCTCCGGGCCTCGGTCGCCTCTCGCGGCCGCGTCAACCCGACCGAGATGCACGCCGCCATGCGGCACGCCCGCGCCTCGGCTAAGCTGCTCTCGCCGGACTTCATCAGGGATCGCCTGCCCGAACTCGTCCAGCAGATGGGCGGTCACGCCGCCGGCACCATGATGAGGACCATGCAGGGCTCGCTGGTCGGCGGTCGAATGCAGGGTCGCCACGCTCAGAACTGGCACGCTCTCGGGCTGGTCCCGGAAGAGGGCCTCCGCCGCAACTCGCGCGGCGGCATCACGGGCATCCAGCCGAACGGCATGGTCAACTCCGCCTTGCTCGCCTCGAACCCCTACGAATGGGTCCAGCAGCACCTCATGCCGGCCCTGGCCGCCAAGGGGATCACGGGCGAGGCGGACATCCGCCGCCACGTCATGGGCCTCTCTGGCGACCCGAACACGGTGTCGGCGCTGTCGTCCATGTCGACGACGCAGGCCCAGTTCGAGGGCTTTCGCCAGATGATCGCCCAGATCGGCACCCTCGGGCAGACCTTCGCCACCCTGCAGCAGCACGATCCGACGCAGAACTTCACCGCCTTCAGGACGGCGTGGGAGGACATGCTGGCCTCGCTGGCATCTCCGCTGATCCCTCAAGCGATCTCGGCGATGCAGAGCGTGGCTGCGCTCGCGAGGGGCATCTCGAATGCCATCAGCGGCAGGCCGGACGATGCTCAGTCCGGCGGCCCCCATCCTTCCGGCGGGCCGACTTCCCCCGGAGGTCCGGGAGGCGGCGGCCGCATGGGCGCTGACAGCCTCATCCTCGGCGGCGCTGCCATCGCCACTACCCTGATCGCCAAGAGGGCGCTCGGCTCCCCCACGGCCCGCCGCCTGATGGCTGCAGGTCTCGGCGGCGCAGTCGGGGGCCTTCCTGGCGCTGCCGTTGGCTGGACCCTCGCCGGGGCCGGTTCCGGTGCCTCTGGCGCTGGTCCGACCGTAGCGAAGGCCGCTGCCGGCGGTGCAATGCGAGCCGGTGCCGGCGCAGCCGCCCGCGCCGGGATGCGCTTCCTGCCCGGCATCGGGTGGGTGATGCTCGCGGCGGACGGTGTCGCCGCGGTCAACACGATTGGCGAGGCGAACGCCGCCCGGTTCCAGGGTGTTCCCGACGGCGCGCAGCACGATGCTCGCCAGAGCCAGCGCCGCAGGGCCAACGCCGCGTTCCGCGACACCATGAACGAGCAGCGCGCCGCGCAAGGCGTGCCGCAGATGGCACCTCTGTCCTCGACCCCGGCCGCCAACGACAACCTGTCTGGCCAGGGCGCGCAGGTCATGGGCACCTTCCAGCAGGGCGCGCAGGCCAAATGGGGAGAAATCCTCGGCTGGTGGCAATCCCTGCAGCTTCCCAACCTCAACATGCGACCCAACGTCACCATCACGCCGAACGTCTCCGCCCCCGGTCTTCCGGGTGCTGGTGCGCCGGCTGGCGGCGGCGAGCGGCCGGCTCCCTCGCTTCTCCAGCGCCAGAGCCACCACACGGGCGGGGGAGGGGGCGGCAACACCGTCCACGTCGCGGGCGCGAACATCACCGTCCATGGGACCAGCGATCCGGGCGCCACGGCGCGCGGTGTCTCCCAGCAGTATGCCGCCGCCGTCCGGGGAGCGATCTCCGACGTCGGCTGATCCACCTGAAACCTGAAGGGGCCCGCCCGATGAGCAATGTGCTTCTGGGGCTGGGCCCCTTCGCGTTCTACACGACCTGGCCCTCCTTCCAGAAGCTCAAGCACAAGGTTCCGATCCGGTGGATCGGGCAGGAGCGCGCGGGCCGCCGCCCGGCCATGCAGTTCCTCGGCCCCGGCGAGGAGACCGTCACTATCGAGGGCGTCTTCTATCCCCATGCCCTCGGCGGGATGGATCTTCTGCTCGGGATGCAGAACGCCGCCCGCGAAGGCCAAATCCTCGATCTCGCGGCCTCGACCGGCGAGGTCTTCGGACCCTGGGTCATCAAGGACGCCAGCAACGACGACCAGTTCTTCACCTCTGCCGGCGTCCCCCGGAAGGTCGACTTCACGGTCGAGCTCCACGCCTACGGCGAGGACGAGGGCGGCTTTGCCGGCGGCATCTTCGATCTCGCCGGGGCTCTGGCGGGCGCTACTGGAGCCGTCCCGGTCCTTTCGACGGCATCCGTCCAGTCCGTCATCAACCGCGTCTCCAGCGCGCTGCAGAACGAGTGACCGTCATGTCCGCGCGCACCTATCTGACGCTCCAGGGGGATCGCCTCGACTGGATCGCCGAGAAAGCCTTCGGCACCGAGCGCACCACGACCGAGCAGATCATCGACGCCAATCGGGGCCTCGCCGCCAAGCCGATCCGGCTCCCCCTCGGCGACACCATCCTCCTGCCTGCCGCGATCGCGCCGGTCTCCCCGGCCCAAGTCAACATCTGGGACTGAGGTGAGCCATGTTCCCCGACTATCGGATCACGATTGCCGGGCTCGACGTGACGCCCCGGATGCGCGGCTACGTCCTCGAACTGACGGTCGTCGACAACTCCGGGAAGACGAACGACACCTTCTCGGTGAACCTCGACGACCGCGACGGCATCCTGAAGCTGCCGAAGCGCGGCGAGGAAGTCGTTGTCGAGATGGGGTATCGCGGCAACCTTCGCCGCATGGGCTCGTTCAAGATCGACGAGGTCGAGCTCTCCGGCATCCCCCGCCGGATGAAGGTCACGGGCACCGCGGCCGACGTCTATAAGGCGCAGGGCAAGGGCCAGCGCACCGAGCACTACCAGAACAAGAGCCTCCAGGAGGTGATGCAGCAGGTCGCCGGCCGCAACGGCTGGCAGGCCGCCATCCACTCCTCGTTCTCGGCCATGCGCTACCCGATGCTGCATCAGACGGACGAGTCCGATCTGCACTTCATCCGCCGGATGGAGCGCGAGGTCGGCGCGGTCGCCAAGATCGCCGAGGGGCGGTTGACCTTCGTGCCGTCAGGGCAGGGGATCTCGGCCAGCGGCGGCGCCATGCCGACCGTGGTCCTGAGATACACCGACCTCCTCAGCTGGCGCGTCTCCCACAAGGGGCGACCGAAGCACGGCAAGGTGAAGGCCGCCCACGGCAACCGGCACACCTCGCAGCGCGAGGAGACCACGGCCACCAACGACCAGGATGCCGACGGCGCTACCTTCTATCTCCGCAACATCTTCCCGAACCGGGACCGGGCTCAGGTCGCCGCCGAGGCCCGCCTACGGGAACTGCGGCGCTCCGAGAAGTCCGCCTCGTTCCAGATCACCGGGAACCCCAACATCAAGGCCGAGGGCCAGCTGACGATTGTCGGCGTCCGCGACGGTGTCGACGAGACCTATCTCGTCAAGACCGTCACCCACACGATTGCCGGAACCGGCGGTGGCTACACGACCACCATTGAGGCCGACAACAAGCCTGCCGCCTCCGCTGGCGCCTCCCGCGCCGCGCGCCCAGCCGCTGGCGCCACGCCCACCCCGACGCCCGCCCCGACCCCCGCTCCGGCGGCGGAGGAACATGGCGACGGCGAAGGCTCCGAATAGCGGCCCGCCCGGCCGCGCTCCAACTCGAGGATGACCGATGACCGCCCTTCCTGCGCGTTACTCCTGGCTGGCCAACGAGCCCGGCCCGAAGATGCTCCACGAGGCCCTGAAGCTCTACGGCACGAGGGAATTCGTCGGGCCGACCCACAACCCCGTGATCCTCGGCTGGGCGAAGGAGATCGGCCAGCCCGGCTACACAAGCGACGAGACCGCTTGGTGCGGCCTCTTCATGGGCATTGCCGCGCACCGTGCCGGCTGGGAGGCGAAGCCGAAGACGAACGCTCTCTGGGCGCGCAACTGGGCGCACTGGGGCACCCCCGCCGACATCCCCATGCTCGGCGACGTGCTGGTGTTTCCGCGGGGTGCCGGCGGCCATGTCGGCCTCTACATCGGCGAGGACTCCCGCAATTTCTTCGTCCTCGGCGGCAACCAGGGCAACGAGGTCAGCATCATCGCCAAGCCGAAGGTGCCGCTCATCGCCGCGCGCCGCGCGCCGTGGCGCATCTCCCAGCCCGCGAACGTCCGCCGCGTGACGCTCAACGGCGCGGGCATCCCCACCGGGCAGAGCGAAGCCTGATCGCCCCCGTCATCCACCCCATCTGCGAAGGACAACCGCCATGTGGGAAAATGCCAAGAAGCTCTGGGAGGCCCTCTCGGGCTTCCGCACGATCGCCCTCCACCTCATCACCGGCATGTGGGCCTTCCTGGAGGCGTTCAACTTCACCGCCTTCGTCGAGGACCCCAAGACGCTCGCTCTCGTCGTCCTCGGCGTGAACGTCATCGGCGTCGCGCTGCGCCTCATCACCAACGGCCCCGTCCCCGGCGTGGGCACCGCGGAAAAGGTCAGCGACCCCACCAAGGACGCCGGCTGATGCCGACGCTCCTCGCTTGGGCGCTGTCCAAGCTGTCGAAGCCGGTCCTGATCGCCTTCGCCTTCGCCGCGCTCCTCGCCATCGCCGGTCTCGGCGCGTGGCGGGCGAGCACCACCGTCACCGATTACCTCGCCAAGCGGGACGCGCAGGTGGAACGCATGGCCACAGCGGCCGAGCGGAACCACTGGCTCGCCCAGATCGAGAAGTCCAACGCCGAGGTCGCGGCCGCCCGGCTCGCTCAGGCCAAGGCCGCTTTCGCCGCGGACGCCGCCGCTCGCGCCGCCGCCGCCCGCCACACCGAACAACTCGCCGAACTGGAGACCCGCAATGCGGCGCTTCCCAATGCTGCTGCTCCTGCCCTTTCTCGTGAGCGGGTGCGCCTCCTTGCCCGCCCTCCCGCCCGTCGTGCGAACTGAGATCGTGCGCTCGGAGATCCCCGCTGTGGCCAAGGAGCCCTGCGCCGATCCCGTCGCGCTCCCGGACCGGGCGATGACCCAGCGCGAGGTCTTCACCGCCTGGAGCACCGACCGGACCAACCTCGAAATCTGCGAGGAGCGCCGGTCAGCCGGCGTCAGCGTCCAGTGACCCCTTCGCCTCACCACCGAACGCTCCCCGCCGGGAGAGGAATGCCGTCATGACCGGGACTGTCAGTTGGGAAATCCTGCTCTGGATGATCGGGGTCCAGTTTTCGACCATCGCGGTCGCGCTGGGCGCCGTCTTCTGGATTCAGGCTCAGTTCCGCGCCGAGCGCGAGTCGCTGCAGCGCCACCGAGAGGAATTCCACCTCTTCAAGGAGAGGGTGGCGCGCGAATACGCCACCTCCGCGACCCTGCGCCAGATGGAAGACAAGATGGCCCAGGGCTTCAATCGTCTCGGTGATCGCTTCGACGCCGTGATGCAGAAAATGATGGAACGGGCGACCCATCCTCACGACTGACCCCGCGCACCGCGGGCCAGCGCCAACCAGCCCACACCCCCACAATCTTCAGGAGATCCCCATGCCGAGATGGCTCGCCATCGTCTGCACGGCCTTGCTGTTGGCGTTCGCGCCGGTGGCGAGCGCCGATGCGGCCAAGCTCGAGACGTGCATTTCCGCCGAGGTCGCGGTGCCCCATGCGGCGACCATCGCCAGCCAGCGCGGCGCGATATTCGCGCAGGTCAAGCCCGATGAGGTGGCGGCGTTCCTCGCCGGCCTGAATGCCGCGTTCGGCACCAGCTACGAGGCTACGGCGATCTACGCGGTCGTCCCGGCCGACCGATCCGTCCTCTTCCTCTTCATGACGGATGCCGGCCTCTGCGCCACGCACGAGAGCACCATGGACATCGTCCTGCCGATCTACCGGGCATCCCGCGACAGTCCGACCTGACCCCTCCCGAAACGACGATCCCGCGCCCGGATGCCTTCGGGCCGCCGGGCGCGTCCTGCCATCGAACGCATCTGGAGGCCGTCCCGCATGAGCCCGCCCGCCAAATCGACCGCAGCGGAAACGCTGGCCGCCATCGAGCGCACCCGAAAGGCCGACGGGAGCATCAACGTCTCCGCAGCGGCCCTGTCCCTCGGCGTCTCCCGGAGCACGATGCAGCAGAAGGTTGACCGGCTCGGCCTGCCGCGCCATTCGACCACCGCTGCTCCCTCGACCCTCGCCCGCACGCTGATCCCGCCGCTGCCGCGAGAGATCGCGAAGGAAGCTGTCGATGCGCTGGCGGCCCACGGCTCTCTGCTTGCTGCCGCCGCCGCCCTCTGCATCACCACGACGACCCTCGACATGCGCCTGCGCGCCGCATCTGGCTTCGGCCTCGACGGCAGCGTGCCGAAGGCCGCCGTGCCGCCGGAAGGCTTCGTCATCACCTCGAAGACCGCCGAGGTCGACAAGGACGGCGAGATCACCAAGCAATGGATCGGCTCAACCCGAGAGCCAGGCGAGGCGTTCGCCCTGCCGGATGGCCACCGCGTCAAGGGTGTCTCCGCCCTCCTGAACAGCGACGGGCTCCTCCTCGCCCAGTGGGTGAAGACCCAGATCGACCCGTCCGCATCGGGGCTGCTGGAGGCGCTGACCGAACGGTTCGCCCGCTATGAGGGCTTCGCAGTCCTGCCGCCGGCCCCCACCGCCGTCGATGCCGACCTGCTGACGGTTTACAACATCGCCGACCATCACCTCGGCCTGTTCTCGTGGGCGAAGGAAACCGGCGCCGACTACGACCTGAAGATCGGTGAGGCGACGCTCCGCGCCGCCATGGCGACCCTGGTTGCCAGCGCGCCGCCGTCGGAAACCGCCATCGTCCTCAACCTCGGCGACTTCTTCCACGCCGACACGAACGAGAACCGCACCGCCCAGAGCGGCAACGCGCTCGACGTCGACACCCGCTATGCGAAGGTCCTCGAGATCGGCGTCCAGCTGATGATCGACTGCATCGAGATGGCGCTGCAGAAGCACGCCCGCGTCATCGTCCGATGCCTGCCCGGCAACCACGATCCCCACACCGCCCTCGCTCTGGCGGTCGCCCTGTCGGCGTTCTTCCGCTCGAATGACCGGGTGGCCGTCGACTGCGACCCGTCGAAGTTCTTCCAGTTCTCGTTCGGCCGAGTGCTGATCGCGGCGACGCATGGCGACATGCTGAAGCCCGAGGAGATGCCCGGCTACATGGCCTCCATGTATCCGAAGGCTTGGGGCGCCTCGGAATTCCGCTACGCCTACTTCGGCCACGTCCACCACAAGAGCCGGGGCGGCGGCGAGCGCCACGGGGTCGTCTGGGAGACCTTCCAGACGCTCAGCGCCAAGGACGCATGGCACGCCGGCAAGGGCTACGTCTCCGGCCGCTCCATGGTCGCGATCACGCACCACCGCGAGACCGGCGAGTTCAATCGCCAGACGGTCGCCGCAAACCTCAACCTCGCCCTCATCAAGGATGCAGCATGACCGGCCTCTGGTATCTGGCTTCTCCCTACTCGAAGTATCCGGCCGGCATCGATTTCGCCGCCGCCGACATCTCGAAGATCGCCGGCAAGCTGATCGCCGAGGGCACCGCGGTCTATTCCCCAATCGCCCACACCCACCCGATCGCCATCGCGGCCGGGCTCGACCCCTACGATCACACGATCTGGATGCCTCTCGATCAGCACATGATGGACGCGGCGGAGGGGATGATCGTCGCCATGATGGACGGCTGGCGCGAATCCTACGGGATCAGCCTGGAGATCACCCACTTCCTCGAAGCCGGCAAGCCGATCCACTACTACGACCCGGTCACCGGCAAGATGGCCGCCGAGTTCGTCTGACCTCCACCGACAAGAACGCCCCCGCCCTCGGACCTTCGGGTCTGGGGGCGGGGGCGTTTTTTGCGTTTCAGGGAGTGGATCTTCAGCCCTTGGTGAACCAGCGGGCAGGGACGTCGAGGACCGCCGCGATCCGCGCCATGGTGTCCGGGTCGCCGGCCTTCTTGCCGTTCTCGATGTCGGAGACGAACCCCTGGGAGACGCGCGCCTGCTTGGCGAGGTCGACCTGCCGAACCTCGCGCCACAGGCGCACCGAACGGAGGAGCGAATGGCCGTAGCGGAGATGCTGGGTCACCCGCTCCGGCAGCGCCTCGGCCTCGCCGGCCGCCAACTCAGCCTTGCGGGCGTCATAGACCGCGACGTCGGCCTCGTCCTCGTCGAGATCGGCGATGCGCGCGACAAGTGCGTCATACTCGGCGCGGGGGATGACCACCATCTCGTCGCCAGAAGGGGAGCGGAGCGTCTGAATGTCCATGGTCAATTCCTCCTGTAGGTCGTGGTCGCCCGCCTGCCGATATAGATCGCGAGGATCGTCTTCTGGTCCTCGTCGAAAATGATGCGGTAGGCGCCGACGCGCATCCTGTAGCCGGGCCGGCCGGAAAGGGCCCGGACGTCGCCGTGGCCGCTGATCGCATAGGCCGTGAGGGCCTGATTGACCGAGACCCGAGCCTCCCGAGGGAGAGCATCCAGGTCCTTCGCCGCCGCCGTCGTCAGGATGATCGTCTTCATGTCCCAATGTATGTGATAATATCGCTTATGGCAAGTGATATATCGCTGTCTTGGCGATAATGTCATGCGCGGGATGCCGGGCCTCGCGTGCAGGGGAGGGGTGTTCTGGACGGCAAAAACGGTTGGCACCGATGCCCGCAAACCCAATGAATGGGGTCAAATTTGCGGGATCGGTGCCAACTCGATCTACTGTTATTGCAGCGGAAAATCGGCTGCCTTGAAACTTTTAATCATGTGGTCGAGGGTTCGATCCCCTCCCCGCTCACCATCCGAACAGCCTTGACCTGGCCGGCCTCAGGCGTTTCCGCTCAGAGCGAGAAGCCGCCATCGACGATGTGGATGGCGCCGGTCGTATAAGCGGCCTCGTCGGACGCCAGATAGACGGCCAGCATCGCCACTTCCTCCGCCGTCCCGAGCCGGCCGATCGGCTGGCGGTCGATGAACGCTTTCCGGGCGGCGGCTTCCGTCTGACCGGTCGCAACAGCCAGCGCCTTGATGCGCTCGTCGAGGGAGGGCGACTGGATGGTCCCCGGGCAGATCGCGTTCGACCGGATGCCCTTGCGGATGTAGTCGATGGCCACGGACTTGGTGAGGCCGATGACAGCAGCCTTCGATGCGCCATAGGCGTAGCGGTTGGGAACGCCGCGCACGGAGGATGCGCCGGAGGCGATGTTGACGATGGACCCCGCGCCCTTCTCCAGCATGCCCGGCAGGAAGGCGCGGATGGCCCGGTGCATGGATTTCACGTTGAGGTCGAAGGAGCGGTCCCAGTCCGCTTCGCTGGTATCCAGCACCGTTCCGTGATGCACCCAGCCGGCCGCATTGACCAGGATGTCGATCGGCCCGGTCTTGGCGGCGAGCGCCTCGACAGCGCGAGTCGAGGTGACGTCGAGGCGGAGCTTCCTCGCCTTGGCGATCCCCTCCAGCTTCGACTTGTCGATGTCGGTGGCGATCACCTTCGCGCCTTCGGCCACGAAGGCCTCGGCGATGGCTCGCCCGATTCCATGTCCGGCGGCCGTCACCACCGCCACCTTGCCCGCCAGCCTCTTGGCCATTTGTCTCTCCCAGCCTTGCCGTTCTCTGCGGCTCAAATCGATTGAAGTCGTGCCATGCACCGCGCTGCGCTGTCCAGCGGCGAGCTATCCTCCGAAACGCTGGGAGAGCTGCGTGTCAAAGGTCTTGAGATCGCCAAGGACGCGGTCGAGCAGGACGGGGTCGCGCAGGCGCAGGGCGGAATCGATGACGTCGATGGCCGCTGCGATGGCTTCCGAACCGCGGCGGAATTCGCCGTTTCCGGCCGGATCGAGGGCGGCAAAGGCCTCGCAACGCTTCAGTGCGAAGCGATAGACGGCGGAGCGCGCAACGATGTCGGCGCGGCTCTCGCCGCGTGTCATGTCGGTCGACGGGTGCCGGAGCGCGACCAGTGTTTGGAGGGCTTCGGTGGATTCCTCGAGGCACTCGATCAGGCCGTAGAGCCCGACGCTGCGGCGCATGCCGATCCATTCACGCTTCAGCGGTGCGAGTTCCTCGAGCGCGGTGTCCTGGCGTCCCTGCGCCAGAACCTCGGCGGCGCGGCGTAGGCGCGCCCGCCCCCCCTCCATCATCTCGGCGAAGAGATTGATGCGCGCTGCGATCGGCGGAGGGGCGGCCGTGACGGCGACGGTGGTCTCGTCCCACAGAGCAATGAGCGCCTTGAGCGAAGCCTCGGCCTCGTCGGCGCGTCCGTTCCTCAGGCTCATCGTCGTCGCGCGATACAGGAACTGCGCGTCCGTCAGGCCACGCAGCAACGTATCGGTTGCCCGGGCGCGGACCGGCTCGCCACCCGCGAGCAGGAGGAGGCCGACGAGGGCGGGAAGAAAGAGGGAGCGCAGGATTGTCGTCACACGCGGCAGCTTATCCCAATTCACGGCATCGTTCACCATGACGACCGTCATCCTCCCGCCAGCATGGCTTCCACCCGCTCCCGGGGCGGCATTCCCTTTCGGCCTCCGAATTCGGTGCATTTCAAGGCAGCGGCGGCATTGGCGAAACGGACTGCCAGGGCGAGCGGCTGGCCGTCTGCCAGAGCCACGGCGAGGGCGCCGTGCCAGGTGTCACCCGCCCCCAGCGTATCCACCGCCCGGACCGGGAAGGCGGGAACATGTCGGATCGCTCCATCTTCCATGAACCAGGCCCCGTTTGCCCCGTCGGTGACGAGATGGACGTTGGTGGCACCCCTCGAAGCCTCGGCCAGCGCCACGGGCAGATCGTCGATCCCCGTCCATTCGCGCAGGGCCGGGGCGGAAAATCCGACATGGCTCGCGAGCGCCAGCACCTCGGGATGCGTCGGCCGCCGGTCGGCGTCGAGGACCGAAGGCAATCCGAGCCGCCGCGCCTCTGGCAGCAAGGCCAGCGCCGCCTCGATCCAGCGGGTCTCGGCGTAGAAGGCGTCAGCGCCATGCAGGACGTCGGCAGGGAGCCAGCCGGTATCGGACGGAATGTCCGGATCGGAATAGCTGACGACCAGGCGTTCGCCGAGGCGGTCGACGATGACGGCCGACACCGGCGAGCGATGACCGGGGCAGCGTCGGACCCACCTGCAGTCGACGCCATCCCGCTCCAGTTCCTCGATCATGATGCCGGCGAAGGGATCATCGCCGAGCCTCGCGATGAGAGACACGTCGGCTCCCAGTCGGGCGCAGGCAGTCGCCGCATTTCCGGCCAGACCGCCCCCGGAGGTCGTCATCCGTGACGACCGGAATTTCAGCGGGACCGTCGGAATGGCGTCGAGCCCGTAGATGACGTCGAGTGTGGTGATGCCGGCACAGACGATGCGCGGTCGCGCGGATGTAGTCATGCGTTCGGCCTTGTCCCGACATAGAGGGCGCTGGCGGCAAGGGCGATGCCCGAGACGGCGATGCCGATGGGCGGGGCCGTCAGCCAGACGAGGCCCCAGGACAGGGCCATCGAGCCGATGGCGATCGCCTTGATCCGCGGTGCGATGGCGCCGCGGGCGCGCCACCGCCTCACCGGCGGCCCGAGGCGGGGATGATTGAGGAGCCACCATTCGAAACGCGGCGAGGAACGCGCGAAGCACCAGGCGGCGAGGATGAGGAAGATCGTGCCGGGTAGGCCGGGCAGGATGACGCCGGCGATGCCAATCACGGTGAACAGGCATCCGGCGAGAAAGAGCAGAAAACGGAGCGGACGGGCGACCATGCTCTAGCCGGCCTTGATGAGGCGGATCGCCTCGTTGCGTCCGAACAGGTAGAGCAGATCGCGCAGCGCCTCGCCACGGGGAGACACCAGCTGTGGGTCGGTCTCGATGACAAGACGCGCCTCATTGCGGGCGGTTTCCAGCAGCGGTGCGTGATGCTCAAGCCGGGCCAGCCGGAAGCCGGGCATGCCCGACTGCTTGGTGCCGAGGAGATCGCCTTCGCCGCGCAGTTTGAGATCCTCCTCGGCGATGCGGAAGCCGTCTTCCGTCGCGCGCAGGATGTCGAGGCGACGGCGCGCCGTCTCCCCTAGCGGTCCCTTGTAGAGCAGGATGCAGGTGGACGCGGCGGCGCCACGGCCAATGCGCCCGCGCAGCTGGTGCAACTGGGCGAGGCCGAAATGCTCGGCGTGGTCGACGACCATGACGGAGGCATCCGGAACGTCCACGCCCACCTCGATGACGGTCGTCGCGACCAGCAGGCGGGTCTCGCCACGCGAGAAGCGGCCCATCACCGCATCCTTGTCGGAGCCCTTCAACTGGCCGTGGACGAGATCGACCTGCCCACCGAATCGCTGGCGCAGCATGGCGAAGCGCTCCTCGGCGGCGGCGAGGTCGGGCGTGCTCTCGTCCGGTTCCTCATCCTCGGCGACCAGAGGGCAGACCCAGTAAACCTGCCGGCCGGTCTCCAGAGCGCGGCCGATCCCGTCCGCCACCTCGCCGAGCCGCTCCATGCCGATGACACGGGTATCGACCGGCTTGCGGCCGGCTGGCTTCTCGGTGAGTTGGGAGGACTCCATGTCCCCGAAATAGGTTAGCACCAGCGTGCGCGGAATGGGCGTCGCGGTCATGACGAGGAGATCGACCGCCTCGCCCTTGGCGGCGAGGGCGAGGCGCTGGTGAACGCCGAAGCGGTGCTGTTCGTCGATGACAGCGAGGCCGAGGTCGCGAAACCGGACGTGATCCTGGAACAGCGCGTGGGTGCCGACCACGATATGGATCGCGCCGGAGGCCAGCCCGGTGAGAATGTCCTCGCGCTCGCGGCCCTTCTCGCGGCCGGTGAGGATGGCCACCGTGAGTCCGGCTGCGGCGGCGAGCGGCGCGAGGGTCCGCGCGTGTTGGCGCGCCAGCAGTTCCGTCGGTGCCATGAGCGCCGATTGCCGCCCTGCCTCGGCGGCAGCGGCCATGGCCATGAGAGCCACCACCGTCTTGCCCGAGCCGACATCGCCCTGCAGCAGCCGCAGCATCCGGGTTGGCGCGCTTATGTCGGCGGCGATCTCGGCGATCGCTCTGGTCTGCGAGCCGGTGAGGGCGAAGGGCAGGGCGGTCTCGATGGCTTTGCGCAGGCGGCCGTCGCCGACATTCCGCCGCCCGGCGGGCCGCTTCAGATTGGCCCTCACGAGGCCGAGGGCGAGTTGGTTGGCGAGCAGTTCATCATAGGCGAGGCGGGACCAGGCCGCTCCCGCCGGAGCGAAGGTTTCGGGGCTGTCCGGTGTGTGCATCGCGCGCAGAGCCGCGGCGAATGCCGGCCAATCCTGGCGCGCAACGAGCCACGCGTCGATCCATTCGCCAAGCTGCGGCAGCCGGGCGAGAGCGGCCTCGGCGGCGCGGCGGACATGACCGGAGCCGAGCCCTTCGGTGAGCGGATAGACCGGTTCCATGAGGGGCATGGTCTCTGCCTGTTCGCGCGTCACCACGCGGTCTGGATGGACCATCTGCCTCATGCCGTCGAACAGCTCGATGCGGCCCGAGACCACCCGCGTCTCGCCCACCGGGCACATCTGCTCGATGCGGCTGCGATGCGCATTGAACCAGACGAGGGTCAGGTCGCCGCTCTCGTCGGAGACGAGGACCTTGTAAGGCGCGCGCGACTTGCCCGGCGGGGCAGGGCGGTGCTTCTCGATCAGAACCTCCACAGTGACGATCGCGCCGGGTTCGGCTTCGGCCAGTGTCGGCCGCGCCCGGCGGTCGATGAGCCCTGAGGGCAGGTGGAACAGGAGGTCGATCACGCGCGGCGGCCCCTCCGTGCCGAGGAGGCGCGCATAGAGGCTTTCGAGCTTGGCTCCGACGCCCTTCAGGGTCGTGAGGGGAGCAAAAAGGGGGTCGAGTCGCGCGGGACGCATGGCGGGAATGTACTGCCTGATTGAACCGCTGACATCGGTCGTGACGTTTGATAGTGACACGCTCACCACCGGGCGACGTCAGAATGGACGTCCCCGGCTTTCGCCGTTCTGCACCGGAGCCGCCCCATGACCGGGACCACCCGTTCCTCCGCCGATCTCGATCCGCGTCGGCGCAAGATCCTGTTCCGCTCCTGGCACCGGGGCACGCGCGAGATGGACCTGATCATGGGCCGCTTCGCCGATGTCCATATCGGCGACTTCACCGAGGCGGAACTGGACGATTTCGAAAGGCTCATCGAGGTGCCGGACCGCGACCTGTTCTCATGGGTCACCGGCAAGGCAGAGACGCCGGGGAACTATGACACGACGGTCTTCCGGTCGCTGAAGGCCTTCCATGCCGCGGGCAAGGGAGCCTGGAACGGCTGATGGCCAAACGTTCCCCCGCCGATGTCGTCGCCTCGCGCGGCCGCCTGACCCTGGCTGGCGTGCCGCAGGGCTATGACGCGCTCGTCATCGCCGACCTCGCCCGCCAGCTCCACGCCAAGGGCAACCAGGCGTCGCCCGAACTTCTGGTGATCTGCCGCGACGGGCCGCGCATGCAGGCGCTCGAGACGGCCCTGACGTTCTTCGCTCCGGGGATCGAGATCCTTCCTGTTCCGGCCTGGGACTGCCAGCCCTATGACCGTGCCTCGCCGAACGGCGCGCTCATGGCGCGGCGCATGCTCACCCTGTCGCGGCTCGCGCGCACGACCGGGCGCGCGACCCCCGCCATCGTCCTGACGACGGTCAATGCGGCACTGCAGCGGGTCCCGGCGCGCGCGCTTCTGGCGAAGCAGTCGCTGTCGGCCGCCGCCGGCAATGTCATTGCCATGGCGGACCTCCAGGTCTGGCTCGAGACCAACGGCTATCTGCGCACCTCCACCGTCCGCGAGGTCGGCGAATATGCCGTGCGCGGCGGCATTCTCGACCTCTATGCGTCGGGCATGGATGCGCCGATCCGGCTGGACTTCTTCGGCGACACGCTGGAATCCATCCGCTCGTTCGATCCGGAGAGCCAGCGCACCACGGGCAACCTGAAACGCCTCGACCTCGTGCCGACCTCGGAGGTGCAGATCACCACCGAGACCATGGTGAAGTTCCGCCTCGCCTATGTCAGGGCCTTCGGGGGCTCGACCAAGGGCGACGCGCTCTACGAATCCGTCTCGGAAGGCCGTCGCTATCCCGGTGTCGAGCATTGGATGCCGCTGTTCCACGACCGGCTGGACACGCTGTTCGACTACATGCCGGACGCCGGCATCGTGCTGGACGCTCAGGTTGAGGAGGCCGCGAAAGAACGGCTCACGACGGTCGCCGACTACTACGATGCCCGCAAGACGGCGATGGAGCACGACGCGGGCGGCGCTGCCTACAAGCCGCTGCCGCCGGATGCACTCTATCTCACCGCCGAGGACTGGGATCGTCGGCGGGGCGGCGAGGCCGTCGTCAGGCTCTCGCCCTTTGCGCTGGCCGGGTCTTCCGACGGGGCCTTGATCGACCTCGAGGGTCGCCGCGGCCGGTCCTTCGCCGCCGAGCGCGCAGACGAGAACGCCAATGTCTTCGACGCCGTCACCGCCCACGTCGCCGCGCTGCGCAAGGACAAGAAGCGGGTCCTGATCGCCGCCTGGTCCGAAGGCTCGCGCGAGCGCCTGCAGCCGATCCTCGAGGATCACGGGCTGAAGGCGATGCGGCCCGTGGCCAGTTGGTCATCCGCCGAGGCGCTGCGCGGCGACGAGATCGCGCTGGCCGTGCTCGGGGTCGAGGAGGGGTTCGAGACCCCTCACTTCGCCGTGATCGGCGAACAGGACATTCTCGGCGACCGTCTCGTGCGCGCCCAGAAGCGCAAGAAGCGCGCACAGGACTACATTTCCGAGGCGACCAGCCTGTCGGCGGGCGACCTCGTCGTCCATGTCGACCATGGCATCGGGCGTTTCATCGGCCTGGAGACGGTGACCGCCGCAGGCTCGCCGCACGACTGCGCCGAGATCCACTATGCGGGCGGCGACAAGCTCTATCTGCCGGTCGAGAACATCGAGCTCCTCTCCCGCTACGGTTCCGAGGATGCCGAGGCGCAACTGGACCGTCTCGGCGGCGGGGCCTGGCAGGCGCGCAAGGCGCGCATGAAGAAGCGCATCCTCGAAATGGCGGCGGGCCTCATCAAGATCGCCGCCGCGCGCGCGCTGCGCGAGGCGCCGAAGCTGGTGCCCCCCGACGGCGCCTATGACGAATTCGCGGCCAAATTTCCCTACGAGGAGACCGAGGACCAGGCCGGCGCCATCGACGCGGTGCTGGAGGACCTCGGCGCCGGCCGTCCGATGGACCGCCTGGTCTGCGGCGATGTCGGCTTCGGCAAGACGGAGGTGGCGCTGCGCGCGGCCTTCGCCGCTGTGATGAGCGGCAAGCAGGTGGCGGTCGTCGTACCGACGACGCTGCTGTCGCGCCAGCATTTCAAGACTTTCTCCGAGCGTTTCAAGGGCCTGCCGATCCATGTGGCGCAGGCCTCGCGCATGGTCGGCTCCGCCGATCTCGCTGCCACCAGGAAGGGGCTTGCGGACGGTACGGCCGACATCGTCGTCGGCACCCATGCCCTGCTCGGCAAGGCCATTGCCTTCAAGGATCTCGGCCTCGTCATCGTCGACGAGGAGCAACACTTCGGTGTCGCCCACAAGGAGCGGCTGAAGGAACTGCGGGCCGAAGTGCACGTCCTCACCCTGTCGGCGACCCCGATCCCGCGGACGCTGCAGCTCGCCATGACCGGCGTTCGCGACCTGTCGATCATCGCCACGCCCCCGGTGGACCGCCTCGCTGTGCGCTCCTTCGTGACGCCCTTCGACCCGCTGGTCATCCGTGAGGCGCTGCTGCGCGAGCGTTACCGCGGCGGCCAGGCCTTCTTTGTCTGCCCGCGCATCGAGGATCTCAGTGAGGCCGAGGCCTTCCTGCGCGAGCACGTGCCGGAGGCGAAATTCATCGTGGCCCACGGACAGATGGCGGCCGGCGAGCTCGAGGACAGGATCGGCGCCTTCTACGACGGCAAGGTCGACATTCTCCTGTCCACCACCATCGTCGAATCCGGGCTCGACATTCCGCGGGCCAACACGCTCATCGTCTGGCGCGCCGACATGTTCGGCCTCGCCCAGCTCTACCAGCTGCGTGGTCGCGTCGGCCGGGCGAAGATCCGTGCCTATGCGCTGTTCACGATTCCCGACAACAAGCCCGTGACGCCACAGGCCGAGCGTCGCCTGAAGGTGCTGCAGTCGCTGGACACGCTGGGCGCCGGTTTCCAGCTTGCCTCGCATGACCTCGACATTCGTGGCGCCGGCAACCTGCTCGGCGACGAGCAGTCGGGTCATATCAAGGAGGTCGGCTACGAACTCTACCAGCAGATGCTGGAGGAGGCCGTCTCCATGATGAAGGCAGGCCTTGTCGATGAGACGGTGGAAGACAAGTGGTCGCCGCAGATCACGGTCGGCACGCCGATCCTCATTCCCGAGGCCTATGTCGAGGACCTCAACCTGCGCCTCTCGCTCTATCGGCGTCTGGGCGATCTCGACACCGACGAGGCAATCGACGCCTTCGCCGCCGAGATGATCGACCGATTCGGGCCCTTGCCCGAAGAGGTGGAGCACCTCGTCAAGGTTGCCGTGATCAAGGCCTATTGTCGCAGGGCCAATGTCGAGAAGGTCGATACCGGCCCGCGCGGCATCGTTCTCACCTTCCGCGAGCAGAAATTCGCCAATCCTGCCGGCCTCGTCCGCTACATCGGCGAGCAGGGCTCGCTGGCGAAGGTGAGACCCGATCAGAAGATCGTGTTCATCCGCGACTGGCCGAAGGCCGATGACCGTCTGAAGGGCACGGCTATTATCCTGCGAAATCTCGTGAAGATCGCCGAGGCCAAGAAGGCGGTGTGAGTTCCGGGGCGCCGCCGCGCCGGCCGGCCAATCCGGCGCGTGGTTTGCGGCGTAGCTGCAGGGGACTGGCGGGAGCGTTCACCGAACCCCACTATTACGATTAGAGTGGTCTTGCCTGTCCCGGCACGATTCTCGCATTCTTCCCCGCCAGGCTGGCTCTGGCTTGGACATTGATGGATCACACATCTTGGATGTGCCGGCGCTCCGGCACCAGACTGGACCATGACTGAGGACGCTATGTCTATCGACTGCGGCCGGGCCGCGCGGAGTTCGACCCGGGCCA
Source organism: Phreatobacter aquiterrae (assembly GCF_053471285.1). Classification (NCBI taxonomy): domain Bacteria; kingdom Pseudomonadati; phylum Pseudomonadota; class Alphaproteobacteria; order Hyphomicrobiales; family Phreatobacteraceae; genus Phreatobacter; species Phreatobacter aquiterrae. The sequence continues at coordinate 56,626 of NZ_JBJPHW010000010.1, read as the reverse complement.
TGGCAGGGAAACGTGACGAGCGCGACCAGGATCCGGGCGGACCGGGCACCTCGGTCATCGCCAAGACGCGCCCGCAGACGAAGCGGCCGAGCCTGTATCGCGTGCTGCTGCTGAACGACGACTACACGCCCATGGAGTTCGTCGTGCACATTCTGCAGAAATTCTTCAACAAGAGCACCGACGACGCCACGCGTATCATGCTTCATGTCCATCAGCACGGCGTCGGCGAGTGCGGGGTCTATACCTACGAAGTCGCGGAGACCAAGGTCACCCAGGTCATGGATTTCGCACGGAAGAACCAGCATCCGTTGCAGTGCGTGATGGAAAAAAAGTGAAACTGCTCGATACTCTTCGCGCTCCGGCGCGCATCGATCGTTGACGAGGTTCCCTTGCCCGCATTCTCCCGCAGCCTAGAACAGTCGCTCCATCGTGCCCTCGCGCTCGCCAACGAACGCCGGCACGAATATGCGACGCTTGAGCACCTCCTGCTGGCGTTGATCGACGACCAGGACGCCGCCGCCGTGATGAAGGCGTGCAGCGTCGATCTCGACAGGCTGAAGAGGAGCCTCGTCGGCTACGTCGACACCGAGCTTGAAAACCTTATCACCGACGGCTCGGAGGATTCCAAACCCACCGCGGGGTTCCAGCGCGTCATCCAGCGCGCGGTGATCCACGTCCAGTCGTCGGGGCGGGAGGAGGTCACGGGGGCGAACGTGCTGGTGGCGATCTTCGCCGAGCGCGAGAGCCACGCCGCCTATTTCCTGCAGGAGCAGGACATGACCCGCTATGACGCGGTCAACTACATCTCGCACGGCATCGCCAAGCGGGCAGGGCTCTCCGAGAGCCGGCCGCCGAAGGGAGCCGACGAGCCCGAGGAGGCCAAGGAGAAGGTCTCCGACGGCGACAAGAAGAAGGGCGACGCACTCGATACCTATTGCGTCAACCTCAACAAGAAGGCGCGCGAAGGCCGCATCGACCCGCTGATCGGCCGCGACAGCGAGATCAGCCGAACGATCCAGGTGCTGTGCCGCCGCCAGAAGAACAACCCTCTGCTCGTCGGCGATCCCGGTGTCGGCAAGACCGCCATCGCCGAGGGCCTCGCCAAGCGCATCGTCGAGAACGACGTGCCGGAGGTTCTCAAGGACGCGACCGTCTTCTCGCTCGACATGGGCACGCTGCTTGCCGGCACGCGCTATCGCGGCGATTTCGAGGAGCGTCTGAAGCAGGTGATCAAGGAGGTGGAGGCCCACCCCAACGCCATCATGTTCATCGACGAGATCCACACCGTCATCGGTGCGGGCGCCACCTCCGGCGGCGCCATGGACGCCTCGAACCTGCTGAAGCCCGCGCTGGCCCAGGGCACGCTGCGCTGCATCGGCTCGACCACCTACAAGGAATACCGCCAGTATTTCGAGAAGGACCGCGCCCTCGTCCGCCGTTTCCAGAAGATCGACGTCACCGAGCCGACGGTGGAAGATTCCATCGAGATCCTGAAAGGGCTCAAGACCGCCTTCGAGACCTATCACAAGCTGCGCTACACCAACGAGGCCATCAAGGCAGCGGTGGAACTGTCGGCCCGCTACATCCACGACCGCAAGCTGCCCGACAAGGCGATCGACGTGATCGACGAGAGCGGCGCGGCGCAGATGCTGGTGCCCGAGGGCAAGCGCAAGAAGACCATCGGCATCAAGGAGATCGAGGCGACGATCGCCACCATGGCCCGGATCCCGCCGAAGACCGTCTCCAAGGACGACGCCGAAGTGCTCCGCAACATCGAGACGACGCTGAAGCGTGTCGTCTATGGCCAGGACAAGGCGATCGAGGCGCTCTCGGCCTCCATCAAGCTCGCCCGCGCCGGCCTGCGCGAGCCGGAAAAGCCCATCGGCAACTACCTGTTCTCCGGCCCGACCGGCGTCGGCAAGACCGAGGTCGCCAAGCAACTCGCGCAGGTGCTCGGCGTCCAGCTTCTGCGCTTCGACATGTCGGAATACATGGAGCGCCATACGGTCTCGCGACTGATCGGCGCGCCGCCCGGCTATGTCGGCTTCGATCAGGGCGGCCTGCTCACCGACGGCATCGATCAGAACCCCTATTGCGTGCTGCTGCTGGACGAGATCGAGAAGGCCCATCCGGACCTTTTCAACATCCTCCTGCAGATCATGGACCACGGAAAGCTGACCGATCACAACGGCAAGCAGGTCGACTTCCGCAATGTCATCCTGATCATGACGACCAACGCGGGCGCCGCCGATCTCGCCAAGCCGGCGATCGGCTTCACCCGCAACAAGCGGACCGGCGACGATTCGGAGGCGATCAATCGGCTCTTTGCACCCGAATTCCGCAACCGCCTCGATGCCGTCATTGCCTTCGGCCACCTCTCGACCGAGGTGATCGGCAATGTCGTGGAGAAGTTCATCCTGCAGCTTGAGGCGCAGCTCGCCGACCGCCAGGTGACGATCGAACTGGCACCCGACGCCAAGGAGTGGCTGATCGAACGCGGCTACGACGAGCAGATGGGCGCCCGCCCCATGGCCCGCGTGATCCAGGAATACGTCAAGAAGCCGCTCGCGGAGGACCTGCTCTTTGGGCGCCTGAAGAATGGCGGCCATGTCAGGGTGATCGTGTCGAAGGACGAGGAGGGCTTCCCCATTCTCGGCTTCGATTATCCGGCGGGCCCCGTCACGCCGAAGCCCGAGCCTGTCGCCCCGGACGTGCGCCGCATCGCCAGGCGCGCTGCTGCGAAGAAGGTGCACGGCACGTCAGGCAAGCGCAAACCGAAGGGTGGTTCCGGGGGACCCGGCGACGGTCCTGGTCCGGCAGAGCCGAGGCGCCCGTCAGGCTCGGTTCCGAAGGTTCCGCTCAAGGCCGACTGAACGGTCGCGACACAATGATGGAGCCCGGCCCGGTGTCGCCACCCGGCCGGGCTCTGTCTTTCGGGCGGCCGAATGGCCCGCATGCAGCTTCGCGCCTTGCCATGACGCTGCGCCTGGCCGAGTGATCCTTCTGTGATCGACGCTCGCGAGCCCCCCTATCGACCGCTGTCCCAGGGCGCCTATTACCGGCGCGGTCTCCGGGCGGCGCTCGCCCTGCCGGCGGTGATCCTTGCCGCCACCTTCATCGGCATCGGCTCTGTCTGCGCCGACTACGGCATGCCGCTCCTGTGGGCCATGCTGGCGACCGTGCTGATCTGGGCTGGGCCGGCCCACCTCATCCTCGTCGGCGGACTCGGCTCCGGCGCCTCGTGGCTCGCGGTGGCGCTGACGGTCGGCCTGTCCTCGGTCCGCCTCCTGCCCATGGTCGTCTCGCTGCTGCCTTATCTGAGGCTGCAGAACCGCCATCCGCTGACGGCCATCCTCTGCGCGCATCTGGTGGCGATCTCCATGTGGGTCGAGGGCCTGCGCCTGCTTCCGCAGATCGAGGGGGAGGGGCGAGTGCCCTTCTTCCTTGGCCTTGGAACCGGGCTCCTGACATCGGCGACGACGGCGACGGCGGTCGGATACGGCCTCGCCGGCATCATTCCGCCCGCTTTCGCCGCAGGCCTCCTGTTCCTGACGCCGATCTTCTTCCTGCTGTCTCTGTTCACGACGGCACGTATGCTGTCCGACCGGCTGGCGATCGTCGCCGGGTTCTTCGGGCTGCTGCTCGGGGCGCTCGCCGGCGACGGGCTCGAACTTCTCTACGCGGGCGTCGGCGGCGGCACGCTCGCCTATGCCCTGGCGCGTCTGAAGCGGGCGAGGGCGGCTTCATGACCTTCGTCGGCTCCGACCTGACGCCCTACCTCGCGCTGATTCTCGTCGGATTCCTGCCGAGCGAGATCTGGCGCTGGCTCGCCCTTGTCGTGGGGCGCGGCCTCGACGAATCCTCGGAAATCCTGACCTGGGTGCGCGCCGTCGCCACGGCGACCCTCGCGGCAGTCGTCGCCAAGCTCGCCTTCTTTCCCGGCGGGGAACTCGCGGGCATGCCACTCGGCTGGCGTGCCGCGGCCTTTGTGGCGGGTGTCGGCATCTACTGGGCCGCGCGGAAGTCCGTGCTCTATGGCGTCCTTGCCGCCGAAGCGGTCATCGTCGGCGGGGCGGTATGGCTCGGCCTGAAGTGATCAGCCGCCGGCCTGCATGGCTTCGAGCGCAGCCCGGATCGTCGCGGCATGCTGCGCGAGGACATCGGAGTTCTCCATCGCGCCGGTGTGCGGCCTGAGGGAAACGCCTGTCCAGCGCGGCAGCACGTGGACATGGATGTGGAACACCACCTGGCCGCCGGCGCTCTCGTTGAACTGCTGGATCGTCAGACCGTCGGCCGCCATGGCGCGCTTGACGCCCTTGGCGACGAACTGCGTCGCCTTGGCCAGTTCGGCGAGATCCTCGGGATGGATGTCGAGGATGTTGCGGGCGGCGGTCTTCGGAATCACCAGCACGTGGCCGTCGGCGCGCGGCATGATGTCCATGAAGGTGAGGACCTTGTCGGTCTCGTAGACCTTCTCGGCCGGCATTTCGCCACGGAGAATCTTGGCGAAGACGTTGCTCGGATCATAGGCGGCAGCAGACATGAAAACACCCTCGCGGCAGGTCCCGCGAGGGTGTCGCAATCGCAGCGCGCGGCGTCAAGCGCCGCGGCCGGTCACCAGTAGTAGCGGCGACGATAGTAGCGGCGGCGGATGAAGTAGACGCGGCGGCGCGGGCGGTAGTAGTACCGGCGGCGACGGACGATGTAGTACTGCATTTCCGTGGGCTGGCCCGCAGGCGCCGTCGCCGGAGCAACGGGGGCCGTGGCCGTGGCGGGAGCGGCCTGAGCCGATCCGGCGGCCGCGGCGACGGCAAGACCGCCAAACACGGCGGCAACGAACGTACGACGCTGAAGCATGGAATAGTCCTCCTGGCAGGTGGCCTTGCGCATCCTGATGAAAGTCTGGTGCGCGCGGTGACGCAACGTCAAGCCGCTTCGTGGTTCATCCTGAATCGACACTGTTTCTGAAAGACGCCGCCCGGCGGCGGAGGTCGTGTCGCCGGGCGGCTGCGTTGCGGATCAGGAGCGGCGGCGGGCGCGACGCACGACGCGACGGGCGCGGCGGTGGCTCCGACGCACGACGCGGCGGGCGCGGCGGCGGCCGTGGCGGCGCATCTCGACCGGCTCGCCGGCAACGGGTGCGGCCAGCGTGTCGGTGCCGACCGGCTGGGCGACGGCGAGGTCGGCGAGCGGAGCTGCCTGGGCGGCGGCAGCGGCGAGAGCGGTGGCGGCGACGCCGGCGCCGAGGGCGGCGAAGAACGAACGACGATGCATCATGGGAATGTCTCCTTGGGTGGACTGGCGAAACGGTGGGAACCGGTTCGACACGCATCCTGCTCCGCCCATTCTGAACCCGACATATCGCCGCGTTTAGTCGCGGTTCATCGAAGCACGCCGACATCGCCGGCCAATGGTCGGACCGACGGACGCCATGGAACGGAAACGAACCGTCGGCAGGATGAGGTTGATCGGACCGGCACCGTGCCGCCCGACGCTCCATTCCGGGAGAGCCTGCATGGCCATCGATCCCAATGCCGCAGCCCAGGCCGCCGAGGCGATGCAAAAGGCGCAGGAGGAGGAGCAGCGCAGGCAACAGGCGCAGCAGGCCGATTCCGGTAGCTGGTTCGACATCGGCGATGCCGCGGGCACACTGTTCGACGTGGTGGGCAGCGCCGTGTCCTCGGTCGGACGCGCGACGGCCTCAGCGGCCTCGACAGTGACGGATACGGCCGGATCCATTGCCTCGGGCGCCTTCGAAACGGCGGGCACGATTGCATCCGGCGCCATCGATACGGCCGGGTCCATCGCTTCAGGTACGGTTCAGGTCGCAGGTACGGTGGCTTCGGGAGCCGTGGATGTCGCCGGTTCCCTCGCCTCGGGCGCGGCCAATGTGGTCGGCAGCGTCGGCGAAGGCCTGTCCGGCCTTGACCTCTAGCCCCTCGGACCTACTCGTCGACCTCGGCTTCCGAACGCCGGAACGGCGTCAGCGTCCCCAGTTCCTCGATCGCCTCGGCGATATAGGAGCGCTCGCGCGCGAGATAGTCGTCGACCGCCCGCCTGAGGCCCCGATCGGCGATGAAATGCGCCGAGTAGGTCGTAACCGGGCGATAGCCGCGAGCCAGCTTGTGCTCGCCCTGGGCGCCAGCCTCGACGCGCTTCAGGCCATGGCGGATCGCATAGTCGATGGCCTGATAGTAGCAGACCTCGAAATGCAGGAAGGGATGTTCCTCCAGCGCGCCCCAGTGGCGTCCGTATAGCACATCCCTGCCGATGAAGTTGATCGCGCCGGCAATGTAGCGGCCCTCCCTCTCGGCCATGACCAGCAGGATGCGATCGGCCATGCGTTCGCCGATCAGCGAATAGAACCTGCGGGTGAGGTAGGGACGCCCCCATTTGCGGGAACCGGTGTCCATGTAGAACTCGTAGAACCTGTCCCAGACCTCTTCCGTCAGGTCACTTCCGGTCAGCCAGCGGATGGTGATGCCGCGGCCTTCCAGCGCCTCCCGCCTTTCGCGCCTGATGACCTTGCGCTTGCGTGACGACAGGGCGCCGAGGAAGTCGTCAAATCCGCCATAGCCGTCGTTCTCGAAGTGGAACTGGGTGTCCGTCCGCTGCAGGTAGCCGGCGGCGCCCGTCAGGTCCCATTCGTCCTTGGGGCAGAAGGTGACGTGCAGGGAGGAGACGCCCGATTGCAGGGCCACCTGCGCCGCGCCCTGAACCAGCGCCGTCCGGGCGATGTCGGTGTCGGGGCCTGCACGGACCAGAAGCCGCCGGCTGGTCGCAGGCGTGAACGGGACGCTTGCCTGTAGCTTCGGATAATAGCGTCCGCCGGCCCGCTCATAGGCCTCCGCCCAGCCCGCATCGAAGACATATTCGCCGCGGGAGTGGCTCTTCAGGTAGCAGGGAAGGATGGCCTCAAGCCGACCCTCGCGCTCCAGCAAGAGGTGATGACCGAGCCAGCCGGTCTCGCGCACGGCCGAGCCGGATTCCTCGAGGCTCAGGAAGAAGGCGTGATCGAGGAACGGGTCGACGTGGCCGTCGGCATCGGTGGCGCAGGCGTTCCAGTCAGCGGCAGGGATGTCGGCGAGACGTGTGGCGACGCGGATGGTAAAGGGCGGGGAACTCATCCGCGCAAGTCTAGGCGAGATAGCCCTCGAAGGTCACCTGATCGGCATGACGGGCGGCGATCACACGCTCGTCATCGGTCCGCACCGTCCAGCAGATCAGGGGACGGCCGAGGAAGTTGCGGAAATGGTCGGTGGTCGCGTTCGGCAGGTCGGCGACGCGCCAGGAGAGGAAATCGGGATCGGTGCGGTCCATATGCGCCAGGGTGGCGAGCTCTTCGCGCATTGGGTTCGGCAGGCGGGCCCAGTGCGCTCCGGCATAGTGCGACTCTGCCACGATCCCCCGGACGAGCGCGGGGGCATGCTCCTTCAGCCAGGCGATCGGCGCGGGATCGAAGGACATCAGGGCCAGCGGCCCCCGGTAGCCCGCGGCCAGTGCCACCACGCGTTCGGTGAGCGCGCGCTTTCCGTCGAACTCGGACTTGATCTCGACCACCAGCGGCACGCGCCCCTGAACCAGCGCGAACAGTTCGGAGAGGGTGATCATGCGGTCATCGGTCGACCTGAAGGCGGTCGCCTTCAATACGGCGGCCGTGCTCTGGTCGACGCGGCCGTTCGCAACGGTGAGCCGGTCGAGGGTCGGATCGTGAAAGACGACCGCATCGCCGTCCGCCGTCGGCTGGACATCGCATTCGATGGCGTAGTTGCCGGCGATCGCCGCCTCGAAAGCGCGCGGGCAGTTCTCGACGACGCCCGGCGCCAGCCCATGCAGCCCGCGATGGGCGATAGGCCTTGCCGTCAGCCAGCCTAGATCAGCCCGTCCGGCCATCAGGCGATCTCGACCATCGCCTCGACCTCGACCGCCGCATTGGACGGAAGCGCCGCGACGCCGATCGTCGACCGGGCATGGCGGCCCTTTTCGCCGAACACCTCGACCATCAGGTCGGAGGCGCCGTTCATCACTTTCGGCCCATCGGGGAAGTCGGGGGTGCAGTTGATGAAGCCGCCGAGGCGTACGATGCGGATGACGTTGTCGAGATTGCCGACGGCCGACTGGATATGTGCCAGCACGTTGAGGCCGCAGAGACGCGCCGCCTTCTGGCCGTCCTCGATGGAGATGCCGCCGCCGAGCTTGCCGGCCACCAGCCCGTCCGGGCCGAGCGAGATCTGCCCCGAGACGACGAGGAGCGAGCCCATGCGCACGAACGGCACATAGTTGGCGACCGGCGCCACGGGATTGGGCAGGACGATGCCGAGTTCGGCGAGACGGGCTGCAATGACGGACATCGGGGACCTCGGGCAAAGGGAACGGAAGTGCCGCGGAAACTGCCCGAATGCGGGCCCGTGGGCAAGGTCGCGCCGAGCGACACATCCATGCCGCGTTGTCGCCACCCGTCAGCCTCTCTATGGTGCGAAGCGCGGTGGCAACGGGACGTGGGTCCTGCCGCCGACCATGCAGGGAATTTCGATTTGATGCCATCCATCCGCACTGTCGTCGCCGTTGCCACCCTTGGGCTCCTGCTGTTGGCGGCCGACACGCGGGCAGTTCAGGCGCAGGCGGCGTCGGCGCCAGTGCTGGCGCCGCATCGCGCGGTCTATGATCTCAGGCTCGACGGCCGCCGGCCGGCGCGCGGCATCGATCAGGTGCGCGGACGCATCCTGTTCGAGACGTCGGGAAACCGCTGCGAGGGGTTCACGACCGCCTTTCGCCAGGTGGTGGAAATGTCGATGAACGGCAACAGCATGGTGATGGACCTGCGCACCTCGCATTTCGAGGAGGGTGACGGCAGCAGTTTCCGCTTCACCTCGCGCTCGACGCAGAACGGACGGCCACACCTGGAGACCGAGGGAAGCGCCACGCGCGTCCCCGATGCCGTTCGTCTCGCCGTGCGCAGGCCTCGGGAGATCAACAGCCAAATCGACCGGACCACGATCTTCCCGACGGAACACCTCATCCGCATCGTCGAGGCGGCGCGGGAAGGCCACAACATCCTCGAGGTCAAGGTCTATGACGGGGCCGAGACAGGCGAGAAGCTCTACAATGCCACCGCGGTCATCGGCCGCCGGATCGCACCGGGCAGTGGCGAACCGGAAGGGGCCGCGCGGAACCCGAAACTGGCGGAACTGGCCCGCTGGCCGGTGACGATCAGCTATTTCGAGGCGGGCCTCGACAGCCCGAATCCGCTCTATTCCATTTCTTTCGAACTCTACGAGAACGGCGTGTCGCGCCAACTCGTCATCAACTACAGCGAGTTCTCGCTGCGGGGCGACCTCGCAAGCATCGAATGGCAGCCGGAAACGGCCTGCACACGGAACTGACGGCTTCGCTCAGTCGTCGAAGGTGATTCCCTTGACGACGGCGTCCTTTCCGAAGCGGGCGCGCAGGGCATCGACCGCACTTTCCACCTTCGTCGACCGGACGATCGATGTGTCGACGAGGTCGGCCGGATCGGCCTTGTCGATGTCCGCGAGATCCGAGATGCCGATGCCGATCAGGCGGTAGGCCGTCCCATCCGCCTCCTTCATCAGCATGTCGCGGCCCGTCTCGAACAGGCGCGTGGCGAGCACGGTCGGCGAGGCGAGCCCGCGCGAGCGGGTCCGGATCCTGAAGTCGGCGCTCTTCAGCTTCAGCGTCACGGTCGATCCGGCGAAGCCCTGCGCCTTGGCGCGGGCGGAGACCTTCTCGCACAGCCGGAACAGCTTCTTCTCGAGCGCTCGGGCATCGCGGATGTCGGTCTCGAACGTCGTCTCGGCAGAAATCGACTTGACCTCCGAATCCGGTGACACGCGCCGGTCGTCGATGCCGCGGCAGAGCCGTGCGAGGCGCAGGCCCATCGCGCCGTAGCGACGCATCAGGTCGCCTTCCTCGATCCGCCTCAGATCGGCGATCAGCCTCAGTCCATCGCGCTCCAGCGCCTCCTGCAGGGCGCGGCCGACGCCCCAGATGAGCGAAACCGGCTTGCCGGCGAGGAAGTCCAGCGCCGCAGACCGCCCGATAGCGGCAAAGCCGCGCGGCTTGTCGAGGTCGGATGCGATCTTGGCGAGGAACTTGTTGTAGGACAGCCCCACCGAGACCGTGATGCCGATCTCCTGCTCGACCCGCCGCGCAAACCGGGCGAGCACCATGGCGGGTGGGGCGCCATGCAGCCGCTCCGTGCCGGTGAGGTCGAGAAAGGCCTCGTCGATGGAGATGGGTTCCACCAGCGGCGTCAGGTCGCGCATGGCGGTGCGCACCTGGCGGCCGACGCGCACGTATTTCTCCATGTCGGGCTTGATGACGACCGCCTCGGGGCAGAGCTTCAGCGCCTTGAACATGGGCATGGCCGAACGAACGCCGTGGATGCGCGCCACGTAGCAGCAGGTCGAAACGACACCGCGCTTGCCGCCGCCGATGATCAGCGGCTGGTCGACGAGGCGCGGATCGTCGCGCTTCTCGACCGCGGCATAGAAGGCGTCGCAATCGATATGGGCGATGGAGAGGTCGGCGAGTTCATCGTTTCGGGCGATGCGCGGCGATCCGCAGGCATGGCAGCGCGTGGCGCCCGCGCGCGTCTCGGCAAGGCAGTCCCGGCAGAAGGCGATCAGGGCCATCGGCGCACAGTGGGCGCGATGGGGCTGGCCCTCAAGGGGGCTGGTGTCATCAGGCGTGATCGCGCTCCCACGGCCCCGCGCCCATCGCGTGCGCGGCCCGGACGACGTCCGCCGGCCGGATGCCGTCATTGGCGGCGAAGGCGAGGAGCAGCGTCTCGTCGGACATGAGATGGTCCATCACGGCGGCGAGGAATTCCGGCTGTCCGGCGATCTCCCGGATGCGGCCGACATCGATCCCGGCGAGGGCCACGAAGCGGTCGAGCCGTTCCTCGTCGCCGGCCAGGAAGGCGAGGGCACTGACCGCGACCGCCTCTGCAGCGGTCCTGTTTCGTTCCCGCGGACGCAACGTCATGGTTTGTCCTTTAGAAAGGATTTGAGATTAGCTTGTGGGCTATCCGTCAATGTCCGGCAACCATCCCGCGCTGGCCCGGAAATGCGAGTCGGCAATGTCCAAGACCGTCATGATCGTGGAAGACAACGAGCTCAACATGAAGCTCTTCCACGATCTTCTCGAGGCCAACGGCTATCGGACGATCCAGACGCGCAACGGCACCGAGGCGCTGGCGCTGGCGCGTGAGCATCACCCCGATCTCATCCTCATGGACATCCAGCTCCCCGAGGTCTCCGGCCTCGACGTGACCCGCTGGATCAAGGAGGACGAGACGATCCGGCACATCCCGATCATTGCCGTCACGGCCTTCGCCATGAAGGGCGACGAGGAGCGGATCAGGGCAGGGGGCTGCGAGGCCTACCTGTCGAAACCCATTTCGGTAATGAAGTTCATCGAGACGGTCCGGCACTTCCTGGGCGGGGCTTGAGAGGGATTGGGTCAGCATGACTGCGCGCGTTCTCGTCGTCGATGACATCCTCGCCAATGTGAAGCTGCTCGAGGCGCGGCTGTCCGCCGAGTATTTCGACGTGGTCACGGCGCATTCGGGGCTCGAAGCCCTGTCGATCAGCGAGCGCGGCCAGTGCGACATCGTGCTGCTCGACGTCATGATGCCCGGCATGGACGGCTTCGAGACCTGCCGGCGGCTGAAGGCCAATCCGGCGACGCACCACGTTCCCGTCATCATGGTCACCGCGCTCGACCAGACCGCCGATCGGGTCAAGGGGCTCGAGGCGGGCGCCGACGACTTCCTGACCAAGCCGGTCAACGACCTCGCCCTCATCACCCGCGTCCGCTCGCTCGTCCGCCTGAAGATGGTGCAGGACGAGCTCAGGATGCGCGCCGTCACCTCACGCGAGATCGGCATGCGTGATCCGCTGACGGAAGCCGTTGCCGAGTCGGGCCTGAACGGGCGCATTCTCGTGGTCGATGACCGCGCGTCCTCCCATGAGCGCATTGTCCAGGCGCTGCGCAACCAGCACCACGTCGAGGTCGAGTCGCGGCCGCAGGAGGCGCTCTTCAAGGCCGCGGAGAACGACTACGACCTCGTCATGATTTCCCTCGGGCTCGCCGATTTCGATCCGCTGCGTCTGTGCTCGCAGATACGCTCGCTCGACCGTACGCGCGGCCTGCCGATCCTGGTGATCGCCGAGCCGGAGGACGAGGCGCGGCTGCTGCGCAGCCTCGACATCGGCGCCAACGACTATCTGATGCGACCGATCGACCGCAACGAGATGGCGGCGCGCGTACGCACCCAGATCCGCAAGAAGCGCTACACCGAGCGGCTTCGCGACAATGTCCAGCAGTCCATGGAAATGGCGATCACCGACGGGCTCACCGGCCTGCACAATCGCCGCTACATGGAGAGCCACCTCGGCACGCTGGTCGACCAGGCGTCGATGCGCGGCAAGCCTCTCGCGGTTCTCGTTCTCGACATCGACTACTTCAAGGCGGTCAACGACACCTGGGGCCACGACGCCGGCGACGAAGTGCTGCGCGAGTTCGCCCAGCGCCTGCGCAAGAGCGTGCGCGGTATCGACCTCGTCTGCCGTCTCGGCGGCGAGGAGTTCGTCGTCGTCATGCCGGACACCGATGCCGGCGTCGCCTCCATCGTCGCCGAGCGCATCCGCAACCGTGTGGCGAGCGAACCTTTCGCCATTCACAAGGGCGCCCGGGCCATCGATGTCACGGTCTCCATCGGCATGGCCCAGCGGCTTGCCGGCGACACCGACGCCGACACGCTTCTCAAGCGGGCGGATCAGGCGCTGTATCGCGCCAAGCGCGACGGACGGAACAGGGTTGTTCTGGACGCCGCGTGAGACTCCGTGGCGTTTACCCTGTTGATCAACCCTGTTGCTTTAGGTTAAGGCGCGGTTTACGCGCCGGATAGACCTGTCTGCATTGAAGCACAACATCCGCTCCTCTAGGGTCCTGCCAGACCGGATCATGGTCGTGACTTTCACGGCTTGAGTCGATCCGGTCGCGTACCCCTGCGACCGCTCAGGTCCGCCGCATCTCCTGGGATCGTAGGGTCGGCCGGTCGGGTTCGGCGCGGATGGCCTCTCCGCAATGCCGTTGGCCCGGCCGGCCACCTCATCCAGCGTGTTACCGGGGTCGTGAGGCGCAGTGTTGCGTCAAAGTGCCGCTGGCATGCCAAGCAGAACGTGTAGAACAAGACAGCGAACAGAGCAGACGTCCATATTGCAATAATGCGGGCGTTGAAGTTCGTTGCGACGTGCCTGAGCGGCACGCAACGCCGCGAGGTTGACGCGGATTACCCTAGGGCATTACTGTCGGCGTAACAAAAGACGACGCGTGATCCTCTCGTGGAGGTCCGACAGTCGGCGATCGTCAGGGAGTTGTGTCATGCGTCGCGTAGGTCTGGCATCCATCGTCGTGTCACTGGCGTTCAGCGCCCACGCCGCCGATATCGAATCGCCCCGCGGGCTGGTGGTGAGCGAGATTGCCGCACCGGGATTCGGCTGGACGGGTATATATGCGGGCCTGCATGCGGGATACGGCTTCGCCAACACCTCCGTCTCGGTTCCCGGCCTGTTCGGATTCAGCGGGATCGGCGCCAACGGCTGGCTCGTCGGCGGCAAGGTCGGGGCCGACTATCAGTTCGCCCAGCGATGGGTGATCGGCGCCCTGACGGAGGGCAATCTGCAGGGGATCGACACCACCATATCGGCCGGCGGCCTGACCGTCGCGCGGCTCTCCGGCGACCGGCGCTGGGCGATCCGGGCACGCCTCGGCTTCCTGCTGACGCCGGAAACGCTGATCTACGCCACCGGCGGCTGGTCGCAGGGACGGACGACCTTCTCCCTGACCGGCCTCGGCAATGCCAGCCTGATGACGAGCGGCTGGCAGATTGGCGGCGGGATCGAGACGCGCCTCGCGGGCAACGTCTTCCTGCACGCCGAATATGTGCACACCTTCTCGAACGGCATCGGTCAGTTCGCCCCACTCGTCGTCAAGCCGACATCCGGCACGGCGCGGCTCGGCCTGAGCTACCGCTTCGGGATGGGCAGCGCCTATCCCGCCTTCGCCTCGGCAGCGCGGCGGAACTGGAGCGGCTTCTACGCCGGTGTCCAGGGCGGCTATGGCTTCGGCAACACCACCTTGTCCGCGCCGGGTGTCTTCGGCTTCACCGGCATCGGTTCGCAGGGCGTCTTCGGCGGGGTCATCGCCGGCTATGACCACCAGTTCGCGGGAACCTCGATTGTCGCGGGCATCGAGGCCGACGCAAGCCTTTCCGCCATCAAGACGACCATCGAGGCCGGCGGCCCCTCCGCATCGATCGGATCGGACTGGAACGTCGGGGTGAGGGCGCGACTCGGCTATGTGATGGGCGGCTCGATCATGCCCTACGTGGCAGCGGGCTACGGGTGGACGCACATCACGGCGTCGGGGCTCGGCGTCGGGTTTGGCGAGACGATCAGCGGCTTCCAGCTTGCGGCGGGCGTGGAAACGATGATCACGGCGAATGTCGCCCTGCGCGCCGAGTATGTCCACCAGTTCAATGCGTCCCGCCCGCTCATCCCGGGTGTACTGAACTACCGGACCGATTCGGGCCGGGCCCGGGTCGGCGTGACATGGAAGTTCGGCGGCGAGGACGCGGCGGTGATCGCGCGGTACTGATGGCCTGATGGCAAACGGGTTGCCGGCTGGTGTCCGAACCACCGGGCGCACGGATCCGTGGTCGCATAGCGCGCGCGGGCTGTTTCGTGTCCATCACGCTCATCGAAAACGAAAAACGGCCCCCGAAGGGGCCGCTTGGATTGTCGACCGGCATGGCCGACCGCAAGATCACTTGATCTTGGCTTCCTTGAACTCGACGTGCTTGCGCGCGACCGGGTCGTACTTCTTCTTGGACAGCTTGTCTGTCATGGTGCGCGAATTCTTCTTCGCGGTGTAGAAATAGCCGGTGTCGGCGGTCGAGATCAGCTTGATCTTGATAGTGGCGGCCTTGGCCATGGCAAGTCCTCGCGGAAGGTCTGTGAAGTCGGGGCCGGGCCTTGGGAATAGCGAGCGATCGCCCGCCGCGTCGCCGCCGGCTGGTTGGGGCGGATGTGACAGGTCGCCCGCCGATTGTCAAGGAACAGGCTGAATGCCGCGCCTGGTTGCCATCATCGCGGGGGCATCAGTGTCGTGTGCACCTGCTGGCGGGCCGAAGGCGCTGCCATAGAGGATGAGCAACGGGCCGCTCCATCGCCGCGAGGCCAGTCGGGACGCGAGCGAGCCGACCGTGCCGGCGATGCGCTCCTCGTCGGGGCGGGTGGCATTGACCACCGCCAGCGCCGGGGTCTCCGCGGCGAGCCCCGCGGCCAGCAGGCGCTCCGCCATCTCGTGCCAGGTGGCGCCGGGCATATAGACCACCGTCGAGGCCGCCGGATCGGCCAGGGCCTGCCAGCGGAGGTCCTTCGGCAAGCGGCCGTCGCGCCCATGGCCGGTGACATATTGCAGGCGGCGGGCATGGTCTCGGTGGGTCAGCGACAGGCGCGCGGAGGCCGCGGCCCCCTGCGCCGCCGAGATGCCCGGCACCACCTCCACCGCAATCCCGGCGGACTCCGCCGCAGCGATTTCCTCTCCCGCGCGGCCGAAGATCATCGGATCGCCGGCCTTCAGCCGCACCACATGCTTGCCCTCGCGGACGAGACGGATCACCAGGGCGTTGATGTCGTCCTGCCGGCAGGACGGACCGCGGCCGCGTTTGCCGGCCGAAATGCGCTGCGATTCGCGCCGGGCGACGTCCAGCACCGCCGCAGGCACGAGATCGTCGTGGA
Organism: Phreatobacter aquiterrae; assembly: GCF_053471285.1. Lineage (NCBI taxonomy): Bacteria > Pseudomonadati > Pseudomonadota > Alphaproteobacteria > Hyphomicrobiales > Phreatobacteraceae > Phreatobacter > Phreatobacter aquiterrae. The sequence goes on along the minus strand of NZ_JBJPHW010000010.1, from coordinate 40,796 downwards.
CGATGACGTCCGCCGACTGCAGCGCGCGCACTGCCTTCATCGTCAGGAGATCCGGGTCGCCCGGACCTGCTCCGACAAGGACGAGACGCCCGGCGGCCGATGCGGCATGGGTGGCGGCCGCCTCCAGTTCAGCGGCCAGCGCCGGCGACGGAATCGCGTCCGGTGTGGCCAGCGCCCGGTCGGCGAAGAGTTCCCAGAAGCGACGGCGGGCGCGGAACGGCAGATCGAGGGTGGCGACGCGCCGTCGCCAGGATCGAGCCGTCGCCGCCCAGACGGCGAGCCCGCGCGGCAGCACGGCCTCGATGCGGGCGCGCACCGCCTGGCCGAACACCGGCGCGGCGCCATCGGTCGAAATGCCGATGACGAGGGGCGAGCGGTTGACGATGCCGCCGAACTGGACGTCGCAGAAGGCCGGCCTGTCGATGACATTGACGGGAACTCCGGCGCTGCGGGCGGCGTCGCGGAAGGCGGCGGCCTCGGCGTTCTGCTCCATGGCGCCGACGGCGAAGACGGCACCGGTGAGGTCGGCGGGATCCCAGCCGCGGCGGATGAGCGTGATGGAGCCGTCCGGAGGGGATGCCGCGAGCACCACCATGTCCGGGCAAGGGTCGTCGGCGATCACGTCGACATGGGCTCCGGCGGCGGCCAGAAGCTCCGCCTTCCAGACAGCGGGCTCGCTGCCGCCGGCGACGACCACGCGCCGGCCGGCGAGCCTGAGGAACACCGGCAGCACGGCGAGGGGCGCCATGCGCGCCGCGCGGCGCGCTTCCGGATGGCGGGAGGTGAAATCGGTCATCGGCCGGTCCTCAATAGACGTCGGCCTGGTAGCGGCCGGCCTTCTTCATCTCCTGCACCCACTGGACTGCCTCGTCGGGCGAATTGCCGCCATGCGCGGCGATGACATCGACCAGGGCGGCCTCCACATCCCGCGCCATCCGCTTGGCGTCGCCGCAGATGTAGAAATGGGCGCCCTGGTCGAGCCAGCGCCACAACTCCGCGCCATTCTCGCGCATGCGGTCCTGGACGTAGATCTTCCCCGATCCGTCGCGGGACCAGGCGAGCGACAGCCGCGTCAGCACACCCGACTTCTTCAGCGCATCGAGTTCGTCGGCATAAAAGAAGTCCGTCGCCTGCCGCTGGTGGCCGTAGAAGAGCCAGTTGGGACCCGGAGCCCCGTCGGCGGCCCGGTCCTGCAGGAAGGCGCGGAACGGCGCAACGCCCGTTCCGGGACCGACCATGATCACCGGCCTGGCTGGGTCCGAGGGCAGGGCGAAGGCATGAGCGCGCTGCACATAGACCTTCACCGGGGTGCCCGGCCCGGCGCGCTCGCCGAGGAAGGTGGAGGCGACGCCGAGCCGCCGGCGCTTGCCGACGACATACCGCACCGCATCGACGGTCAGCGACACGCGGCCGGGGTTGGCCTTGATCGACGACGAGATCGAATAGAGCCTCGGCTGGAGCGGCTCCAGCGCCTCGACGAAGGCCTCCGGATGCGGACGCACGCCGGGAAATTTGATCAGCACCGCCAGCACGTCGAGAGCCGCCGCGTCGCCGTCGGGATCCTCGCCGGTGGCCAGCGCCCGGGCCTTCGCACGTTGCGCCCCGCCGGTCAGGAAGGAGATCAGCTCAAACAGGCCGTCGGGGGCCGGCGACAGCGACACCTCCTCGGCCAGCACCTGCCGCAGCGACCGTCCCCGCACCTCGGTGACATGAGAGGCGCCGAGCATGGCGATGATCTGGTCGACGAGGCCGAGGTCGTTGGTCGGGAACACACCAAAGGCGTCGCCCACCATATAGTCGAGGCCGCAGGCTGACAGGTCGAACTCGACGTGGAAGGTCTCCTTCTCCGAGCCCGCCGCGTTGAGGCGCCGGCGCGACAGGAAGATGGCCTCCACCGGCGCCTCCCGCGATCGGCCGGGAGCGGCGACGGGGATCGCGTGCGAGACCGGGGCCGTGACCCCGGCCTTGGCCGGTGCGGCGGGTGCCGCATCGATCTCCGGGGCCAGTGCCTTCAGCATGCGCAGCGTGTCCTTGCCGCCGGGTACGCAGAGATTGAGCCGCGCCTCGGCCTTCGACGTCAGCGCATTGGCGTAGTCGGCGCAGCTATAGCCGCACTGGCCGCAGTCCTGCTGGGCCATGGCCGCCATCAGGCGCGGCGCGATGGGCCGTCCCTCCGCGAGCGCCATGCGGTCGGCGAGCGCCATGGAAGGGTCGTGCCAGGGCGCGTCATCATTGGTGGCTGCCGAAGACGGCGCCTCGTCCGATCCTCCCGGCAATTGGATGGCCGCGCCGGCCGGCACCAGCGGCGCGAGGGCCGCCGCGAAGAAGCCGGAGAGCCATTCGCGCTGCTCGCTGGAGAAGGGAGCCGTCTCCGGAATGAGGGCAAAGACTGTCTGCGGCGGCAGGACGCTCATTCCGCGGCCTCCTTCATCATCGAGAGATGGGGCGCGACGAGGCGCTCGAGCGGCTCGACGTCATGGCGGATCGTGAACGCCTGGAACGTCTCGCCGGGGTCGGCGCGATGGGCGAGGTAGGCCTTGAGCAGCGCCTCGACATGGCGCGGGGCGTCCGTCGCCTTCACGCCCTTCCACAGGTAGCGCCCGATCCGCGCGTTCTCGGCGAAGCCGCCGCCGACCGCGATGTCGTAGCCTTCGACCGTGTCGCCATCCTCGTTGATCGGCACGCGCGCGCCGATGAGGCCGATGTCGCCGATATAGTGCTGCGCACAGGAATGGTGGCAGCCGGTCAGGTGGATGTTCACCGGCACGTCGATGGCGACCCGCGCCTCGACATGGTCGGCAATCTCCAGCGCGTGCTTCTTGGTGTTGGCGGCGGCGAACTTGCAGCCGGCATTGCCGGTGCAGGCGACGAGCCCGGCGCGGATGGGCGTGACCGTCGTCGACAGGCCGAGCGCCGCGATGCGGGCCTCGGCGGTGGCGACATCGGCGTCCGCCACCCCGGAGAGAACAAGGTTCTGCCAGACGGTGAGGCGGATATCGCCGTCGCCGAGATCGGCGGCGACAGCGGCAAGCCCCTGCGCCTGCTCTGCCGTCAGCTTGCCGACAGGGACCACCACCCCGATCCAGTTGCGTCCGGCCTGCTTCTGGCGATGGACGCCGACATGGGCGTAGCGGTCGGTCGCGGGACGCGGGGCGACATGGACCTCGTCGATGCGCACCAGTTTGCGGCCGAGCTTGTCCTCGACGGCTGACAGGAATTTCTCGAAGCCCCAGGCATCGAGCACATATTTCAATCTGGCGCGGTTGCGATTGGTGCGGTCGCCATGGTCGATGAAGACGCGGATGGTGGCGTCCGCGATGGCCGTCGCCTCTTCGGGCCTGCAGAAGGCGCCCGTGGGACGGGCGAGGTCATGGTGACCCGAAATGCCGCCGAGGACGATGCGCAGCCAGACGCCGGGCTCGACCCCTGCGCCATCCAGCACCCGCACGGCCTGGAAGCCGATGTCGTTGGTCTCCTCGAGCGCCGGCGAGACCCCCGCCCCGTCGAAGGAGACATTGAACTTGCGCGGCAGTCCGTAGAGCACCCGCTCGTTGAGGATGTGGAAGTGCCAGTCGCGGCACAGGGGGCGCGTATCGAGCAGCTCCTGCGCGTCGATGCCGGCCAGCGGCGATCCCGTGACGTTGCGGATGTTGTCGGCGCCGGATCCCTTGGCGACGAGCCCGAGATCCATGAGGTCCTCGAGCAGCGCCTTGGCATTCTCCGGCCTGATCTCGCGCATCTGGAGATTGGCGCGCGTCGTCACATGCAGGTAACCGCCGCCATGGGTTTCTGCGAGCGCGGCGCAGCCCGCCAGTTGGTGGGCCTTCAGGATGCCGTTGGGAATGCGCATGCGCAGCATGAAGCTGTCCTGCGCAGGTGCGACATTGAACAGGCCGAAATAGCGCCAGCGGAAATTGTCGGCGGGACCGGGCAGCTTGCCGGTCGCGGCCTCTTGCGTCAGGCGGTGATAGGCGTCGAAGGGATGCTCGTCGCGTTTCCACTTCTCCTGGTCGGCCAGCTTGCCGCCAGCCTTGGTCTGGAGGTCCTGCGCCTTCAGGTGAGGCGCGTCCGGTCCGGTCGGCGAAGAGATTTCGGGCGTGGCGGCCGAGCCGACAACCCGTGTCGCGGCGGCGCCGGCGACGAAACCTTCCAGATAGCGCTTCTGTTCCGCGCTGAAGTCCTGTGACATCCGATCCCCGTGCGATGCGAGGGGCCGGCGTCATTGGCGGCCGAAGAAACTGACTCATCGGAGCAAGACGGGTGCCAGATTCGTGGCGCGCGACAAATGTCTGTGCGATCAGAAGGTTAAGTCGCGCAACGGGGCGGCAGCCGGTGTTCGCGTTCGGCCAGATTGAGCGCTGGACGCACAAGTGCCGCCATTTTGTGCAATGCAACCGTCAGGTGTCAGCTGTCGTTGCATGGGGGAGGGCGGCGAGCAGCGCGATCAGTGCGCGGTCGTGCAGCACAAGGATCGTCTCGCGGCTCGACAGCCATTGCCGCGCATCCTCTATGGAATGGGCGTCGGTGAGCTTCGCCTCGGCGATCACCCGGTCGGTATCGACCTTGCCGCGCACGCGGGACGGCGGCACCTGGATGATCTGCTGATGAACCTCCCGGAAGCCGGGGTCGGCATGCACGAGGTCCAGCGCCTTGTGACCCTCCAGGGCCAGGGCCTCGAACTCGATGCCGAGACGGTGGGCCCGTTCGGCGATCGGCGGCGGAGAATGCTCCTCGGGGATCAGCAGCAGGCTGAGGCGCCGCATGCCCCAGCCGATGGCCGCCGAGGCCGAGGCCCAGGAGGTCGGGATCGCCAGCCAGAGCCCGATGATCGTCGGCGACATCCAGGCGAAGATGTAGGGCGAGATCGAGAAGGCGGCGACGGCCGCGACGACGCCGAGGGCTGTGTGACGCCAGTGCCGCTGGACGATGGCGCGGAATGGGATCGAGCCGTCGTCGCGCCGCTGCGTCTTCCAGCCGGTGTCGCGGCCGGAGATGATCGACGACACGGAACTCGCCTGGATCAGCATCATGACGGGAGCGATGAGGGCCGTCAGGATGATCTCGAGGATGGCCGAAACCGTCAGCATGATCGCGCCGCCACAGCCGCGGCGTGCCGGCCCGTCCACCAGTGTTGCGAACCACCCGAACATCTTGGGCGCCAGCAGGATGACCATGGTGAAGATGAAGAGATTGAGCGCGCGCTCGGAATCGAACACCGGCCAGGCCGGGAACAGCGTGAACTGGTTGGTGAAATACTCAGGGCGGATGAAGGCCGCCTGCAGGGCGAGGGCGAGGCCGACCAGCAGCTGGATCAGCCAGAGCGGGCTCGACACATAGCTCATGATGCCGGTGGCGAGGTGCTGGCGGGTCGCCCAGTGCAGACCCTTGGCGCCGATGACCCGGCTGTGCTGCAGATTGCCCTGGCACCAGCGCCGGTCACGGATGGCGAGGTCCATCAGCGAGGGTGGGCTTTCCTCGTAGGACCCGTCGAGATGGGGTAGCATGTAGACCGCATAGCCCCTGCGGCGGATCAGCCCGGCCTCGACGAAATCGTGGCTGAGGATATGCCCGCCGAACGGCGGCTTGCCCGGCAGGTCCGGCAGTCCGGCCGAGGTCGCGAAGGCCTCCATGCGGATGATTGCGTTGTGGCCCCAGTAGTTGCCGTCGCGGCCGGACCAGACGGCGAGGCCCGCAGCCACGACGGGTCCATAGACCCGGGCGGCGAACTGCTGAAGGCGCGCGATCAGCGTGTTGCGGTTGATGAGGCGCGGCAGGGTCTGGATGATGCCGGCGTCCGGATCGCGTTCCATGGCATCGGCCAGCGCAACGATCGTCTCGCCGGTCATCAGGCTGTCGGCGTCGAGTACGATCATATGGGCGTAGTGGCCGCCCCAATGGGTCACGAAGTCGGCGATGTTGCCGGCCTTGCGTGCGGTGTTCTTCGGCCGGTGGCGATAGTGGATCGCCATGCCGGGAAGGCGTTCGCGCAGGGCGAGGAAAGCGCGCTCCTCGGCGATCCAGATGTCGGGGTCGGTGGTGTCGGACAGGAAGAAGAAGTCGAACGAGGCACCGTGCCCGGTCGCCACCACGTCCTCGACGATCGCCTGGACCGTGCCGAACACGCGGGCAGGACTCTCGTTGTAGATCGGCATGACGACCGCCGTGCGCTCGGTCAGCGCAGCCGGCAGGTCCGGCTTGCGGTTGAGGCCATGCCTGAGGAGGTGGCCAAGACCGAGAAGGCCTGTGGTGAAAGCGAGTGCGATCCACGAGAAGTTGACGACGAAGAAGATGAGGAAGGCCCACTCCAGCAGCGTCACGCCGCCGGCCTCGACCACCTTGTACATCTGCCAGCTTCCGGCTCCGGTGATCGCCAGCATGCCCCCGAAGGCGACGAGGCGCGAAAACCAGGGTGTGCGCCAGAGCTCCGGCGCCTTCAGCGGCCGTCGTTCGGCATTGCTCCACCTGCGCAACGACTGTGCCGGCATGGCCAGCGGCGCGTGGCCAGGCATGGCCTGGCGCTCGCGCAGCGTCGGCAGGGGCCGGTCGGTCAAGGCGTCCATCGGTAGAGCCATGTCTCGCTTTGGGGCTGTCCTTCGCGCTCCAGCACGAGCCTCAGTTCCACCTGATTGGCGGCCTCGGGGTCAAGATCGAATGCGACGCGATAGAGTTTGAGGTCGGGCACGAGGCGGCCATCGACATTGCCGATGCGGCCGCGCAGGTGCGTGAGATTGGCCTTCAGGCCGTTGGTCTTCGCGGCGTCCGCGAAGTCGTCTGCGGAAAAGTCGACCAGAAAGCGCCGCCGCCGGCCACCACCCTGGGCGCGGCCGGTGCGGGTGGCGGTGACGGTCGCGAGAGGTGGGCGCTCAGGAGGCGACCAGCACCAGTGCATGCGATAGGTGAAGAAGTGCTCGCCGCCACGCGCCAGTGGCACCCGCGGCCGCCAGTAGGCGAGGATGTTGCGGTTCATCTCGTCGTTGACCGGGATCTCGACAAGCTGGACCTGCCCTTGTCCCCATTCTCCAAGAGGCTCGATCCAGACGCTCGGCCGCCGTTCGAATCGCGCATCGAGATCGTTGAACGCCTCGAACCGCCGGTCACGCTGCAGAAGGCCGAAGCCGCGCGGGTTCTGGTCGACGAAGGCTGAGACCTGCAGGGTTTCCGGATTGGTCACGGGTCGCCAGATCCACTCGCCGTTGCCGTTCCAGATCTGCAGGCCCTGGGCGTCATGCACGCCGCCGCGCACGTCGTCGACATTGGTCCGGTCGTTCGGGGCGAAGAGGTAGTTGGCCGTCATCGGTGCGACGCCGACATGCGGCAGGTCGACGCGCGGGAACAGCGTCACCTCAACGTCGCAGACGGTCGAATCGCCCGGCCTGACGGCGAACCGGTAGAGACCGGTGACGCTGTCGGAATCCAGGAGGGCGTGGACGACGATGCTCGAGGCGCCGGGGCCCGGCCGCTCGATCCAGAAGGCGCGGAAGGCAGGAAACTCCTCGCCCTGGGCTTCCGCCACGTTGAGGGTGAGGCCGCGCGCCATCACGCCGAAGACCTGCCCCCTCGCGAGCGCCCGGAACAGGCTTGCGCCCTGAAAGACCAGCGCCTCGTCGGTGGCGGCCTGGCCGTTGAGCGCGGCATAGGCGCGAAATCCGGTAAAGGGCACGGCCGCGTCTGCGGGCAGCGGAGGGTTGCTGCCGAAATCATACTGCTCGGCGGCAAAGCGCTTGTCCCGGATGATACCGCCATCGACGGTGCGGATCGTCACCGGTGTGGTGAAGACGTTGCCGGCGGGAAGCAGATCGAGGGCGAAACCGCGATTCTCGCCGGCCCAGACCCGCTGGTCGGGCTTCATCCGGATCTGGCGATACTGGTCGAGGTTGAGCTGGGCCAGCGTCCGCGGCACATCGGCGCGGGGCGCCTGGTAGGGGCTCTTGGCCACCTCGCGGGCGAAGGCCAGCAGACCGTCGCGGGTAATCGCCTGGCCGTCGGCGACGGCCGCGGCGGCCGCCTGCAATGGCGTCGCCTGCGCGAATGCGGTTCGGCCCAGCGTCAATGTCGCCGGCGCGGCCAGAAGAGATGCAAGAAGGTCGCGGCGAGACGGCATGACGAGCGAGTTCAGCGGACTTTGCGGGAGGATCGTGCTGGACGGGAGGAATAGTTCAGACTGGCCCGGCTTATAGCCCAAATTAGGGCGCTGGGGAGGGGGGCGGGCCGCCGTTCCCGACGGAGAACCGCGCCACCAGCCAGTGCCTCAGCGAGGACACGATGTCCGGCGGCGCGGTGGCGGCGATCAACCCGACGAGGACGAGCGCCATGCCGACGAGATGGTGTCCGTGCAGGGCCTCGCCGAGGAACAGCGCCGACATGCCCACGCCATAGACCGGCAGAAGGTAGAGGAAGCATGAGGTTACGGCCGGCCCGACAATCTTCACCCCGTACTGGTAGAGCGAGAAGGCGCCGACGGCGGAAAACAGGGCGAGGGCGGCGATACCGATCCACAGCCGAAGCGTCATGGGCCAGCCTCCAACCATGGCGAGTTCCACCACGGAGAAAGGGAGGAGAGTCGCGACGCCCGCCATGGCGATGGCGGCGAAGAGCGGCAGCGTCGGGATCGTTGCCAGCCGGTCATTCCTCAGTACCAGCGAATAGCCGGCCCAGGCGAGCGCCGCCGCGGCGATGCCGAGATCGCCGAGATTGAGGTCGAGCCGCGCCAGCGCGGCAAGGTCGCCCTTCAGCACAATGACCGCGACGCCGGCAATGGCGAGAACCACCCCAGCAAGCCGTGCCCAGGGCAGCGGCTTGCCAAAGACGAAGCGCTCGATGAGCAGAACCAGGACCGGAGAGGTCGTGTAGATCAGCGTGCCGTTGGTGGCTGTCGTCTGTGCGAGCGCCCAATAGACGCCGGCGCCGCAGATCCACATGCCGAGGAAGCCCAGAAGCGTGATCCGCCGCCAGTTGGCAACGATGCGCCCGGCATTCTGCCTGAGGTCTGGCAGGACGAAGGGGATAAGGATCGCCACCGCGACCGACCAGCGCAGAAGCGCCAGGGTGAAGGGCGGTATGGCGTCGCCCATGGCCCTGGCGATCACGAGGTTCGACGAGAAGAACAGCGGCATGGCGAGCAGCAGCAGATAGGCGCGTCTTGCTTCTGCCGATGTCGCCATATGCGGTGCCTCCGGGGCGCCACCCCGCCCCGTCACCAGTCAGCACGGAGGCTCGTGCCGCACAAGCGCCCGGCCCTCATGGCAGGACTTCTTGTTGTGCGGCGACAACGTCCAATCAGTCGCGCAGCGGCATCGATCGCAGCCGCTGCACGCTGCGGATTCGGAACACGAGCCAGATCCCCGGCAGGACCAGACCGATGTAGAACGGCGCCAGCAGCCGGAGCATGGCGTAGCGGCTGACTGACCTGTCCTCGGTTCCTGCCTCGTCGAAACAGCCGAGCCGCCGGTTGCGGCTGTAGGGAAAGACGATGGCCGGCGTCAGCCTTTCGCCGCATGCAAGGCGGCTGGCGGTGGGGTGCTCCACGAGGTGTGAATGGTATTGCGTCACATAGGCGCCGGTTGCGCCGGTGATGACGGCGGCGATCACGAGGACCATGACGGAGAAGATGAGCCTGTCGGTCCAGCGGGCGGGCTCGGACGGTGTCCTGATCATCACGGAGCCCCGGCCGCCGGGGCCGCCGTTCATCCGCAGGATGACACCCACCATGATCAGAGCGAAGGGCACGGTGAGAACAAGCCCCGACAGCACCGCCGCCAGTGTCCCGGCATCCCGGTCGACTGCTCCCGCGGCATCGATGCATTCGATCCAGTTGGCAAGACCGCGCGGACGTCCCGCGCCGGGTGGCCTGAAGTCGAGCCGAAGCGTTGCGCCTTCTCCGCACAGGAGCGTGCCGACGGCCGGATTGGCCGTCATCAGCTCCGGATGGCTGCGCACGACCTGTGACACGGCAAAGAGCGCAAAGCCGTGGAAGATGACGGTCAGTGCCAGAAACAGCACGATCCTCTGAAACAGCCGGAGAGGAGGCCGGTAGTGCCCCACCTGCATAGCGGAGCCGGCTGCCAACCCCTCGCGGTGGACGGTCTCGATGCTCCGACGGTGCGGGAGGTGGCTCATGCGCTGCGTGTGCCGGCCCCTTGTTTCGCCGGCATGTCGCGCAATGGCCGCAAGTCTTGCCCGCGGCCAGCCCCTTAGCCCGCCGCCTTGATCTCGCTCCGCAGTTCGGCACGCGACAGCTTGCCGACGGGTGTCTTCGGCAGGGCGTCGCGGAACTCCACGGCCACCGGCATTTCGTGCCGGCCGACCTTGTCCTTCAGGAAGGCCTGGAGGTCCTCAAGCGAGAAGGGGGCGGCACCCTCCTTGAGCGTCACGAAGGCCTTGGCGGCCTCGCCCCGATAGCTGTCGGGAACCCCGAGAACGATCACCTCGGCCACTGACGGATGCTCGTAGACCGCCTGCTCGATCATCTGCGGATAGACGTTGAATCCGCCGGAGATGATCATGTCCTTCTTGCGGTCGACGATGAAGAAGAAGCCGTCCTCGTCCATGTAGCCGATGTCGCCGGTGAGGAACCAGCCGTCGGCATAGGAGGCCCGGGACTCCTCGGCCTTGTTCCAGTAGCCGCGGGTGACGTTGGGTCCGCGGATGCGGATCTCGCCGATCTCACCGGTCGGGAGGGTCCGATGCGGGTCGTCGAGTGCGCAGATATCCATTTCGAGGCCGGGCAGCGGCAGGCCGATCGTCCCGGGCTTGGGGGCGCCGTAGTTCGGCACATTCGTTCCGGCAGGAGACGTCTCCGTCATGCCCCAGCCGCCGGTGAGGCGGAATCCGGCGCGGCTTTCGAAGCGGCGCGCGATCTCCACCGGTAGAGGCGCGCCGCCCGAGGCCGCGTAGATCAGCGAGGAGAGGTCGGCGGTGGCGAAGCGCGGGTGGTTCACCAGAGCGATCCACATGGTGGGCACGCCCGGGAAGATCGTCGCCCGCCGCTTCTCGAAATCGTCGAAGGTCTGGTCCGGGTCGAAGCGCATGCGCAGCAGCATGCAGGAGCCGCGCGTGATCTGCCGGAGCATGACGCTGGTCAGCGCATAGATGTGGAAGAGCGGCAGGACGAGGATGACCTTGTCCTTGGCGGGATCGCCGGAGGGCAGGGCGGCCTGCCAGGCGTCGTAGATCGACACGGCGGCCGTGATGTTCTTGTGGCTGAGCATGGCGCCTTTGGGCATGCCGGTCGTGCCGCCGGTGTACTGCAGCAGCGCGACGTCCTCGGGCTGTACCTGCGGCCAGGCGTCCGGCGCCTCGGCCCCGGCCACGAAGGTCGAGAAGGTCACAATGCCCGGCTTGACGGGAATGGGCAGGGTGGGCAGGCCAGAAGGGCCGAAATCGGCGTCCTCGGCTACGATGAGCCGATCGACCAGCCCCTGTTCGTGGAGTTTCAGGGCCATGCCGAACAGCGGCGCGATGTTCGAGGTCACCAGCGTCCGCGCACCGGCATCCTTGAGCTTGTAGGCGAGGACCCGCTCGGCATCGAGCGGCGAGAGGTGGACGAGGCGGATGCCGGCCTTGGCCGCCCCGAAGAAACTGATCGGATGGGTCGGCATGTTGGGCAGGTAGAGCCCGACCGTATCGTCGCTGCCCAGTCCGGCGCGCAGCAGAGCCGCACCGAACTGCCTGACACGCTCGCCGAGATCGCCATAGGTGATGATGCGGTCACGGAACTCGAAGGCGGGGCGGGTTGCGAATGAATCGGTGGCTTCGTCGATCAGGCTGCCGAGGGTCGTGATCTTGATCGGTGTGTCCCAGCGCACGCCGGCCGGATAGGACTTTTCCCAAGCGAAGGGCCTGGCTGCCATGCCTCATTCCTCCCTGTCGGCGGCTTGTCCGGTTCTGCCCGGTGCCTGCTCTTGGTCGTTTCTGAGCCCAGCGCCAGCCCGAGGAGGCGGCGGCCCGCGCCGTCTAGCGCAGTGCCAGCCTTTGTCCGTCGAAAACGGCCGTTTTGCAATTGACCCCGGCGAGAGACAGCGTCGCGCAGAGCCGGGCGGCGGCATTGGCGTTCGACAGCGGGCCGACGACGAGACGCAGTTCGACGCTGCCCGGCCGGCCACCCTCCTGGATCGAGATCACCGGCCTCAGTCCCTCGAGCACGGGACCGTGCTGGGCGCGCAACTGCTGCCAGCGGCTGCGCAGCGCGTCGATCGACTGGTCACCGGCCAGGTCGACGCCGAAGTCGGTGCGGATCGTGGTCGACTCCTGCGCTTCGGGAGGCGCCGCGGCCACAGCGGCGGGCGACGGCGTCGGAACGGGTGCGGAGGCCGGTGCAGAGGTTGCAGCCGGTGTATCCGGTATCACCGTGGCTGCAGGCGCCGGTGAAGCCGGCAAAGAAGGGGGCGCCGGAGGGGTGGCCGCCGCAGATGGGGGAGGCGAGGTCGGGATGACCCGCACCGCCTGGCGCGTGGCGGGACCCGTGACCTCGGTCCTCGGAATGGAGGCCGTCACGTCGCCGACGCTGCGCTCCATGCTGGCGACGCGCTCCGCGAGGGCCTCGCGCTCGGCGGCAAGCAGGCGCACCTGGTCGGCAAGGCGCCGGGTCTCGTAGAGAAGAAGGGGGTCGGTCGCCGGACGCGGGGGTTCTGCGCGCTGCGCCTGCTGCACCGGTGCGACCGGTGCGGTGAGCCTGGCGATTCGCTGTGCCCCTGTTTCGCTGCGCGCTGCGAGAAGGGCAGCGCTGACGGCGAGAAGCGCGACACCGGCCCAGGTCATGAGGCGCGCGATGCTGCGCTGAGGCGGCTCATCGGTGAGCCCGTCGAGCCGCACCGGCAGGTCCGGAGCATCAAGGTCGCGTTTCGCCTTCAGCATGATGGCGAATCCTTGGCTGATTCGGCCGGTCGGCGTCCATCGAAACGGGATGTGGGACGCGCCTTTGCCCGGCGAATCCGGCAGAAAAGTCAATTCCCTAGCGTCAGGGGCGCACCTGCGGCCGGCTGCGGCGATCCAGCCGTTCAGCCCCGGCCGCGATAGGGCGCGACGCCCTGGTCGGGAATCCAGACACCGGCCGGCAGCTCTCCGGTCTGCCAGAACACGTCGATCGGGATGCCTCCGCGCGGATACCAGTAGCCGCCGATCCTGAGCCAGCGGGGGCCGAGCAGGTCGCGCAGGCGCTTGCCCACCGCGACCGTGCAGTCCTCGTGGAAGGCGCCGTGGTTGCGGAAGGACGAGAGGTAGAGCTTCAGCGACTTCGACTCGACCAGCCAGTCGCCGGGCACATAGTCGATGACGAGATGCGCGAAGTCGGGCTGTCCGGTCACCGGGCACAGCGAGGTGAACTCGGGCGCGACGAAGCGCGCGACGTAATTGGTATCGGCATGTGGATTGGGCACCCGGTCGAGTTCGGCCTCCTCAGGTGAGGCCGGCATGCCGACGGTCTTGCCCAGCTTCAGATCGGTCATCGGGTGATCCTGCGTGAGTGTCATTCGGACCAGCCTGTCGACGCCCCCGGCAGCCGCGCCGGGATCGCCGGGTCGGGCCCTGCGTGGCGTGGGTCTTAGCATCAGCGGCAGCCAATTGGGGAGTCGATGACCTCCGGCGCGCGACGCTTGCCGGCAGGAGCGCAGCCATGCCGCAATGACCGTCCGTCCTGCCTTTCGGCCGCTTGAACGGCGCGCCCCATGCTGTAGAAGGCCGCCATCCCCTCCGTCAGCGCGAAAGAGGCCGCCATGACCGCCATCGTCGACATCATCGCCCGCGAAATCCTCGACAGCCGCGGCAATCCGACGGTGGAAGTGGACGTGCTGCTCGACGACGGCTCGAAGGGCAGGGCGGCGGTGCCGTCGGGCGCCTCCACGGGCGCGCATGAGGCGGTCGAACTGCGCGACGGCGACACGAAGCGCTATCTCGGCAAGGGCGTCGGCAAGGCGATCGATGCGGTGAACGGCGAGATCTTCGACGCGCTGTCCGGCCTCGACGCCACCGACCAGGTGCAGATCGACCGGACCATGATCGCCCTCGACGGCACTGACAACAAGTCGCGGCTCGGCGCCAACGCCATTCTCGGCGTCTCGCTGGCGACCGCCAAGGCCGCCGCCATCTCGCACGACCTGCCGCTCTACAAGTATGTCGGCGGTGCCTTCGCCCACGTCCTGCCCGTGCCGATGATGAACATCGTCAATGGCGGCGCCCATGCCGACAATCCCATCGACTTTCAGGAGTTCATGATCATGCCGGTGGGGGCCAAGACCTTCGCCGAGGCGGTACGCATGGGCTCGGAGGTCTTCCACACGCTGAAGGCCGCTCTGAAGGCCGACGGACACAATACCAATGTCGGCGACGAGGGCGGCTTTGCCCCCAACCTCAAGTCGGCCCAGGCGGCGCTCGACTTCGTCATGACTGCCATCGAAAAGGCCGGCTACAAGGCGGGTGAGGACATCGTCATCGCCCTCGATTGCGCCGCCACCGAGTTCTTCAAGGACGGCGCCTATGTCTATGAGGGAGAGCGCAAGACGCGTGATCCCAAGGCCCAGGCGAAGTACCTCGCCAAGCTCGTCGGCGACTACCCGATCCTGTCGATCGAAGACGGCATGTCGGAGGATGACCTCGACGGCTGGAAAATGCTGACCGACCTCGTCGGCGGCAAGTGCCAGCTCGTCGGCGATGATCTCTTCGTCACCAACACCAAGCGCCTGTCGATGGGCATCGACAGGGGCCTCGGCAACTCGATCCTGGTCAAGGTCAACCAGATCGGCACGCTGACCGAGACGCTGGCCGCGGTCTCCATGGCGCACAACGCCGCCTACACTGCGGTCATGTCGCATCGCTCGGGCGAGACCGAGGATTCGACCATTGCTGACCTCGCGGTGGCGACGAACTGCGGACAGATCAAGACCGGCTCGCTGGCGCGCTCCGACCGCACCGCCAAGTACAACCAGCTCATCCGGATCGAGGAGGAGCTCGGTCCGCAGGCGCGCTATGCCGGCCGCAACGCCTTGAAGGTCAAGGGCTGAGCCGCCTTGGGCGTCTCCTGTAGTCTGACATGAGAACGGCGGGCCATGCCCGCCGTTTCTGTTTCAGCCGGCGCGAAGATCAGGTGCGCCGCTCGCCCGGCACGTCGCCCGTCGAGCCCTTGCCGCCGGTCCCCGACTGGCCGGGATCGGCGGGCGGGCGGCCCGGCGTCAGCGAACGCCCCGTATTGCCGCCACCCGGGGCGCCGTGATCGCGCGGGGTGAAACGGTCGAAGTTGGCCAGCATGGTCTGGAAGGTCGCGATGCTCTCGGCGACAAAGGCGACGCTCACACCGCCATCGAGGTCCACGTCCCATTCCAGAACGAGGTCGCCGTCGCGGTCTAGATAGGCCTTGGCGAAGCGCTTCTCGAAGTTCCAGGCATTGACGAAGGCGAGCGTGAAGCGCTCGTGGCGCTGGAACAGGGTGCGATACTGGATCGACTGGCAGCCGTCGTCGTTGCAGGCGTAGAAATAGATCGAACTGCGCCGGTTGCCGATTTCCGTGCGGATGCGCGTGCGGTTGTTCTCCGTGACGACCTCGGCCGGGTTGCCGCGGTCGCGTAACAGCGCCGCCATCTGGCCGGGGAAGATGCGCGCGATGGTCTCGCCCTGCATCTGCGAGCGGGGCGGTCGCTTCTGCGCCAGGGCGCCGGAGGCCATGGACACCCCGGCGAGGAGGGCAACGGCGACCGCGAGGGAGGCGAAGGCAGGCGGGCGTTTCATCGTCTGGGGCTCCTGCGCGACCATGCGCCTGCACGAGGCGCGTCTGGATCACGATGGCCGCCGGGCGTTTCGGCTCCGTGATGCGACCACCGCAATCATATTGCGACGGAACGCAGCAGGACGAAAGCGGCCGGTTGCGCCGGGCGTCGTCCGCTGGACCCTTCGGTGTCAGCACCGTATTTTTGCCGCCATGGCGGAGAAATCGACCGAAGCGACCTCAGACGCGGCACGCGTGGACGAAGCCGGGCCGGGCGCCTATCCCCGGCGTCGGCTCGGCTCGGCCGGCGTGACGCTGACGCGGCTTCGCCATGCCGATTTCGAGACCATCCAGCCGGAACTGCCCCAGTTCACGCTCTCCATCCTGATGGCAGGAAGGTCGCGGCCCTGGCGCGACCTCGGAGACGGTTTCGCCATTCCGAAGGGCGCCGAGTCGTTCCGGCATCAGGGCGCCGGCATCGTCACCCCGCACGACACTGCGGTGGCATGGCGGGTGGAGGGCCGGCACGACTGCCTGATCTTCGCCTTCCCTGTCGAGACGACCCGTCGGCTGCTCGACGAACTGATGCCGAACGGGCTTTCCGCCCTCGATCGACTGACGGAGCGGGTTGTCCGCGATCCCGTCCTGCCGACGATCGCACGGGAGCTCTGGGACGGACGGGAGGACGACATCGGGCGTTTCCATGCGGACCATGCGGTTGCACTGGTGCTGGCGCGGCTGGCTCGTCAGGCAAGTGAGACGGGCGAGGCCGTCGACGCGCCGGTGGCGCGGGAGCGCCTGTCACCGGCCGGGTTGCGCCGGGCCAAGGAGTTCCTACAGGCCCAGGTCGCGGGCGATCCCTCCCTCGACGAGATTGCCGCTGCGGCGGGTCTCAGCCCGTACCATTTCCTGCGCGCCTTCAAGGCCTCGACCGGGCGGACCCCCTTCCAGTGGCTGCAGGATTTCAGGATCGAACTGGCCTGCGGCCTGCTGGCGGCCAGCGACCTGCCGCTTGCGCAACTGGCGCTCGAAATCGGGTTCAAGACCCAGAGCCATTTCACCGTGGTCTTCCGCCGCGCGATCGGAACGACGCCGGGCCGATGGCGTGCCGAGATGCGCCGATAGTTTTTCGCAACCGTGAGACAGCGCCGCAGCGGCAGGAAAGACCGCCGTGTGCCCGTTGCCTATTCGACTGCGGGCCGGCGCTGGTGCCGGCCGGAAACGAAGAGGCTTTCCCATGCAGTCGCGAGCAATCCGCACCGAGGCGCCGGCGGCGCGTCCGATCGAGGTGATCAAGGCAGCCTATGACGCCTACGGGCGCAGGGACTTTCAGGCCATCGCGGCCCTCTACCACCCCCAATGCGAACTCTACCAATCGGAAGTGCTTCCCTGGGGCGGCGTCTATGGTGGCCACGCGGGTCTTCAGCAGTTCTTCGAACGCCTGACGGGCGCGATCGATACGCAGATCGTCGGCGAGGTGCTGTTCGAGGCGGGCGACCGGGTGGTCAGCGTCGGTCGCACGCGCGGCGTGGCGCGGGCCAGCAAGACGCCGTTCGAACTGCCCGCGGTGCATGTCTATACCGTCGAGGACGGGACGATCCGCCGCTATGAGGCCTATGTCGACACGCCCGGCATGCTGCAGGCGATCGGACGCTAGGGTTAGGCGGCCCCGGAGGGCGCGATCGGCCGGCGAGGACATGGACGGCCTGCGCCCATGAGCCTTGTCGCGCCGGTGGCAATGACCAAGGGTCAACGCCGATGTCGGTCCCGTCCCCCCGCACCCTTGCCCTTCTCGCCATGGGCCTGGCCGTCTCCATCTATGGCGGTCAGTTCGTCTCGGTGCGCTGGGGGCTCCAGTCGGGACTGTCCGCCTATGACATGGCGGCATTGCGCTTCATCTTCGCCGGCGCGGTCATGGCGCCCTTCTTCATCCGCGCCGGCATCCTCGACTGCGCAGGGTTCGGCTGGCGCCGGGGGCTGATCCTGGTGCTGACCGGCGGCGTGCCGCTGACGGTCCTGTCCAACATCGGCCTGAACTATGCCCCGGCCGCCCACGCCTCGGCAATCCAGCCCGGAATGGTGGCGGTCGTCGCCACGACGCTCGCCTATATCGGCATGCGCGCGCGCGTGCCGCTCGGCGCCATGGTCGGCTTCTCCATCGTGCTCTCCGGACTGGCCGCCATCGCCATCGCGGGCTCGCGCGGCGGGGAGGGGCCGATGACCGTCGTCGGCGACCTCCTCTTCGTGGTCTGCGGCGCCGGCTGGGGCATCTTCACCTGGCTGTGCGGGCGCTGGCAGGTGCCGTCGGTCGTCGGCGCGGCCATCGTGTCCACGCTGTCGGCCGCGGCCTTCCTGCCGGTCTATGTCGCCTTCCTCGAGCCGGGTCTCGGCAATGTGGCCTGGCCGATCATCGCCTTCCACGGCATCAACCAGGGCATCCTCAACATCGCCATCGGCCTGCTGCTGTGGACCTACGGCACGCGCACGCTCGGGGTAGCGACCGCCGCCCGATTCCCGCCGATGATCCCGGTTCTCGGGACTCTTATCGGCATTCCCGCCCTCGGCGAGATCCCGAGTCCGCTCGCCGCCGTCGGCGTCGCCGCCATCGTCTGCGGCCTGCTGGTCGTGGCGGTGGCTGGAACCCGGCGCAGGCGGCCGGATTGAGGAAGCATTAACGCAACCGAAACCGACCATCGCGCATAGTCAGGCCATGGTCGTGCGCACGAGACGTCAGCGGATTCTTCAGGCGATGGGGCTCTATGCCGCCGCCGCGGCGCTGATCGCCTATTTCGGCTTCCACGCCTATCATGGCGAGCACGGCATTCACGCCAAGCAGCAGTTCCTGGAGCAGATCGTCGAGCTCAATGGCCAGTTGGCCGCGCTCCGCCGCGAGAAGGCCGATGTCGCCCGGCGCGTGTCGCTCCTGCGCGCGGAGGCGATCGACCCCGACATGCTCGACGAGCGCGCGCGCGAGATCCTGAACTTCGTCGATCCGCGCGATCTGGTGCTGATCCTTCGCCGGCGCTGACCGCGGAAGGGCGTCATGAACCGAAGATCGGTTGACGCCCTGTTCTGAACCACATTCGAGTTAAGTCTCTGAATGCGCTGCAATGCCAATGGTTTGTGCGGCGCACAACGGCGTGTGCCTGGGCCTTTCCAGCCGCCGGGCTTGGCGCTACATGTGGACGGCATTCCATGCGAAGGGGACACCGATGGCTGCAACCCGGACCAAGAGCGCTCCGGCCGGCGTCAAAGCCGCCACCAAGACCTCGGCCGCTCCGGCGAAAGCGCCAAGAGCCGCCCCCGGCGCCAAGGCGGCCGGCAGGGCGCCCTCGACGAAATCGGCATCGGCGAAGTCGGTGACACTGACCCGCGACCAGGAACTCTCCGCCTATCGCGAGATGCTGCTGATCCGCCGCTTCGAGGAGAAGGCCGGCCAGATGTATGGCATGGGCCTCATCGGCGGCTTCTGCCACCTCTACATCGGCCAGGAGGCCGTCGTCGTCGGCATGCAGATGGCCGCAAAGCCCGGCGACCAGCTCATCACCGGCTACCGCGACCACGGCCACATGCTCGCCGCCGGGATGAACGCCAACGGCGTGATGGCCGAACTCACCGGCCGGCGCGGCGGCTATTCCCGCGGCAAGGGTGGGTCCATGCACATGTTCTCCGCCGAGAAGCACTTCTACGGCGGCCACGGCATCGTCGGCGCGCAGGTCTCGCTCGGCACCGGTCTCGCCTTCGCCAACCGCTATCGCGGCAACGACAATGTCTCGCTGACCTACTTCGGCGACGGCGCCGCCAACCAGGGCCAGGTCTACGAGAGCTTCAACATGGCGGCGCTGTGGAAGCTGCCGGTCATCTATGTCATCGAGAACAACCGCTACGCCATGGGCACGGCGGTATCGCGCGCCTCGGCGCAGACCGACTTTTCCAGGCGCGGCCTGTCGTTCAACATCCCCGGCGAACAGGTCGACGGCATGGACATCCGCGAGACCTACGCGGCCGGCCTGCGCGCCATGGACTGGTGCCGGTCAGGCAAGGGCCCCTACATCCTCGAGATGCAGACCTACCGCTACCGCGGCCATTCCATGTCGGACCCTGCCAAGTACCGCTCCAAGGACGAGGTGCAGAAGATGCGCACCGAGCACGATCCGATCGAGCAGGTGCGCGAGCGGCTTCTCAAGGAGTGGCAGGTCTCCGAGGACGAGCTGAAGAAGATCGACGCCGGCGTGCGCGACATCGTCGCCGAGAGCGCCGAATTCGCCACCAATGATCCGGAGCCGGATCCGTCCGAGCTCTGGACCGACATCCTGAAGTGAGGCGAGGGGGATGATCGCCCAGGTGATGGCCACCGCGCTCGCCCTCGTCGCCTTCGGCGCGTGGCTGGTTGCGGCCTGGTCGATGATCCGGGCGTGGATCATATCGGAGCGCCACCCGCCTTATCGGGCGCTCGGCTTCAGGCGCTTCGTCAACTGGATGGGCGCCATCCGCCATATGCCCGACGAGGCGATGCCCCACCTGAGGCGCCTCTACCTCGCCATCGCCGTGTTCTTCATGGCCCTGATCGCCGGCATCGCCACCGGCATCGTTTCCGCCCGTTCCTGACCTCCTGACCGGAAGCCATCCATGCCTGTCAACATCCTGATGCCGGCGCTGTCGCCCACGATGGAGAAGGGCAACCTTGCCAAGTGGACCAAGAAGGAAGGCGACAGGGTCAAGCCCGGCGATGTCATCGCCGAGATCGAGACCGACAAGGCCACCATGGAGGTGGAGGCGGTCGACGAGGGCATCCTCGCCAAGATCCTCGTCGCCGAGGGCACGCAGGACGTGGCGGTCAACGAGATCATCGCCGTGCTGACGCAGGAGGGCGAGGACGCCTCCGCCGCCGGCCCGGCCCCTGTGGCGAAAGCACAGGAGCCGACGCCCGAGGCGGCCGCGATGCGCGCCGACCAGTCCGCGCCGCCGGCTGCTCCCGTCGTCTTGGCGACACCGCCCTCTGCCGCCCCGGCCCCGACCATCGCCGCCGATCCGGATGTCCCCGAAGGCACGGAGATGGTGACGATCACGGTGCGCGAGGCGCTGCGCGACGCCATGGCCGAGGAGATGCGCAGGGACGAGGCCGTCTTCGTCATGGGCGAGGAGGTCGCCGAGTACCAGGGCGCCTACAAGATCACGCAGGGGCTGCTGCAGGAGTTCGGCGCGCGCCGCGTCATCGACACGCCGATCACCGAGCACGGCTTCGCCGGCATCGGCGTCGGCGCGGCCTTCACGGGCCTCAAGCCCATCGTCGAGTTCATGACCTTCAACTTCGCCATGCAGGCGATCGACCAGATCATCAACTCGGCGGCGAAGACGCTCTACATGTCAGGCGGACAGATGGGCTGCCCCATCGTGTTCCGCGGCCCGAACGGCGCCGCGGCGCGCGTCGCCGCCCAGCACAGCCAGGACTACTCGGCCTGGTATTCGCACATTCCCGGCCTCAAGGTCGTCGCGCCCTATACGGCGGCCGACGCCAAGGGCCTCCTGAAGGCGGCGATCCGCGATCCGAACCCGGTCATCTTCCTCGAGAACGAGATTCTCTACGGCCAGAGTTTCGAGGTGCCGAAGCTCGACGACTTCGTGCTGCCCATCGGCAAGGCGCGCATCCACCGCCCCGGCAAGGATGTGACCATCGTCGCCTGGTCGATCGGCATGACCTACGCGACCAAGGCGGCGGCGGAGCTGGAAAAGCTCGGCATCGACGCCGAGGTGATCGATCTTCGCTCGCTCCGCCCGCTCGACACCGAGACGATCATCGCCTCGGTGATGAAGACGGGCCGCATCGTCACGGTGGAGGAGGGCTGGCAGCAGTCCGGCGTCGGCGCCGAGATCACGGCCCGTGTCGTCGAGCGCGCCTTCGACTATCTCGACGCGCCGCCCGCCCGCGTCTCGGGCAAGGACGTGCCCATGCCCTATGCCGCCAACCTCGAGAAGCTCGCGCTGCCTTCGGTCGCCGAGGTGATCGAGGCCGTCAAGGCCGTGACCTACAAGTGATGTGGAGGCAGTGTTGCTGGCACTTCAAGATGGTGAGATCGCAGTCAGGTCGGACAGCTTTGGTTTGAACGCCGGCTTCCGCGATGATGACGGAACGCGGCTTTGCGTCGAGATGTCGCTAGAGTACCTAACCGACTGTCTCAAAGCTGGGGGCTCGCGCGAGGAGCAATTCGAGGCCATTCGCCTCAACGAGGGTGTCATTGCAGCTCACGCAGGCGCTAAACGGCAAAGCTGGCAGTCCGACGGCGATTGGCAAGTGTGTAAGCTCGTCTCTGCTGACTGTACTGACCGATGACGCTCCCCTTCGACGCCCTGGCCATCCCGCCGGCCGCCCTCGAGAAGGGCGGTGTCGAGATCGTGCGTGCCGGCATCGTCGAGGGCGGACTGCACATCTCCATGCGCCGTGCCTTCGACGACGCCCAGGCCTGGGGCATGGTGCTCGCCGACATCGCCCGCCACGTCGCCCGCATCCACGCCATGGAAACCGGCGCCTCCGAGGCGCTGACCCTCGACCGCATCCGCAACATGCTGGATGCCGAACTCGACAGCCCGACCGATCCGGGCTCCACCACCGCCATCAGCTAACGGCCCCGTCCGGAGCACCGACCATGCCCATCGACATCCTGATGCCCGCGCTGTCCCCGACCATGGAGAAGGGGAATCTCGCGAAGTGGCTGAAGAAGGAAGGCGACGCCATCAAGGCCGGCGACGTCATCGCCGAGATCGAGACCGACAAGGCGACCATGGAGGTCGAGGCAGTCGATGAGGGCATCCTCGCGAAGATCCTCGTGCCGGAGGGCTCGCAGGACGTGCCGGTGAACCAGCTCATCGCCGTCATCGCCGCCGAGGGCGAGGACGTGAAGGCCGCCGCCGGCGGGGCAGGGGCGAAGCCGGCCGCCGCCGCACCGGCTGCCGCGCCGAAGCCCGCTGCCGCTCCCCAGCCGGCGGCTGCGCCCGCCGCCAAGGCCGAGCCGCTGCCGCCTGCTCCTGCCAGTCTCGCGGCTGCCGCCTCCGGTATCCGGCTGTTCGCCTCGCCGCTTGCGAAGCGCATCGCCAGCCTCGAGGGCATCGACCTGTCGAAGGTCGCCGGCACCGGCCCGCACGGCCGCATCGTCGAGCGCGACGTGAAGGCCGCCGCCGCCGGCGGAACGGCCAAGGCTGCGCCTGCCGCAGCCCCCTCGGCCGCTGCACCGAAGCCGGCTCCGGTCTCGGCACCCTCCGACGATCAGGTCCGCAAGCTCTTCGCGCCGGGCTCCTTCGAGGAGGTACCGCATGACAACATGCGCAAGGTCATCGCCCGTCGCCTGACGGAAGCGAAGACGACCATCCCGCATTTCTACCTGACCATCGACTGCGAACTCGACGCCCTGCTGGCGTTGCGCGAGCAGATCAACAAGGCGGCGCCGGTCATCGACGGCAAGCCGGCCTACAAGCTCTCGGTCAACGACCTCGTCATCAAGGCGCTGGCGCTGTCGCTGCGCGCCGTGCCCGACGCCAACGTCACCTGGACCGACGGCGCCATGCTCAAGCACAAGCATGCTGATATCGGCGTCGCCGTCTCGATTCCCGGCGGCCTCATTACCCCGGTGATCCGCGACGCCTGCCACAAGCCGGTCTCGGTCATCTCCAACGAGATGAAGGACCTCGCGGTGCGGGCACGCAATCGCAAGCTGAAGCCGGAGGAGTATCAGGGCGGATCCTCGGCGGTGTCCAACCTCGGCATGTTCGGCATCAAGGACTTCGCCGCTGTCATCAACCCGCCGCACGCGACGATCCTCGCCGTCGGCGCCGGCGAGAAGCGCGTGGTGGTGAAGAACGACGCGCCGGCGGTAGCGACCGTGATGAGCGTGACGCTCTCCACCGACCACCGGGCTGTCGACGGCGCGCTCGGCGCCGAGCTGATGGCGGCGTTCCGCGGCTACATCGAGAACCCGATCGGCATGCTGGTGTGAGCCGGGCATGAGCGGCGCGCGGTGGACGCTGGTGTCGATCGTGGTGGCGACCCTCGCCATGGCCTCGTCGTTCTTCCAGAGCTACAACTACTCGCGCAATCTCGACGTCGTGCAGCGCAACGTCATCCGCGGCGAGTATCTGCGCACCTGCCGCGACATCATCGACGCCTATTTCCAGATCAAGATGCGGACCTATGCCATGCACGAGGCGGCGGCCTCCGGTCGCGCCGCCGATGCAGCGGAACCGCTGGTGCAGCGCGAGGTGGAGGCGAGCGTGTTCAGGTTCGGCGCGCTCGGCACCTTCCTCGCCAACTTCCGCGACGATGCCATCCGCGAGCGCTACACGCAGCTCTCCTGGAAGCTGCTGGCGATCGCCCGCGACACCTACAAGCAGCCGCGCGCGGCCTTCGACAAGGCCTTCGCCGAGGCCGACACCCTGTTTGGAGAGATGAACGAGGACTGCGCCCGCACGGCGCGCCTGTCGTTCCTGTGACCGAGAGCCCACGAAAGGCGTCACCCATGTCCAACTACGACATCATCGTCATCGGCGGCGGCCCCGGCGGCTATGTCGCCGCCATCCGCGCGGCACAGCTCGGGTTCAAGACGGCCGTGGTGGAACGCGAGCATCTCGGCGGCATCTGCCTCAACTGGGGCTGCATCCCGACCAAGGCGCTGCTGCGCTCGGCGGAGATCTACCACTACGCCACCCACGCCAAGGACTACGGGCTGACGCTGAACGGCACGATGACCGTCGACATGGCCGCCGTGGTGAAGCGCTCGCGCGGCGTCTCGGCGCAGCTCAACGGCGGCATCGGCTTCCTGATGAAGAAGAACAAGATCGACGTCATCTGGGGCGAGGCGAAGATCGCGAAGGTCGGTCAGGTGGTCGTCTCGGCCTCCGCCAAGCCCGCCGTCCAGCCGCAGGTGCCGCCGCCGAAGGGCACGCTCGGCGCCGGGACCTATCAGGCCAGGCACATCATCGTCGCGACCGGGGCGAGGCCGCGCGTCCTGCCGGGCATCGAGCCGGACGGCAAGCTGATCTGGACCTATTTCGAGGCCATGAAGCCCGAGGCCATGCCGAAGAGCCTCATCGTCATGGGCTCGGGCGCCATCGGTATCGAATTCGCCTCCTTCTACCGCAGCATGGGCGCCGAAGTGACGGTGGTCGAGGTGCTGCCGCAGATCATGCCGGTGGAGGACGCCGAGATATCGGCCCATGCCCGCAAGCGCTTCGAGAAACAGGGCATCAGGATCATGACCTCCACCAAGGTGACGAAGGTGGAGAAGGGCGCGAATTCCGTCACCGCCACCGTGGAGGACGAGAAGGGGGCGAAGCGGACCCTGACCGCCGAGCGTCTCATCTCCGCCGTCGGCGTCGTCGGCAATGTCGAGGGCCTCGGCCTCGAGGCGCTCGGCGTCACGCTCGATCGCGGCACGGTGAAGACCGACGGGTTCGGCCGCACCAATATCACCGGCATCTACGCCATCGGCGATGTCGCCGGCCCGCCGATGCTCGCCCACAAGGCCGAGCACGAGGGCGTCATCTGCGTCGAGACGATCAAGGGCCTCCACACCCACGCCATGGACAAGGCGATGATCCCCGGCTGCACCTATTGCCACCCGCAGGTCGCCTCGGTCGGGCTGACGGAGGCGAAGGCAAAGGAAGCCGGCTACACGCTGAAGGTCGGCCGCTTCCCCTTCATGGGCAACGGCAAGGCGATCGCCCTCGGCGAGCCCGAGGGTCTGGTGAAGACCATCTTCGATGCGAAGACCGGCAAACTGATCGGCGCCCATATGGTCGGCGCCGAGGTGACGGAATTGATTCAGGGCTTCGTCGTCGCCATGAACTGCGAGACCACGGAAGAGGAATTGATTCACACGGTGTTCCCGCACCCGACCCTGTCGGAAATGATGCACGAGAGCGTTCTCGACGCCTATGGTCGCGTTGTCCACACGTGATCAGCGAAACGAATGGGACCGTAGTCCGCAAGGAATGATGTCCCATCAACATCGCTGATGGATGGTGGTAGCCTCCTACGGAACGCCGAATGCACGGCGGGCCGGTGATAAGTCCGACCTGCGGTGTCCGTCCGCGGATTTTTTTTCGTGCGGTCGGATCGCCAACGGGCTGGGTTCCGGCCTTGCCCCTTTGGCCGCGTCGATCTTTTCGAGACGAAACTAATCCCCGAAAACCCGCATGGCCTTATTCTCCATCCTGAAGCGGGAGGAGGGCAGGGCGATGATGATGATGATGACGGGTTTCGCGGCTCTCGCCGCCGTCGTGCTGGCGCTGGTGTCCCGCACCGGTCACGCGGCGATCGGATACATCGCCGGCATGAGCCGCCGCGGCGCGCCGACACGAAAAGGCCGGCGCGAGGCCGGCCTTTCAGACGTCGGCGGAAGAGAGGCCGGCGCGTCAGCTCGTGACGCTCGCATCGGGGGGCAGGACGATGGCCGTGGTGCCGACCGGCACGCGGCCGTAGAGGTCGATGATGTCCTGGTTCAGGAAGCGGATGCAGCCCGAGGAGACCTGCGTGCCGATCGTCCAGGGCTCGGTCGTCCCGTGCAGGCGATAGAGCGTGTCGCGGTTGCCGCGGTAGAGGTAGAGCGCGCGGGGGCCGAGCGGGTTCTCCGGGCCGCCGGGCAGACCGCCGGCGAAGGGGCCGTACCGATCGGGCTCGCGGCGGATCATCTCCTGCGTCGGGGTCCAGCGCGGCCACGCGGCCTTGCGTCCGATCGAGGCGATGCCGGTGAGGTTGAAGCCCTCTTCCTTGCCGACGCCGACGCCGTAGCGCATGGCGCGGCCGTTCTCCATGACGAGATAGGCGTAGCGGGCAGAGGGGTCGACGACGATCGTTCCGGGCTGCTCGCGGCCGCGATAGGCAACCTCACGGCGCAGCCAGCGCTCGTCGACCTTGGACAGGTCGACGGCCGGGACGGGATGGGGCTCGCCCTGAACCTCGGCATACATGGCGGCGTAATAGGGATCGATACGCGGCGTCTCGAGCACCAGCTCCTCGCGGCGCGTGGTGCAGGCGCCGAGAATGAACGGGGCACCCAGGACAAGGAAACGTCGGTCGATCGTCATCATAAGCCTCGTAACATGCCAGCGCGAAACAGGTTCCCTGCCCCTGTCGAAGAAGGGTCATGGTCTCGCAACAGCTTCGTGAGCCGGGGGAGGGTCGTTACCATTGGCGGAGGGCGTCAAACATGACGAAACCGTGAGCCGGACAGGATGCGCAACTGACTGTTGCCGCGCTGCACCACTCAACCGTCACGACACCCTCGCGCCTCACGCCAACCGGGCAACACTATGGCAGAAAAGGGTTAATTCTTGGCAACCGCGGCGTCCAGGCCGGCGATCACAAGCTCGCGAAGAGGTCGTATTCGCTGGCCCGGTCGATCTTCACGGTGACCAGCTCGCCGACGGCGAGCTTGCGCCTGGTCTGGATGAAGACCGAACCGTCGATCTCCGGCGCATCGCCCTTGGAGCGCGCCTTGACGACGGTCGGCCCGACCTCGTCGATCAGCACCTGCTGGCGGGTGCCGACCTTCCTGCGGATGCGGCGGGCGGAAATCTCCGCCTGCTTCTTCATGAACCGGTGCCAGCGGCGCTCCATCACCTCGGGCGGCACATGGCCCTCGAGGCCGTTGGAGGTGGCGCCAGCCACCGGCTCGTATTTGAAGCAGCCGACGCGGTCGAGGCCGACCTCGTCCAGCCAGTCGAGCAGGAACTCGAACTCCTCCTCGGTCTCGCCGGGAAAGCCGACGATGAAGGTGGAGCGGATGGTCAGGTCAGGACAGACCTCGCGCCAGCGGCGGATGCGCTCGGCGGTCTTCTCCTGATGCGCCGGCCGCTTCATCCGGCGCAGGACGTCGGGATGTGCGTGCTGGAAGGGGATATCGATGTAGGGGAGGATCTTGCCCTCGGCCATCAGCGGGATGACCTCGTCGACATGGGGGTAGGGATAGACATACTGCATGCGCACCCAGACGCCGAGTTCGCCCAGGGCCTGCGCGAGATCGAGGAACTTCGTGCGCCAGGTACGGTCGCGCCATGAGCTCTCGGCATATTTCACGTCGATGCCGTAGGCCGAAGTGTCCTGGCTGACGACGAGGAGTTCCTTCACCCCCGCGGCGACGAGCTTCTCCGCCTCGCGCATGACCTCGCCCAGCGGCCGCGACACGAGATCGCCGCGCAGCTTCGGGATGATGCAGAAGGTGCAGCGGTTGTTGCAGCCCTCGGAAATCTTCAGATAGGCGTAGTGGCGCGGGGTGAGCTTGATGCCCTGCGGCGGCACCAGGTCCAGGAAGGGATCATGCTTGGGCGGTGCGGCCTGGTGGACGGCCGCCATCACGCTCTCGTACTGCTGAGGGCCGGTAATGGCGAGGACCGACGGATGCGCCGCGCGGATCTGTTCCGGCTCGGCGCCCATGCATCCGGTGACGATGACGCGGCCGTTCTCCTTCAGCGCGTCGCCGATGGCGGCGAGGCTTTCCGCCTTTGCCGAATCGAGGAAGCCGCAGGTGTTGACCAGCACGAGATCGGCGCCCTGGTGGCTGCGCGACAGCTCGTAGCCTTCGGCGCGCAGGCGCGTGATGATGCGCTCGGAATCGACGAGCGCCTTCGGGCAGCCCAGCGAAACGAAGGAAATCTTCGGGGCGGGGCGGTCGTCAGCGGGCAGGGCGGTGGTGGCGGTCATCGGGGCTCATCGCGGGGCAAGGGCCGCCAATAGGGGAAAGCGCCGCTTTCGACAAGCAAGTCCGGAGGCCCGGCTGGTCGGCGATGCTTGAGGTGGATCAAGTGCGCCGCGATCTTTCGTTCCCATCTTGATGATGTTGCAACGGCCACAAGAGGAGACGGTCATGGCCCAGCATGGTTTCCTGCCCTCGCTGTTCACCCGTGGCGGCGAGTTGTCCCGCCATCCCTTCGCGTCGCTCCAGAACGAGATCGACCGCCTGTTCGAGGCCTTCGGCAGGTCGGGCGGTCTCAGCCCCTCGTCCGGCGCTCTGGACTTCGCCCCGTTCCTCGACATCGCCGAGAGTGCCGGCGCCCTCGACATCACCGTGGAACTTCCCGGCTGCGAGCCGAAGGACGTGGAGATTTCCGCGGCCGGACGCACGCTGACCATTCGCGGCGAGAAGAAGAGCGAAAAGGAGACGACCGACAAGGACTGGCACGTCACCGAGCGCAGCTACGGCTCCTTCTCGCGGTCGATCCCGGTTCCCTTCGACATCGACACCACCAAGGTGGAGGCGCGGTTCGAGAAGGGCGTCCTGAAGATCCATCTGCCGAAGCCCGCCGAGGCGGTCGCCGAAAAGAAGACCATCGCCATCAAGGGCGAGTGAGCGCCGCGGCGGAGGTACGCAGCATCGCCATGAACCTTGTCCGCGCTGGACGGTTCATCATTCGTTCAAGCAGGGCGGGCCAATCTTCCCGCCTCGGTATCCAAGGAGGTATTACATGGATCGTCGCAGCTTCTTCCTTTCGCTCGCAGGTGGCGCCGTCGCCGTCGGTACCCTCGGCACGTCGGCGGTCATGGCCGCTCCTGCCACCGTTGCCGCTCCGGCGGCCGGTGCACCGCTTGAGATGCAGTGGGGCTATGGCTATCCCCGCCGCCGCTACTACCGCCCCTACCGTCCGTATCGCCCGTATCGCCCGTATCGCCCGTATCGTCCGTACGGCTTCTACGGTCCGCGTCCCTTCCGCCCGGTTCGCCGGTGCTGGATCAACCAGTGGGGCGAGCGCGTCTGCCGCTTCTGATCCGGGACCGCGGGTCCTGACCAGAACCCCGTCGCCCTCGCGGGCGGCGGGGTTTCTTTTTTGCTCATCGCCGGTCGACGCCGGCGACGGGAAGTTGACTTGCACGTCAAGTTCGCGCGTCATTGCCAAGGGGACGGATGGTGCGCGAGGGGGATGGCGCGTCGTGGACAGGGATGGTGAATTCCGCATCGAAAATTTCGCTTTCGACGTGATCGACCGCATGCGCGGCTCGAACCGGCGGGGCGTCATCGATGAACTGACCCGACTCATGTCGACCTTCGGCTTCACCAGCATGATCCTGGCGGGCATCCCCAATCCCGACGATGCCCTCAAGCCGCACGTCGTGGTGCAGGACTGGCCCGAGGGCTGGTCGCAGCGCTACCACGAGCAGAACTACGGGCCGCTCGACAGCGCGCTCCAGCGCGTCCATTCGAGCCCTGCACCGTTCCGGTGGAGTGATACGCGCGAACCCGGCCGCGCCCGGAGCAATGTCGTCCTCGACGAAGCCTGCGAGTTCAGGCTCAACGACGGCTTCATCGTGCCGTTCCGTGGCGCCGGCGGATTCCGCTCGGCGCTGTCCTTCGGCACCGACAAGTACATGATCTCCAAGCGCGACGAGAGCGCCATCCATCTCATCGGCCTCTATGCGTTCCAGGCGCTGTCGCCTCCTCCGCAGATCAGCGGGTTGACGCCGCGCGAGCGGGAGTGTGTGCGCTGGCTGGCGGCCGGCAAGAGCGCGTGGGAAACCGGCCGGATACTCGGCGTCGGCGAGCAGACGGTGAAGGACTTCCTCCGTCACGCCCGCGAAAAGACCGGCACGGTCAGCGGCCCCCACCTCGTTGCCGAGTGCATGAGACGCGACTGGCTGTAAATCCCGCGATCGTGGGATTTCTGCAGCCCGCCATTGGCATGACGATACCTCCACACACGGGGGTGCGGTCATGCAGTTGCAGGTCATTCGCGGACGGGACGCCGGGCGTCATGCCAGCCTGATGGAGCAGGTCTGGCGGCTGCGCTACCAGACCTTTGTCGTCGACTACGGCTGGACCCTGCCGATGGCCCGCGACGGCCGGGAGGTCGACCAGTTCGACGGTGAGGAGACCGTCCACTTCACCCTGTGCGAGGGCGACCGGCTGCTCGTCTACAGCCGCATTCTCCCCACCACCGGCCCGCATCTCCTTGCCGACGTCTATCCGCATATGGCCTCCGAGGTGCCGCGGCGCGAGACCACGCTCGAATGGTCGCGCCTGTGCGTGCCCCAGAACACGCGCGGCCGGCGCCCCTCGGGTTTCCACAGCATGCTGCGCCACGTGGTCGCCTATGCGCTCGACCGGGGCGTCGACGAGCTGAGCCTGCAGGGTCATCCCGACTGGATCCTGTCCTTCGAGCGGATCGGCATCCCGACGCGCCCCATTGGCCTCGGCGCGGTCTGCGACGGCGCGCTGGTCGTGCCCTTCGTCGCGACCATTTCCGAGGATTCGGTGCGCGCGCTCGACCACATCATGGCTGAGCCGGACATCCGCACGGCAACGGCCGCGCGTCCATAGGCCGGGCGCCGCCAGCGCCCGGGCCATTCCGGAGGAAACAGTTGATTGAGGAGGGACAGATGAAACGCTCGGACCAGGTACGTCAGTTGCTGGGGAGCCTCGACGCGGTGCGGATGCAGGCCGGCGCGGAGGGGCTCGAGACCATGCGCTATCTGCTCGACATGGCCCATGCCGAGGGCTCCATCGCCCTCGCCAAGATCGTCTATGCGGAAGAGGACGAGAAGAGCCGCATCGGAACGGCCGAGAGCCTCCGGGCACCCGCCAGCGCACCCCCCGCCGCCGCGGCCGCAGGCGGTTCGTGACCGCGTTGACGCCAGCTGCCCTCTCGCCATACAGAGACGCTCCGCAGCCGGCGGATGCGTTCGGGGGACTGCCGTCCCTGCGGCGCCAATCGCCGGACGCCAGACCTGCATCGTGGCCTGGTCTGGATGGGTGGCCGAGTGGTTTAAGGCAGCGGTCTTGAAAACCGCCGTGGGCGCAAGCTCACCGTGAGTTCGAATCTCACCCCATCCGCCAGATCCCCGGCATGGCTGCCCAGGCTCGGCAGGCTGCACCATCATCCTTGGCTGCGACAATTGCCGGGTGCCTGATGGCCCCGCTGACCGATGCGTGCCGCCCTCCAACGCGGTTAATGCCTGCTACACCATCCGCCTCCTGGTTTCGGGCCGCGCCACGAATTCGTCTCAATTGCCCCGACACTGGAACCCTTCATTAACGTCGGGTATGACAACCGGCGGGATGCGGGCCGCAATGGCTCGCGGACGTGCGGCATGGAGCGACCGGCTTGACCCATCCAGCGACGAGCGGCGCATCGCCTGTGCCTGCCGACATCGGCGCGTCCCGGGCGAAGCTTCTGCTCTGCACGGCGCTTTGCGGCGTCGGCCTCGCGCTTGGCGGCTGCGCCTCGCAGGACAGGGTGGCGCAGGGTGCGCCGTCCGTCGACCGCTTCAACAGCCGCTACGGCGTCAGCTCCAGCCCGCGGGTCGTCGACGAGGGCCGCCCGGTTCCGCGCGGCGGCGGCGTTTACCGGGTCGGCCGGTCCTACACGGTGGCCGGGCGCCGCTACACGCCCTTCGAAAAGCGCGAGGGCCATACCGAGACGGGCGTCGCGTCCTGGTACGGCCGCCAGTTCCACGGCCGCCTGACCGCCAATGGCGAAGTCTACGACATGCACACGCTGTCGGCCGCCCATCGCACCATGCCGATGCCGAGCTACGCCCGCGTCACCAACCTGACCAACGGTCATTCGCTGGTCGTGCGTGTCAATGACCGCGGGCCGTTCCACGGCAACCGGGTGATCGACCTGTCGCAGCGCGCCTCGAACATGCTGAACTTCCGCGGCCAGGGCCTCGCCCGCGTGCGGGTGGAGTATATCGGTCGCGCACCGCTGGAAGGTTCGGACGATCGCCAGTTGCTCGCGACCTTGCGCACCGACGGAACCCCGGCGCCGCGCCCGAATCAGGTCACGCCGACCATGATCGCCTCCGCCGCGCCGCAGACTGTGCCGGACCCGGCACCGCGCCAGGCGCAGCCGACAATCGCTGCGGTTCCCGCCCAGCCCGTTCTGGCGGCGGCTTCGTCCCAGCCTGCACCGGCGCCGTCCTTTGCCTTCTTCCGGCAGGACATGCCGAACCCGGACATGCGCCAGCCCGATCCGGGTCAGACGGCAGCGCCGGTCGTTCAAGGTGCCACCCAGGCGCAGGTTGCGGCATCGCCCGTCACCATGGCCTCGGCGCCGCTGCCGCTCGCACGGCCGGGCCAGCGCGACGCCGCTCCCGCCGCTACCACCGTCGTCGCGCGCCGCGCCGGCCCGGCGCAGGTCGCCCCGACCGTGACGGTGGTCGCCACTCCGGCGCCGCAGGTCGCTCCGTCCTCCGGCCCTGTCCTCGCCGCGGCATCGTCCCGGCCGGTCACCGTTCCGACCGCCACCGCCTTCGCGCCGCCCTCGCGCCCGGCGCCGGCGATCCAGGCCATGCCCGGCGGCGCTCCGGTCCGTGCCGCGCTCGGTTTCGGCGCGCTCTACTGATCGACCTTGATTTCACGCGGCCTCCGTCCCATCCATGGAGCGGGGAGGCGTGCCGTGGCCGCATTGCGAATCTGCTGGAGAGGCCTTGGCGCCGCGCTTCTCGCGGCGACCGCACTGTTCGGCGGTGACACGGCGCGTGCCCAGGACAATTTCCAGACCACCGTCCGCAACGCCATCCTGGTCGACGTCGGCACCCAGTCCGTGCTGTTCGAGAAGGCGGCCGACGAACTCCAGTCCCCCGCCAGCCTCGCCAAGCTGATGACCATGGCGGTGATCTTCGAGGAGATGCGGCAGGGCCGGCTGCTGCCCGACCAGGAGATCGTCATCAGCCAGGACGCCTGGCGCCGCGGCGGAGCGCCCTCGCGCACCTCGTCCATGTATGCGGCCGTCAACTCGCGCGTGAAGGTGCAGGATCTCCTGCGTGGCGCCATCATCCAGTCCGGCAACGATGCTTCCATCGCGCTGGCCGAGGCAATCTCCGGCACCGAGGCCAACTTCATCCCGGTGATGAACGACCGCGCCCGGGCGCTCGGCCTGACCCGTTCGGTGTTCCGCAACGCCACCGGCCTGCCGGACCCCGAGCAGAGGACCACGGCGCGCGAGGTCGCCCGGCTCGCCGACCACATCATCCGCACCTTTCCCGAACACTATGCGATCTATGCCGAGCGCGAGTTCACCTGGGGCGGCATCCGCCAGCAGAACCGCAATCCGTTGCTCGGCACCTATACCGGCGCCGACGGCCTGAAGACCGGCTACATCGAGGAGGCCGGTTTCAACCTCGCGGGATCGGCTGTGCAGAACGGCCAGCGGCTCATCGTCGTGGTGATGGGCGCACGCTCGCTGCAGGAACGCTCCAACGAGGCGCGCAAGCTGCTGGACTGGGGCTTCCGCTCCTTCGAACTGCGCGACCTGTTCCAGGAGAATGAGGCCATCGGTGACGTGTCGGTCTATGGCGGCGCGCAGGGCAGCGTGCCGGTGACGGCGCAGAAGCTCGTCCGTCTGCTGCTGCCGCGCGGCCAGTCGGACCGCGTCTCGGCGCAGATCGTCTATCGGGGTCCGGTGCGCGCGCCGGTGCGCCAGGGCGCCGAGGTCGGCAAGCTGCGCGTCATGCGGGGTTCGCAGGTGGCGCTGGAGGTTCCGGTCTTCGCCGCGGTCGACGTGCCGGCGGGAACCTTGACGCAGCGCGCCATGCAGGGGGCCTGGGAACTCTCCACCGGCTGGATCCGGTCCGGGGTCGCCCGGCCGTGACGGAGACGCCAGAGGCCCGCGGCCGCTTCATCACGCTCGAAGGCGGGGAGGGGGCCGGCAAGTCGACACAGGCCCGCCGCCTCGTGGCCTTTCTCGAACAGCGCGGTTTCGAGGTGGTACTCACCCGCGAACCCGGCGGCTCGCCGGGAGCCGAGATCCTGCGCCACGTGCTGCTGTCGGGCGGTGCGGAACCCTTTGGAGCCGAGGCCGAGACCATGCTCTTTGCGGCGGCGCGCCGGGACCATCTCGCGGTGACGATCCTTCCGGCGCTGACGCGTGGGGCCTGGGTCATCTGCGATCGCTTCGCCGATTCCACCCGCGTCTATCAGGGCCATGCCGGCAGGGTTCCGCTCGATTTCGTCATGGCGCTGGAGCGGGTGACGGTCGGCAAAGACGGTCCCGACCTCACTCTCATCCTCGACCTGCCGGCCAAGGTCGGCATGGCCCGCGTGGTCAGCCGCGGTGAGGCTGCCGACCGCTTCGAAAAGGAAGGGCTCGCCTTTCACAACAAGCTCCGCCAGGGCTTCAAGTCGCTCGCCCGCTTGGAACCGGAGCGCTGCAAGCTGATCGACGCCAGCGCCGACGCCGATGTGGTGGCAGACGCCATCCGCACGGCTGTCGTCGAGCATTTCGGCCTCGGCGTGAGGCTGGTCTCGCCATGATCGAGGAGAACGCCGCCGACCGCCTCGATGGCGCGCCGCATCCGCGCGAGCGTCAGATCCTGATCGGCCATGGCGAGGCCGAGCGGCAACTGCTCGACGCCTATCGCGGCCCGCGCATGCACCATGCCTGGCTCATCGGCGGGCCGGAGGGCATCGGCAAGGCGACGCTCGCCTATCGCTTCGCCCGTTTCGTGCTGGCGAATCCTGTCGGTGCACGCGTGCCGGCCACCGTTCGTGATCTTGCGGTTGCCGAGGAACATCCGGCCGCCCGGCGGATCGTCGCAGGATCCCATCCGGACCTGCTGGCGCTCAGGCGCATCGCCGAGGCCGGCAAGGAGAAGATCCCGCAGGACATCTCCGTCAACGCCATGCGCGACATCGTCCGCTTCTTCGGCTCGACGGCCGGCGAGGGCGGCTGGCGCGTCTGCATCGTCGACGCCGCGGACGATCTCAACCGCTCCAGCGCCAATGCCCTGCTGAAGCTCCTGGAGGAGCCGCCGCCGCGTTCGCTCTTCCTCATCGTCGCCCACCTGCCGGGGCGCCTTCTGCCGACCATCCGGTCGCGCTGCCGCATGCTGCATCTCCATCCGCTCACCCCCGGAGAAATCGCCGCGGGCTTACAGACCTTCGCGGACATCCGTCTGCCGGATGACGAGGCGGCGCGCATCGCCGCGCTCGCCGACGGGAGCCTCAGGCGGGCGCTGGAACTGGCGGAAGGCGGCCAGGAGGGGTTTGCGGGCGATGTCGGCAGGCTGCTCGAGACGCTGCCGGCGCCCGATCCTCTGGCCATCCATGCCGTCGGCGACAAGCTCGCGCGCCGCGACGATGCGCTCTTCGAGCTCTTCGTCCGCATGGTGCTCGACCACCTTCACCGGCAGGTGACCACACGGGCCGGCGAGGGGGCTGTCAGCCTTGCACCCCATGCCGAGGTATGGGAGAAGGTCGAGGCTACCGCGGCGCAGGTGCGCACGTTCAATCTCGAACGCAAGCCCTTCGTT
Organism: Phreatobacter aquiterrae; assembly: GCF_053471285.1. Classification (NCBI taxonomy): domain Bacteria; kingdom Pseudomonadati; phylum Pseudomonadota; class Alphaproteobacteria; order Hyphomicrobiales; family Phreatobacteraceae; genus Phreatobacter; species Phreatobacter aquiterrae. The sequence continues at coordinate 4,872 of NZ_JBJPHW010000010.1, read as the reverse complement.
TTCCAGGTTTTCGGCTGGCTCGCCGAGGCCGGCCGGCGGCGCGCCTGACCCCGAACCGTCCGAAACGCCCCATGTCGAAGCCCCGCTTCTACGTCACGACCGCCATTTCCTATCCGAACGGCGCACCCCATATCGGCCACGCCTACGAGGTGATCGCCACCGACGCGGTCGCCCGGTTCATGCGGGCGGACGGGCGCGATGTCTTCTTCCTGACCGGCACCGACGAGCACGGCCTGAAGATGGTGCAGACGGCCGAACGCGAGGGCCTGGCCGTCCGCGCATTGGCCGACCGCAACGCCGATCGCTTCCGCGCCATGGCGGGGGCGCTCGCCATTTCCAACGACGACTTCATCCGCACCACCGAGCCGCGCCACTACAGGGCGAGCCAGGCCATCTGGGAGCGCATGGTGGCGGCCGGCGACATCTATCTCGGCGGCTACGAGGGCTGGTATTCGGTCCGCGACGAGGCCTTCTACGCCGAGGACGAGACCTCGGTCGGACCCGACGGCGTGCGCGTCGGCGGGCAGGGCACGCCGGTCGAATGGACCAAGGAGGAGACTTTCTTCTTCCGCCTGTCGAAATACCAGGACCGGCTGCTGGCCCATTACGAGGCGAACCCCGAATTCGTCGGTCCGGACACCCGGTTCAACGAGGTCATCAGCTTTGTGAAGGGCGGCCTGACGGACCTGTCCGTCTCGCGCACGACCTTCGACTGGGGCGTGCCGGTGCCGGGCGCCGACGGCCACGTCATGTATGTCTGGGTCGATGCCCTGACCAACTACATCACCGGCGCCGGCTTTCCCGACGAGAGCGACCCGAAATGGGCTTATTGGCCGGCGGATCTGCACGTCATCGGCAAGGACATCGTCCGCTTCCACGCCGTCTACTGGCCGGCCTTCCTGATGTCGGCGGGCCTGCCACTGCCGAAACGCGTCTATGGCCACGGCTTCCTGTTCAACAGGGGCGAGAAGATGTCGAAGTCGCTCGGCAACGTCGTCGACCCCTTCACCATGGCCGAGGCCTATGGCGTCGACGCCATGCGCTATTTCCTGCTGCGCGAGGTGGCCTTCGGCAACGACGGCTCCTATTCGCACGAGGCCATCGTGGCGCGTACCAATGCGGACCTCGCCAACGACATCGGCAATCTCGCCCAGCGCTCGCTCTCCATGATCGCCAAGAACTGCGGCGGCGTGCTGCCGACGCCCGGCGCCTTCTCGGCCGAGGACGAGGCGATGCTCGCCGCTGCCGACGGCATGCTGGACGTCTCCCGCGAGGCGGTGGCGAGCCAGCAGTTGCACCGCTGGCTGGAGGCGGTCTGGAACGTCGTCGGCGAGGCCAACCGCTATTTCGCCGCACAGGCGCCCTGGGCGCTGCGCAAGACCGATCCGGCGCGCATGGAGACGGTGCTCTACGTGACCGCGGAGATCATCCGCCAGGCGGCGATCCTTGCCGCCCCGGCCATTCCGCTGGGCGCGCCGAAACTGCTCGACCTCCTGGCGGTGCCGGAGGATGCGCGCGACTTCGCGGCGCTTTCAAACCGCCTGACGCCCGGCATAGCCCTTCCGCCACCGGCCGGCGTCTTCCCGCGCTATGTCGAGCCGGAGGCCGCGGCCTGATGTGGGTCGACAGCCATTGCCATCTCGACTTTCCGGAACTGGCCGCCGACCGCGACGGGCTGATTGCCCGCGCCGTGGCGGCGGGGCTGCAGTCCATGGTGACGATATCGACCCGCGTGCGCCGGTTCGACGGCATCCGCGCCATCGCGGAAGCCCATGACGGCATCTGGTGTTCGGTCGGTACCCATCCGCACAATGCCCACGAGGAACTCGACGTCGCCGCCGCCGACCTCGTCCGGCTTGCCGCGCATCCCAAGGTCATCGCCATCGGCGAGGCGGGCCTGGACTATTTCTACGACAAGTCGCCGCGCGAGGCGCAGGAACAGGGCTTCCGCACCCACATCGCGGCAGCGCGCACCTCCGGCCTGCCGCTGGTGATCCATGCGCGCGAGGCCGACGACAAGGTCGCCGCCATCCTGACCGAGGAAATGGGGAAGGGGGCCTTCAAGGCCGTTCTCCACTGCTTCACGGGTTCGCGGGAGTTGGCGCTGACAGGCGTCGAGCTCGGGCTCTACGTGTCATTTTCCGGCATCGCCACCTACAAGAGCGCCGCCAATCTGCGCGAACTGGCGGCCGAGCTGCCGGCTGACCGCATCCTCGTGGAGACCGACGCGCCCTATCTCGCGCCGGGCAAGTTCCGCGGCAAGACCAATGAACCGTCCTATGTGGTGGAAACAGGTCGCATCATCGCCGAGGCCCGCGGCGTGACGCCGGACGAGATGGCGCGCCAGACGACCGAGAACTTCTACCGGCTCTTCGCCAAGGCCGATCCCGGCCGACACCTGTCGGCCTGAGCCGTGCGATGGCGCTGAAGGTCACCATCCTCGGCTGCGGCTCGTCGGGCGGCGTGCCGCGTGTGGGCCAGGGCTGGGGCGCCTGCGATCCCGCCGAGCCGCGCAACCGGCGCCGCCGCTGTGCGCTGCTGGTCGAGCAGCCCGGGCCCGAAGGCGTCACCACAGTCCTGATCGACACCGGCCCGGACGTGCGCGAGCAGCTTCTGGACGCCGGCGTGACGCGGCTCGATGCCGTGCTGTACACCCACGACCATGCAGACCATACCCATGGCATCGACGACCTGAGGCCGCTGGTGCTGACTATGCGCCGACGCATCGCCATCCATGCCGACGAGATCACGTCCGGCACGCTCGGCGAGCGGTTCGGCTATTGCTTTGCCTCGCCGTCCGGCAGCGACTATCCGCCCATTGTTGACCTGCATCTCTTCGCGCCGCACGAGGCGATCGTCATCCACGGACCCGGCGGCGATCTGAGCTTCATGCCGATACCGGTCATGCACGGCGCCGGCTACCGCGCCTTCGCATTCCGGTTCAAGAATGTCATCTATTGTCCCGATATCAGTGAGCTTCCGGATTTATCGGAGCGGCACTTTCGCGACGCGGACATCTTCATCCTCGACGCGCTGCGCTACACGCGCCACCCGACGCACCTGTCGGTCGATGAGGCACTGGCCGTCATCGCCCGCTTCCAGCCACGGCGGGCCGTGCTGACCAACCTTCATTCGGACATCGACTACCGGACGATCGCGACGCGCCTGCCGGATGGCGTCGTTCCGGCCTATGACGGCATGGTGCTGGATATCGCCTGACCCCAATCCTCCCGCATTTGTGCGGATCTTTATATTCCATAATATGTCTTATGCGAATCACGCCGGATGGCTCCTGAGGATATCGCTGTCCCTGTCCCGTGGATGCGCCATCGAAAATTGGCGGAGGCGCGTCGGAGCTATTTGGCGGAGCGCCGACCTAACCCGCTGATTGTTATGGGACTTCGGCCGGCGCAATGGCGACCCCTGCCAAGCCGATATCGCTCTTCGCCACTTAGCTCTGAAGTGATTGATGATACGGACGTTATTCGCGAACTGCCTGCGTCTTTAATCAGCGCACGGCGACGATTGCCGAACCTATTGCCGAACTAGTCCTTTTCCTTTTGCTCTTGGGCGGCAAGGCGTTGCTCATGCCGCTCTTTCAATTCCTTGATCGTTGGGGATTGGCCGCCCGCCACCATGCGATTCCCCCGGACCATCTCGTCGTAAGCCTCGCTAAGACGGCCCGCCAAGGTGCTTGCCTTCTTAACTCGCCGAGTTTGCTCCATTAGGTCTTCAGGCGTTGTCTCGCTCCGGCCGAGGTTGCGCGTCTGCCCAATAGCATCAATATCAATCTCAGATAAATAGTCCCCAAAAACGCGAAAAATTGCGTCATTAAGATCCCAATGACTTAATAGAGCGTCCCCGTGACGGAGCAATCTTATATCGGCTCCTAATTCATCAAGTATTGCAATCAAAACAACTGCTGGAATTCGACTCTCCCCAGAAAGATAATTCTGGATGGAGCGATAGGGAACCTTGATAGCCTCACTGATTGAGCGTGCGGAACGCTTCCGCATTTTCATCAGCGCCTTCAGGTCGCGAACAAGCGATTCTTCGTCGTAGGTCATTGAATGACACCGAAACAGGTGCTATTAACACATTCATGTTGCACCAAATCAGGCATTCCGTTCCGTTGTCTTTGGCGGTCGCTGGATCGGAGGAAACCTATCTGGCGGTACGCTCCGCGCTTGTGGCGCGCGGATCGACGCTCAATTCGTGGTGTAATACCAAGGGGCGCGACCGCTGACTCGCGAGGGATTCCCATCGGCGCGTGATCGTGATTCAAGATAGCATGGAGGGTCCATGCCATGGCCAAACCGATTGCGCTCACGGGAGAATGGACGGCGCCGGAGCTGCGGCGGCTGGCGGCGGCCTCACGGCACGCGAACCAGAGCCGGCGGCTTTTGTCGCTGGCGGCGGTGCTGGACGGGATGAACCGCACGGAAGCGGCCAGGATCGGCGGGATGGACCGCCAGACGCTGCGGGATTGGGTCCATCGCTTCAAAGACCACGGCCCGGAAGGCCTGAAGGACGATCTCGCGCGGCCGAGGCCCCGTCGGCTGACTGCGGCGCAGGAGGCCGAGTTGGCCGCCATCGTCGAGACCGGTCCCGACCGTGTGGTCCATGGCGTGGTGCGCTGGCGGCGGGTTGACCTCCAGGCGCTGGTCGCCGAGCGCTTCGGGGTCCAGTACCACGAGCGCACGATTGGCAAGCTTCTGACGACGCTCGGCTTCTCGCACGTCAGTGCGCGTCCGCGTCACCCTAAACAGGATGGCGAGGTCATCCAGGCGTTCAAAAAAACTTCGCGCGCACGCTCGAAGCCCATGTCGGCCGGGTAGCCCGCCGCAAGCCCATCGAGATCTGGTTCCAGGA